>NZ_JBPSDN010000100.1:0-1054 GCF_052036135.1 Gordonia marina
TGTACTTCCCCGTGAGGTTGTGAACGCGGGCTGAGGGGACGAGGCCACCGATCCCGGTGTGGGGTCGGTGGTGATTGTAGTAGTGCAGCCAGAGCTGGTAGGCCGCTGCGCGGTCGGCTTCGCTGGTGTACGGGGCGGCGTAGGCCCATTCGGCGGCCAGGGTCCGGTTGAATCGTTCGACCTTGCCGTTGGTCTGGGGCCGGTAGGGGCGGGTCCACTTGTGTTTGACGTGCGCGCCCAACGCGGCGTTGAAGGCTTTGGAGCGGTAGCAGGAACCGTTGTCGGTCATCACCGCAGTCACCGTGACCCCGGTCCCGGCGAAGAACGCGTTGGCGCGTTGCCAGAACCCGGCGGCGGTCTCCTTACGTTCATCGTCGAGGATCTCCGAGTAGGCGATCCTGGAGTAGTCGTCGACGGCGTGGTGCAGGTACCGGTAGCCGCGTGACCCGGGTGCCCCACCGCGGGTGGCCTGATCGCGGGCCCGGCCGGCGTTCTTGTCCTGGGCCGAGCCGCGGCCGTGGGCTCTCCACCCACCACCATCAGGGATTCTTCCCTGTTTCTTGATGTCGACATGGACCAGCAGCCCGGGTCTGTCGACCTCGTATCGCACCGGTGCTGACCGCCGGACCCGGAGCCCGGTGGCCTGATCGAGATGGGTCAGCAGCGGCATGTTGTAGCGGGCCAGGACACGACCGACAGTCGAGCGCGGCACCTTCAGGTGGTAGGCGATGCGGTGTGGCCCCCACCGGCGGGTGCAGCGCAGTGAGACAATCCGTCGTTCGGTGCGGCGATCGAGTCGGCGGGGACTGGTCCGGGGCCGGGAACTGCGGTCGATGAGGTCGTGTCCGGCCCGGTACCTATCAGCCCAGCGTTTGGCCGTGGCCGGTGAACACTGGAACCGTTCGGCCGCCCGCCGCAGTGACCAGCCGTCCTCGACGACCAGCACCGCCAAGCGTCGGCGTCCCTCCGGAGTCAATGGTGCGTTAGCGTGGATCACGAAGACCTCCGTGGCTTGGAGTGAGTGTGGTAGCCCACATCCTGCCCGGAGGTCTTC
>NZ_JBPSDN010000101.1:0-1048 GCF_052036135.1 Gordonia marina
CTAGATGAGTGATTCCTGGCGATGTGACGGGTGTGTCGTGTGGGACTGAAGAGCGAGGTCGTCCAGGATCGATGTTGCATACACCGACATCGACATGGGAGCCGACATGGTCACCGACCTGGACGACCTCGCCACCGCACTCTACGTGACCTGCGACGATCTACTCAAAGCCCACCCCGAGCGCCGATCTGCCACACCGGCGGGCGGATTCACCGCCCGGATCAGCGACGCCGAACTGCTCACCTTGTCCGCGATGCAGGTACTGCTGGGATACAGCAGTGAACGGCGCTGGATCCGCTTCGCCCACCGCCACCTGCGCGCACTGTTCCCCGACATTCCGCAACAACCGGGCTACAACAAACGCTTACGGGCCCTGGCTCCGACGATGGCATGGATAACCCGGACCCTGGCCGCGCGCACCGGCGTCGGGGACGACTCGCTGTGGGTCGCCGATTCCACCCCGGTCGAATGCGGCCGCTCCCGTGAGACCGCGCTGCGATCAGAGCTGGCCGGGTGGGCCGAGTACGGCTACTGCGCCTCCCATTCCCGCTTCTTCTGGGGACTGCGCCTGCATCTACTCACCACGGTCCATGGCGTGCCCGTGGGCTGGACCCTCACCGGCGCCAAAGCCGACGAACGTCACGCGCTGCACGACATCCTCACCGGCACAACAGGATTAGCCGAACTGGTCGAGGCCAACCATCCGACGATCATCGCCGACAAGGGCTACTACGGCCGCGAGTTCGAACACGAACTCGCCGACGCCGGCATCACCGTGCTGCGCCCAGCCCGCAAGGGCGAACGGCCCCGAGGCGGCGAACAGTTCTTCAAACCCCTGCGTCAGGTCATCGAATCGGTCAACGACACCCTCAAAGGCCAACTCGATCTCGAACGCCACGGCGGACGCACCATCGCCGGGGTCTGCACCCGGATCGCCCAACGCATCCTCGCCATGACCGCAGCGATCTGGCACAACGACACCATCGCCGCCAAAATCCGCCGATCACTCACCGCCTACGACCACTAACCCCAGGAATCACTCATCTAG
>NZ_JBPSDN010000010.1:0-167120 GCF_052036135.1 Gordonia marina
TTTGCAGCAGCTCGCGCATCAGATCCGGTGACGCGTCGGCGAGGGCTTGGCCAAGCAGGCCTGCAGGGTCGACAATATGAGGTGCGGTCATCGTGATGACTCCGTTCGAGGATTCTTTAGACGGTTGACTCGAAGGATCACACGGTGGCCGCTCTACGTCCGTCCCGACACGAAGTCGGAGACGATCTCGGCCACCGAGTTACACCACCTTATGGGGCACTACTTCCCTGGATGCTCGGGTCCCGACCAGTCCTCGAACGAGGTTGCGCAGAGCGCATCCGCCTCGCCCGATTCGGCACGGGCCGGCATCGAGCAGGTGACCCGGGCCGCCATCGAGGACTACAACACCGGCGACCTGACGCATTTGGAATCAATATCATGCGGTCAGCTCGGGTCTGAGTTGGCCGAGGCGGACGCCAAAGCATTCGCCGTGGAATCAGCGGCAGACCGCCGCGAGCGCGGGAGCGGCCAGGTAATAGCCGTCGATCACATTAAGACGCTCAAGGAATTCGCGACCGCAAGCATTCAACTCCAGTACGAAAAGGGAGCCGCCGGCCTCGACGCAAGGCATCGTGTCTTCATGTCTGCCACGCTCCAAACGGTGGATGGATCGTGGAAGATCTGCGGGATGCACTCATGAGCCGGCGTTCGCGAGCCTTCATCGCCGTCGGAGCAACCTCTGCGGGCCTGGCTATCGACGTCACATCAAGGTTGTGGAGCTTCCCCGCCCGCGAGTCTCTCACACTGCACACCAGCGCGATAAGCGTGATGATTCTCCTTGCCATAGTCGCCTGTGCAGTGTCGGCCTCATCGAAGAAGTGGGCGACCGCAATTCTCCTCACGGCCGCGGTTCCCCTACAGATCCTGAAGATCGCACTCGCCTACCGAGGGCACCCCGATGACTTCAACCACTACAATCTGGATCTGGCGATCGCCTACGCTGCGGACATACTCTTGATTTGGATTCCCGCAACCGTGCTAACCGTTGTCTGGACAGTTGCAGAAGCGAAGTCTCCGGGGACGGCCGTCCAACAACGTCAGCGGGGATACTGATGCCGCGGACCGATGAGCACCCGGCAGGTTCAGGTACTTCTCGCTCACGGAATTCTGGACCAGAAAGCCATCGATGGCCTCTGACCTGCGGCTATGCCAGCTCGTCGCATCATCGCTCGCCGCGCTGCCCTACCGTTGCTCCGGGCACCGATCCGGGCGCACCGAGGCGAGCCGTCGTCAGCGAGCGATGGCGTGAGGAGACCACATGAACCCCTTGATACCGACGACGGCGGATGTCATCGGCTTGATCGTGTTTCTGGGCATCCTGGCTTCGATCATTTACGTGACAGTCCGCGTATTCCGCAAGTAACGCGGCGTCTCTATCGCTGTCGCGTGACCACAGAAAGAAAGAAGTGGTACCAGACCGGGCGGATCTTGCCTGGGTGCTTGGCGGCATGTCGATCGTTCTCGCGATCGCCGCGGCCATCGGAGTGGTGATCACCGAGCGTCGGACACTGAGCATTATGTTGTGGCTGGCGGCACTTCTGCTCATCCCCTTTTCCGGGACCGTGTGGTTAGGGCGACGTTTCGCGTCCAGACGCGTAGCGAACGGCAGGATATCGGGAGACGATCGAAATGGGAATTGCTCCACATTCACAGTGGCTCGCCGTCCATTCCGCGAGCGGCTGCGCGCGAGCCGGCCGCGGGAGCGTCGATCCGGTTCCACGACACTCGGCCCACGACACTCCGCCCACGACTCTCCGCCACCGGGACCGACCTCACGCGAGCCGGGTGATCCGGACACTCACTTCCAGGTCCGACTCGCCGCCGCCACCGGCGTAGATCCCCTTGATCGGCGTAACGTCGGCGTAGTCACGACCGATTCCGACGGTCACGTGCCGGTCGGTGATCGCCGTGTTGTTGGTCGGGTCGATGCCCCACCATCCGCCGGTCCACACCTCGACCCAGGCGTGCGACTCGCCCTCGACGGTCTCACCGATCGCCGCCGACGCCTTGGGATGCAGGTAGCCCGACACGTACCGCGCGGGAATCCCCAGGCTCCGCAGCATCGACAGGGTGATGTGCGCGTAGTCCTGGCAGACGCCGCGCCGCTGCCGCCAGGCGTCGCGGGCCGTCGAATGCACCTCCGTCGTGCCGGGCTCGTACTGCATGGCGCCGTGAACACCGGCCACCACCGCCTCCGCGGCCAGCACCGGCGAGAGTCCGGCGGCGGCCTCGCGTGCGAACTCCGACAGCTTGGGCCGGATCGGCGCGTAGTCGCTGGCACCGAGCCATTCGTCGTGTTCGTCGAGTACGTCGTCGCTGGCGAGGAGTTCCCACGTGGCCGCGGCGGCGTCGGCGGAACGCGCTTCGTCGTCCACTTCCACCACGGCGGTTCCGGTCACTTCCAGGCTGTCGTGCGGGGCGTGCAGATCGAACGCCGTCACCAACGACCCCCAGTAGTCGGTGTAGCGGTACAGCCGCGCCGACGGCGAGGTGTCGACGTGATCCAGAATCACCGTCTGCCGGCTGTCCGAGCGCGGCGTGATGCGGGCCTCGTTGAACGACGACGTCGCCGGGCCCGCGTAGGTGAATCCGGTCGTGTGGACCACTCGCAACCGGGCGCTCACTGGGCTTCCTTTCGATCGGCCAGTTCGGTCAGACTCGCACCGGTCCACGATACGTACGGCTCGATGTGGAAGTGCTCCTCGGCGATCGAGTCGGTGACGGCCTGGCACATGACCTGCAGCTCGCGCAGGTGGTCGGTGAGGTCCTCGACCATCGAATCCGGGTCGATGAATTCGAGTCGGCTCCGCGCCCGCCCGAGGAGCGTCAGCGCCCGCGACTGCTGGCCGACGCGGTTGGGCCGGTGGTCGAGCGCGGCGAGATGCGATTCGGCGACGAGCAGCGTGTAGAACACCGACCGCGGGAAGAGCCGGTCGAGCAGCATGAACCGGACGACGCTGTCGGCGTCGACGGCCCCGCGATAGGCGCGCACGTAGGTGTCCTGCGCGCCGGCGGCGATCAGCACGCCGATCCACGACGGCGACGCGGCGAGGTCTCCGGACCGCGAGTGCAGCATCCGGACGATCATGTCGATGCGCTCGATCGACCGGCCGAGCAGCAGATAGCTGTAGCCGTCGTCGTGGCTCAGCGTCGCATCGGTGAGCCCGGCGAACATGGCGGCCCGCGCCTTGATGTACGACAGGAAGTGGTGCGGGCCGAGTTTGCGCGCCCGCCGGATCACCGACGGCACCTCGTTGTAGGTGGCGTTGAGGCATTCCCACATCTCGCTCGACGTCACCTCGCGCGCCCCGCGCGCGTTCTCGCGGGCGGCCTTCACCAGGCCGACGATCGAGCATTCGGCTCCGCGGTCGTAGGCGACGGCCTCCGCGAGCGTCCACACCGTCATGGGTTCGCCGGTGTCCGGCGGTGCGAAGCCGAGGACGGCCATCACCTGGCGGACGGTGTGGTCGGTGTCGACCGTCGGGTCCTCGAGGAGCTGCTGGACGGCGACGTCGAGGATTCGCGCCATGTCGTCCGCGCGTTCCACGTACCGCCCCACCCAGAACAGCGAATCCGCGTTGCGTGCGAGCATCATCGGACCGTCACCTCCCCGTCGCCGGGGCCGTCGTCCGGCCCTGTTGCTGCTGTTGTTGCTGATCGGTGGTCGACGCCGTGCTCGGCGCCATCGTCGGCCGCGGCGACTGCGGCAGATCGGCGACGACCCGCGACTCCGCCACTTCGGCCGGGTCGCTGGAACTGCGTGCCGCCAGCACCCAGGTGTCCTTGGATCCGCCGCCCTGCGACGAGTTCACCACCAGCGAGCCCTCGGTCAGCGCGACGCGGGTGAGCCCGCCCGGGAGCACCCAGATCGATTCGCCGTCGTTCACAGCGAACGGCCGCAGGTCGACGTGGCGGGGTTTCAACTGCGAGCCCGCGACGGTCGGATTGGTGGAGAGATTGATCAGCGGCTGGGCGATCCAGCCGCGCGGATTCTCCCGGATCTGCGCCTTGAGGGTCCGGAGCTCGGCCTTGGTGGCGCTCGGGCCGAAGACGATGCCGTAGCCGCCGCTGCCCTCGACCGGCTTCACCACCAGCTCGTCGATCCGCCGGATGGCCTCTTCCCGCTCATCGGCCAGCCAGCAGCGCAGCGTCTCGACGTTGCCGATCAGCGGCTCCTCATCCAGGTAGTAGCGGATGATCTCCGGCACGTAGGTGTAGACGAGTTTGTCGTCGGCGACGCCGTTGCCGACCGCGCTGGAGATCACCACGTTGCCCGCCCGGGCGGCGTTGACCAGGCCGGCGACGCCGAGCATGGAGTCCGGGCGGAACTGCATCGGGTCCAGGAAGGCGTCGTCGATGCGGCGGTAGATCACGTCGACCCGCGCCTCGCCGTCGGTCGTGCGCATGTAGACCACGTTGTCGCGGCAGAACAGGTCGCGGCCCTCGACCAGCTCAACACCCATCTGGCGGGCGAGCAAGGAGTGTTCGAAGTACGCGGAGTTCGCGACGCCCGGGGTGAGGACGACGACGGTCGGGTCGCCGACGTTGCCGGGCGCAGACGCGCGGAGCGCGCTCAGCAGTTGGCTCGGATAGTCGCGGACGGCGCGCACCCGGTGGCTCGCGAAGAGGTCGGGGAAGACCCGGGCCATGGTCCGCCGGTTCTCGATCACATACGACACCCCGGACGGCGAGCGCACATTGTCTTCCAGGACCCGGAACTCGCCGTTCTCGTCGCGGATCAGGTCGATCCCGGCGACATGGATGCGCACCCCGTTCGGCGGGCGGATCCCTGCGGCCTGCCGGTGGAAGTGCTCACACGAATAGATGAGGCGGCGCGGCACGATCTCGTCGTCGAGGATCCGCTGCTCGCCGTAGACGTCGTCGAGGAACATCTCCAGCGCCCGGACCCGTTGCGCGATACCGGCTTCCAGCCGTGCCCACTCGGCGGCGCTGATCACGCGCGGTACCGGGTCGAGCGGGAACGGCCGCTCCTGTCCGGAGAGGGAGAAGGTGACGCCCTGGTCGATGAACGCCCGGTCGAGCGCGTCGAGCCGGATCTTCAGATCCGCCGGGTCGAGTGTCTTGATGGCGGCGGCGATCCCGCGGTACGGCGGGCGCACGGTGCCGTCGGGCCGGAACATCTCGTCGACGGCCCGCTGCTCGATCCCGCTCTCATACGTCCGGAATGCCGTTGCGCCACTCGGGAATCGAGGATGCACTTCACGATCGGGAGGAGTGCCTGCGGCGTCGTCGGAGAGGGTTGCCGATGGGTCCATGAGTGCATGGTGCCTCAGCGGCGTCGGCTACGCGCGAGTACGACGAGGTCAGGCCCCGCAGTAGCCGGCCTGGCCGGAGACTGAGTCACAATATGAGTTGCCGCCGAGCATCAGCACCTGCCCGCCGGCCTGCGATTCGAGGTGCCCCTCGACGGTCTGCCCCTCCGTATAGAGCGGGGCACCGTCGCCGTAGACACTCTTCTTGCTGACCATGGTGACCTGGATCTGCGAGTCGTTCCCTGACCAGGTGACGTTCCAGACGGTGCCGTCCGCCGCGCCGCTGAACAGCGAGACCTCACCCGTGCCGTCCGCGCGCAGTTCGACACTTCGGGTGTGCCCGGCCCACCTCCCGAGGTACTTGGTGGGCTGCATCGGCTGCGCCGTCGGCGTGGCCTGCGTCGGAACCGTCGTCGCCGGATTCTGCCCGGTGACGGTCGTGGTCTCGGTCGGTGCCGCGGTGTCCGACGACGGACCTGCCGTCACGATCTCGGTGACCGTCGAGACCGCGCCGGTCCGATCGCCACCGCTGTCCTTGCCGGAGCCCGAACACCCAGCCAGGAACGCCGCGACCAGGACCACCATGAGTACCGCTGCGATTCGCCTCATATGTCGACTATTACTCGTGAGCCGGAATCGCGACAAGAGCCGGCGCCGGAGTCGTCGGCAATGCGAGTCGGACGGCACGCGGCCGGGCACCGGGGACGCCGCGCGCCACATGATCGGCCCGTCCGACAGCCGACCGTAGCCCACCTCGTGTCCCGAGCTGGCCGCCGGACCGATCGCTGGCGGCACCATCGACAGCACTTTCGCGAACGATGCCACGTGCACCTAGAGATTTAAAAACACATCTATTGGTTTGTCTGAAAGTACGTGTTTCTCGCATCTCGGTACTCCGATTCCCTCGGGACAGGACAGATCGTCACTGTCCGAACGGGACCTTTCGACCGCAGCCGCGAATCCAGTGCAAGTCCGAGCGCCGTCTGTGCTACACGTACCCGGTGAGCACCGTGAGAAACAGAATTTCCGGTAGCTGCGGCCCCGGAAGGGCGCTCCGGTTCGATCAGACCGTCGACCGCGCGCTCGTGCACCGGGCGTCGGTCGCCGAGGTGTTTCTGACCGACCTCGTCACGACCGGCGACGACACCTTCGAACTCGCCGCTCAGCTGCCTCGCCGACACGCGTTCTACCGCCCGATCGGCGGCCGGTACGACACCTTGCTGCTGGCCGAGGTCCTCCGCCAGTCGGTGATCGCCGTCGCGCACTCCTTCTACGACGTGCCGCCGGCCTCGAAGTTCACCATGCAGGCCCTCGGACTACGCGTTCCGCGGTGGCCGCACGGCCTGAATGTCGGGGAATCACCCGCTGAACTGCACGTACGGTTCGACGCCCGGCAGGTCGAGTACCGCGGGCCGGAGGTCGCGGGTCTCACCGCGCAGCTCACGTTCGTGCGCGACGGCCAGGTGATCGCCACCGGGTCGGGCGACACGAAGATCTTCGACGCCACCGGCTACGAACGGCTCCGCTGGCGCGGCGCGGTGCCGCGTACCGTCGGTACGCCGCCCAGTGTCACTCCGGTGGCGCCGGGCAGCGTCGGCGTACTCGATCCGGCGGACGTGGTGCTCGGTGACGCGCCCGGCGCCGACTCGTGGAGGCTGCGCGTCGACCCGTCCCATCCGGTGCTGTTCGACCACGGCTGCGACCACGTCCCGGGCATGCTCTTACTGGAAGGCATCCGCCAGGCCGTGCGCCTGGCGTCGGACGATCCGTCCGCGTCCCTCGAGTCGTTCGACGCCCGATTCCAGCGGTTCGCCGAACTCGACGAACCGGTCGCCGTCGCGGTCACCCCGAACGGGAGCCCCACCCGAGCGACGGTGACGTGCCGTCAGCGCGATCGCCACGTCGCGGACGCCGACGTCCGGGTCAGTGCTCGCTGACCGGCTCCCCCGGGGGCGTCCAGCGGGCATCCTGGATCTCGCTGCGCGGATTGGTGCTGTCCGGGCGCATGATTCCGGGAAGCAGAATCCCCCACATCTGGTCGATGCGCCGTTGCAGGTCGGTCCGCCGCGTCAGCACGTTGGCGACCATCTGCACACCGGTGAACGACGAGATCACGTACTCGGCGAAGTCCGCCGGCACGATCGTCGACAGCATGTCGCCCTCGTTGATCGCCTGTACGGTCAGGACCCGGCAAGCCTCGATCCAGTCCTTGTACGGGCCGTCCGGTCCCGGACCGGAACTCAGCTCCAGCGTCAGCCGGATACCACCCTCGACGATCGGGTCCTCCACGATCTGCCTGCCCATCTCATGGCACAGCATCACGATCTGCGCCAGCGCGGGCGCCCCCGTCGCCGCGATCGACTCGACGGCACCGATCGACGCCTGGTGCTGACGGGCCATCACCTCCGCTGCGAGCTCTTCCTTCGATTTGAAGTGGAAATACAGCGCACCGCGGGTCATGCCCGTCGCGGCGATGATGTCGTTCAGATTCGCCCGGTCGTACCCGCCGACGGCGAACGCCGACGCCGCACCCCGCAGGATGCGCTCGTGTGTCGCGATCGCCCGTGCCTGCTTCAGCTCGGCCACCAGCTCTCCCTCCGCTCCCATGTAAGGATCAAGTCCAGTTGAACACCACGGTAGTCAAACCGGCCGGGCATCAGCATAAGTGGACCGCAGACGGCGCGCCGACCCGCACGATCGCCGTGCTCGGCGCCACCGGATTCTGCGGTGCGCACATCGTCGACCAGTGCCTCCGGCGCGGGTTCGCGGTCCGCGCACTCTCCCGGACACCCGCTTCGCGCCACGCACCCCATCTGCGTTCGCTCGCCGTGGACGTCGGCGACCGCTCCGCTCTCACGGCCGCACTGACCGGCGTCGACGGGATCGTCCATGCGGCGTCGTACACCGGTTCCGACCCGGTCCTCGCATGGAGCACCAACCGCGACGGCACCGCGAGTCTCACCGCCGTCGCGCATGACCTCGGCATCGATTCGCTGCTCTATCTCAGCACCATCGGCGTCTACGGCCCCGGACCGTTCCGCGACCGGCCGGAGACCGCGCCCGTCGCACCGGTCACCGAACTCAGCCGCAGCCGGGTCGCCGCCGAGGACCTCGTGATCGACGCCGGCGGCCTGGTGCTGCGGCCCGGGTTCATCCACGGCCCCGGACCGAAGAGCTTCCTGACCGGGCTGGCCCGCATCACCGCTGCCCTCGACGCGCTGGTCGACGACGGAGCCGCCCTCCAGTCGACCGTCTCGGTGACCGCACTCGCGGCCCTCGTCGCCGGACTCCTCACCGAGCCCTTCCCCGCCCGCCTGCGAACGAGCGTGCTCAACGTCGCCGACGACAAGCCCCGGCCGATCCGCGAGCTGGTGTCGGACGCCGAGGCGGCGGGCCTGCTGACCGTTCCGACGCGCACGCTCACCCTCGCCGAAGCGCAGCGGACCGCCGGGCCGGCCGGCCTCACCGAGCGCCAGGTGGACCTCGTCGCCGTCGACCACACCCTCGATGTCGGCCGACTGCGATCGTTGCAGCCCTAACCCCACTACGACCCGCCGAACATGCCCGACGCCAGACCGACCACCACCGGCACGATCCCCAGACAGACGAAAGCCGGAAGAAAGCAGAGCCCGAGCGGCCCGCTGATGGCCACCCCCGCGCGTTCGGCGCGGGCCAGCGCCCGGGTCCGGGCCTGCTCGCGGGTGGCCTCGGCGAGGGCCGCGACCCCGTCGGCCATCGACGATCCCGCGCGGGAGGCGCGGCGCGCCAGCGTGGCCAGTTCGCGGAAGTGCTCGTCCGGAGCGCGAGGCCGGGCACCCTCGCGCTCCGGTGTCGCCCAGGCGGTCTCCGGGTCGGCACCCAGCGCCAGCAACTCGGCAGCCTGGGCGAGATCGGACGCCAGCGGCGGCGGCGCGTGAGCCGCGGCCACGGCCACCGCGGTCGCCACCGGAAGGCCGGCGCGCAGGCAGACGGCGAGCAGGTCGTACCCGGCGGCCACCTCGAACGGATCCGGCTCCGGCGGCCGCGTCCCGCCCCGAACCCGCGGAACGACGCCGGACGCGGCCCGAGAAGGACGACGTCCCGCCCCGATCCGGGCGAGTGCCCGCTCCGGACCCGGCCACAGCAGCGCGGCGATCGCCACCAGCACCAGCGCCGCACTCACCGGAGCACCTTCGCCACGATCCCGTCGACCCACAGCAGCCCGGCAGCCGCGAGCCCGACGCCGACCACCAGCAGGATCGAGCCCAGCGGCGTACCGAGAAGAACCCCGACCGGATGCGCACCCATCAGCTCACCGAGACCCAAGCCGAGCACCGGCAGCACGGCGAGCACCGTCGCCGTCGCCCGCGGGCCGGCCAGCGACGCCTGCGTTCGCGCACCGAAGTCCTTGCGTTCCGACAGATCCCGGCGCATCGCGTCGGTGAGCGCCGCCATCGGTACGCCGTGGCGCACCGACGTCGCCCACGCCTCCCCGAGCCTCCGCAATTCGGCATCGTCTGCTCCGGCGACGGCATCGGGTTCTCCGCCGAGTTCGACGTGTCCGGCGACTCGCGCCAGCTCCGCGGCGACGCCGCTGTCGGCGCTCGCCACCTCCGCTGCCGCGGCCCGGCACGCCCGCACCATCGGCGCGCCGACCGAGAGTTCGGCGGACACCACCGTGAGCGCGCGCATGAGGTCGTCGTCCCGCACCGCCCGCGCGGCGGCCGACGCCGCCCGGCGACTCCGCGAGAACCACAGGGCCACCACGATTCCCGACGCGATCGCCGGACCGATCCCGGCGAGGGCGCCGGCCACCGGCACGGCCGCGAACACGAGCGGCCGGCGCGGCACCGTCCAGCGCCGGCTCCCCGGGCCCCCGCTCAGAGCATGCAACCGGTGAACCGGCCGGCCCGACGGCCACGCCAGGAGGGCGGCAGCGCACAGCAGCACCGCCACGGCGAGTCCCGGCGCGGTCACCGGTCACCCCTGGTCCACAGCGGCCGGATCGACACCTCGCCGCCACCGGCACGCTCCACCGCACCGATCTCTACGAGCCGCCGGTCGCCACCGGGACGTCGTTCGACACCGATCACCACGTCGAGGGCCGCCGCCAACTGACTCTGCAACGCGCTCCGGCCGATGCCGCCGAGCGCAGCCAGGGCTTCCATCCGCGCGGGCACCTCGGCGATCGAGTTGGCGTGCAAGGTTCCGGCACAGCCCTCGTGGCCGGTGTTCAGCGCCGTCAGGAGATCGATCACCTCGGCACCGCGCACCTCTCCGACGACGATCCGGTCGGGCCGCATCCGCAGCGCCTGGCGGACCAGCGCCCGCACCGAGACCTCGCCGATGCCCTCTACGTTGGGCGCCCGGGCCACCAGTCGCACCACGTGCGGATGCTGCGGATCCAGTTCCGGCGCATCCTCGACCAGGATCATCCGTTCACCCGGATCCACTTGTCCCAGAAGGGCGTTCAGCAGCGTGGTCTTGCCTGCCCCGGTGCCGCCGATCACCAGGAAGCTGCGACGCCGCGCGACCACCGAGAGCAGCAGATCCCGCGCTTGTCGCGGGATCGATCCGTCACCGGTCATGGCGGCGAAATCCTTGGTGACGCTGCGCAGCACGCGGAGCGAGATACACGTCCCGTCGACGGCCAGGGGCGGGATCATCGCGTGCAGCCGCACCGCGTAGCCGTGCCTGCCCACCCCGGAGAGGCGACCGTCGACCCACGGCTGCGCGTCGTCCAGGCGGCGCCCGGCGCCGAGGGCGAGCCGCACCGCCAGGCGCCGGACACCGGCCTCGTCGTCGAAGGCGACCGCAGCCGGTTCCAGTCCACGGCCCCGCTCCACCCAGACCCGGTCCGGCGCGGTGACCAGGATGTCGGTGACCGCCGGGTCGGCCAGCAGCGTCTCCAGCGGCCCGGCGCCGACCAGCTCGGTCTGCAGATACCGCAGAGCCGCGAGGAGATCGGTGTCCGAGAGCAGGCCACCCGATTCGGCGCGCACGGCGTCGGCGATGGTCTCGGCGTCCGGTTCGGCGGCGTGCGCGGCGAGCCGTTCACGGACCCGGGCGAGCAGATCGGCATGCCGTTGACGGGTGGCGGTCATCGTCGTCCTCCCCGTGGGCCGGCGAGGGCGTCCAGTACGGCGCGGGCGGCCACCGTCTCCGGGCCCCGCCGGCCGGGCCGGAGTCCGCCCTCCTCACCGGATCGCGCCAGTGCCCGGCGGCTCCGCAGCGCGGCGAGCAGCGGCAGTCCGACGGCCTCGGCCACCTGCCCGGCGGACAGTCCACCGGGCGCGGGGCCTCGGACGAGCAGCCTCGCCTGGCCGCCGAGTCGAGCGCGGGCGACGAGCTTACGGGTGGCCGCCACGGCGGGGACCGAAGCGGTGGTCATCACCACCGCCAGGTCGGCCGAGTCGAGCACACCGAGCGCGGCCGCGTCGACGGCGCGGCCCGCGTCGGCGATCACCGTGTCGCCGTGGGCGCGCGCGGCGTCGACGACCGTCAGCACCGTCTCCGCGGATAACGGTGTGCCGTCGTCACGCCGGGACGTCAAGAATCTCAGACGTGCGCCGCATCGCGGGAGCGCCGCCGACAGCGCCTGTCCGGCGATGCTGCCGGTCTCCCCGGTGATGTCACCCCAGCGCAGCCCCGGGGTGTCTTCGGCGCCGAGCAGCAGGTCCAGGCCCGCGCCGCCGGGCTCGGCGTCGAGCAGAAGGACCGGACTTCCCGACCGGCTGGCGCACTGCGCCAGCACCACCGCCATCGTGCTCACCCCTGCCCCGCCGTGACCGCCGACCAGCGCGACCGACGGTGCCGCACCGCGCCGCGGCTGCCGGACCGCCGAGAGCGCCGCGACGAGCGCGGCCTCGTCGTCGGGCAGCACGTATCCGCCCTGCGCACCCGCCGCCAGTCCGGTGCGCCAGGTGCGCGCGTCGGTTCCCGACCCGGACACCACCAGTACCCCGGGCCGCGCGGGCAACCGGGATTCGGTGAGCCGCCCGAGGGCGTCGCCGTCGACCACCACCGCACCGGCCCGCAGCCAGTCGTGCCGGCAGCGCGCCGGGTCGCCGACCACGATCCGGTACCCGGCGGCCGCCCCGCAACGGGCGACGTCACCCTGCAGCACCTCGCCGGTCAGGACCAGCAGCGTCTCGCTCATGTGCCCAGCGTGAGCGCACACGGCGAATCACGCCAGCACGTTGTCCACAGGCCGTTCGAGTAAGGTGAGAGTTGTCCACAGGCCGCCGGATGTCCGGCGACGAGTCTCCCGCCGCGGCCGGCGCGGCTCAGCCGGTGAAGGGCGGGACCACCTCGCACGGCACCGTCACCGGGTGCTGCGGGTCGAGGGCGTTCAGCACCATGTACGCCGCGCGGCGGGACCCCGCGATCGCCATGTGATCGCTGTAGTCCTGCGCGCAGGTGTCCTGCACGACGATGTTCGTGACGTCCTCGCCGGGACGGCCGGGGACCTGCCCGGCGGTGTAGGGCACCACCATCTCGTCGTACCGGGTGCTGATGTTGGTGTAATGGACGCCCTTCACATACGGGCTGCCGCCGCGCCAGATCTTCTTGTTCATCGGCGAGCCGGGCAGCATCCCGCCGCAACCCACGCAGAACGGCAGCGGCACCGCACCGATCGCCTCGCCGAGCTGCGTCATCACTGGATCCACCGAACCGGTCCCGCGCCACAGCGGCGCCAGCGAGACGTAGTCGGTCACCTTGTCCGCCCCGCCGAGGTACTTCAGGTAATAAGTCGGCATGTAGGTACCCTGCGAGTGGCCGACCAGGTCGACCGTCGGCGCGCCGGTGGACTTGCGCACCTTCTCGACGAAGGCGTCGAGCTGGTGCGCGCTGATGTCGATCCGGTCCATGCCGCCGATCGCGGTGAACGGCCACGGCAGCCCGGGCAGCGCCCCGTAGGTGAGCGCGTACACGCAGTACCCGCGGTTGCGGAGCATCGGCACGTACGACCCCCAGTTGGTGGTCTTGGCTCCCCCGGTGCCGTGCACCAGGATCACCGGCCTCGGGTGTTCGGGGCTGGGCTTGCACGACCAGTCGTTGGCACCGGGCAGATCACCGCCGGGGTGCGCCAGCTCGTACGGGATCCCGCCGAAGAAGTTGTAGTTCTCCGGGAGTTTCGACGACGGCGCGGCACCCGCCGGACCGGCCGTCATCAGCCCGAACACCGTCGCCAGCAGCGCGGCGCAGAGCGCGCCGAGAGTCTTCCGCATGCGAGGAGGGTAGCGCTCCGAGGGCGAGAAATACCCCGGAATAGGGACGACCCCGGCCAGGGGGGAGGAGGCCCGGGGTCATCTGCTTTCAGCCCCGGGGGGTCGGGCTGAAAGCGCCGGCCGAAGCCGGACACTTGCGAAGGTACACGCGCGTCGGCAACCTTTGCAACTCCAACTATCCGCAATTTGAAATTCGCTCGTTCCTGACTCAGCGGTCAAGGAATGTACGTATTCTCTCCATTTGTGACATCGACGTCGCCCGGCCGGTCCGCGGCTTTCTTCGACCTGGACAAGACGGTCATCGCCCGGTCGAGCGCACTGGCCTTCACCAGGCACTTCTACGACGGCGGGCTGCTCAGCAAACGCGGCATGCTGCGGTCGGCGATCGCTCAGCTCCAATTCGTCCTGACCTCCGATCACACCGACCAGGTCGAGAAGATGCGCCAGCATGTCACCGACATGTGCACCGGCTGGGAAGCGGCCACCGTCTCGTCGATCGTCACCGAGACGCTCGACGACGTGGTGCGTCCGGTGATCTTCACCGAGGCCGCCGAACTGATCGCCGAGCACCGTGCGGCCGGGCGCGACATCATCCTGATCTCCGCCTCCGGCATGGAGATGGTGGAACCGATCGGCGTCATGCTGGGCGTCGACACCGTCCGCGCCACCCGGATGGAGGTGGTCGACGGCCACTACTCGGGCCGGATCGAGTTCTACTGCTACGGCGAGGAGAAGGCGCGCGCGATGCGCGAGCTCGCCGAGGAACGCGGCTACGACCTCGCGGAGTGCTACGCCTACTCCGATTCGAGCACCGACATCCCGATGCTGGAGACCGCGGGACACCGCGCCGTCGTCAATCCGGACAAGGCGCTGCGCGCGCACGCGCTCGCCCACGACTGGGAGATCCTCGACTTTCCGAATCCGGCACCGCTGGTCGACTGGTCGAGCCCGGCGACTCGTGGCTGGACGGCAGCGGCGGCCGCCGGCGTGGGCGTGATCGCCGCGGCGGCGGTGGCCTACGGAATCTCCCATCGGCGACACCACGCCGCGTGAAGTTTTCTCAAAGGCTTGATGTGATGCGGATCACCATGTAGAAAGTAGGTACGGAACCCCGGGAAGGCAAAGTCCGGATCGGAAGAGAAGATCCGGATCCCCTGATCCGATGGTTCCCAGCACGGACGGTAAGCACCCACGCGGTGCGCGCCGCATTGGCAGAAGTGTTGTGCGCCTGCGACATCGAGGCTCCCGGCCCGGCCGGAGTTTCCCTCCCTCGCCGAGGCGAGACCACAACCCACCTTGCACGCTTGGTAACTTGCGTCCGTGCTCGCGGGCGGCACCCGAGACCGGTTCACCGGCGCGGGGGCCGCCCGCAATACGTGTGGGGGGCGACCATCATGCGGATCCGCTCGACCGGCATACGGATCCGCGCGGAAGTCAGGAACGCGCGGCGTCGGCGATGGTCCGGGCTTCCGCCGCCCCGGCCGTCATCGCCCGGCAACTCAGCACGATCCAGTCGGTGAGCGCCTGCGGATCCCCGGTGGCGAACAGCGCGGAGAGTTCCCGGTAGTCGCCGAGATGACGCAGCCACGACACCTCGGGCACACCGAGCAGATGCGGATCGAGCCCGGTCGACGCCGTTACCAGCCGCGACGCCCCACGCGCGACAACCGCGTTCCCCTTCTCGAACGGGGCCAGCGCCAGCAGTTCGCCGTGCACGACCGCCGCCAGTACGGCGGCGGGCACCTGCGTCGCGCCGGTGACCAGCTGGCCGAGCAGATCGAGCCGCTGCGCGATGTGCGGCTCGGCCCGCGGGCGGCCCAGCTCGGTGTCGTCGTCGACCAGTTCGGCGGCGGCCAGCGAGTGCAGCCGGGCGAGCGACTGCATCGGTGCGCGCCGGAACACCGCCACCTCCCGATCGAGGGAGTCCGGGTCGAGGGCCTGCGCCACGCGGATCGCGCCGGCCATCACCGGATCGTCGAAGTCGTGCTCACGGTTCAGTTCGGTGGTCGCGCCCTCCATCGCGGCCGAACTGCGGCCGCCGCGCCACGACGACTCGCGCGAGGTCTTGTCCCACCCCCGCAGATTCACCGGATGACGGTGCACGGCGGCCAACGCCTCACCCGCTTCGGCGGCGGCCTCGGCCACACCGGGGAGATCGAGCAGGGGGGCGAGCGGATCGGCGGTCACCCGGTTCAGGGTAGTCGGCCACCGACCGCCCGGAACCGACCGCTCACCGCGCGCAACCCACCCGCAACCTATGCACGACTACCCTCAGCGACGCCAGTGACTACCCTCACAGATGTCGGGCTCCGGTGCTCTGCACCATGCCCCGTGCATAGCCTCACCTTCAGCACGCTCCACCGAAAGGCAGCCGATGTCCACCACCGAGCAGGTCTATCCCCCGTCCCCGGAATTCGCCGCGCAGGCCAACGCCACCGAGGCGATGTACGCCCGCGCCGAAGCCGATCCGGACGAATTCTGGGCTGAGCAGGCGCGGAACCTGGACTGGGCGACGCCGTTCAGCACCGTCCTGGACTGGTCGGATGCGCCGTTCGCCAAGTGGTACTCGGACGGCAAGCTGAACGTGGCCGTCAACTGCGTCGACCGCCATGTCGCCGCCGGTAAGGGCGACCGCGTCGCGATCCACTGGGTGGGCGAGCCCGGCGACAGCCGCGACATCACCTACAGCCAGCTCAAGGACGAGGTGTCCCGGGCCGCGAACTACTTCGCCGCGATCGGTCTGCAGGCCGGTGACCGCGTCGCCATCTACATGCCGATGGTCCCCGAGGCGATCATCGCGATGCTCGCCTGCGCGCGCATCGGCCTGACCCACTCGGTGGTCTTCGCCGGCTTCTCCGCCGCCGCCCTGCGCTCGCGCGTCGACGACGCCGAGGCCAAGGTGGTCATCACCACCGACGGTCAGTTCCGCCGCGGCCAGCCCGCCGAGCTCAAGACGCACGTCGACGAGGCCCTGGGCACCGGCGACGACGCCGCGCCCTCGGTGGAGAAGGTGATCGTGGTCCGTCGTACCAACCACGACCCGAACCTGCCGTGGGTCGACGGTCGCGACGTCTGGTGGGAGGACACCGTCGGCGAGGCATCGCCGCACCACGAGCCGGAGGCGTTCGACGCCGAGCACCCGCTCTTCCTGCTCTACACCTCGGGCACCACCGGCAAGCCGAAGGGCATCGTCCACACCTCCGGCGGCTACCTGACGCAGGCCAACTACACCTTCCACAACGTGTTCGACCACAAGGAGGGGCGCGACGTCTTCTGGTGCACCGCCGACATCGGCTGGGTCACCGGGCACTCGTACATCGTGTACGGACCGCTCTCCAACGGCGCGACCGAGGTGATCTACGAGGGCACCCCGAATTCGCCGGACGAGCACCGCCACTTCAACATCATCGAGAAGTACGGCGTCACCATCTACTACACGGCGCCCACGCTGATCCGCACCTTCATGAAGTGGGGCCGCGCGATCCCGGACGCCCACGACCTGACCTCGCTGCGCCTGCTGGGCAGTGTCGGCGAGCCGATCAACCCGGAGGCGTGGCGCTGGTACCACGAGGTGATCGGCGCGGGCCGCTGCCCGATCGTCGACACCTGGTGGCAGACCGAGACCGGCGGCATCATGATCGCCCCGCTGCCCGGCGTCACCGCGTGCAAGCCGGGCTCGGCGATGCGGCCGCTGCCGGGTATCAGCGCGAACATCGTCGACGACAACGCCAACCCGGTCGGCGCCGGCGAGCAGGGGTACCTGGTGCTCGACCGTCCGTGGCCGGGCATGCTGCGCACCATCTGGGGCGACCCGGAGCGTTTCAAGGACACCTACTGGTCGCGTTTCGCCGATGAGGGCTGGTACTTCGCCGGCGACGGCGCCCGGTACGACGACGACCACGCCCTCTGGGTACTCGGCCGCGTGGACGACGTCATGAACGTCTCCGGACACCGCATCTCCACCGCCGAGGTGGAATCGGCGCTGGTGGCGCACCCGGCCGTCGCCGAGGCCGCCGTGATCGGTGCCGCCGACGAGACCACCGGCCAGGGCATCGTCGCCTTCGTCATCCTGATGGAGGGCGTGGCGAACGACGGCGAGACGCTGATCGCCGAGATGCGCAACCAGGTGTCGATCGACATCTCGCCGATCGCCAAGCCGCGCGAGATCAACATCGTGCCCGAGCTGCCCAAGACCCGCTCGGGCAAGATCATGCGCCGGCTGCTGAAGGACGTCGCCGAGGGCCGCGAACTCGGCGACACCTCGACGCTGGTGGATCCGTCGGTCTTCGAGGCGATCCGCGCCAAGCGGAGCTGAACCCTCCCGGCGGGCGGAGTCGGGACTTCTCTGGTCTCGACTCCGCCCGGCCATCACGGGGGACTCCACCATCATCGAGGCTCGATCGTGATGTGGGTCGATCATCGTGGGGCTCTCATGGCAACATGAGAGCCCGAACCCTACTCAAGGAGAATTCGTGAGCGGCAATCAGGACACCTGGCCCACCGAGCCGAAGAAAGCTCCGCCGGTGCCGTCGATCCCGATGACCGATGCGAACCTCGGGCGTGACGGACAGCCGACCATCGGCAATCTCGTCAAAGAGGCCACCGCAAGCGCGTCGACCCTGGTCCGCGCCGAGATCCAGCTCGCCAAGACCGAGCTGATCGGGGAGGCCAAGAAGGCGGGCGCGGGCACCGGCCTGATGGTCGTCGCCGCCACCCTTCTCCTCTACGCGAGCCTGTTCTTCTTCGTGTTCCTCGGTTTCCTGCTGGATCTGTGGATGCCGACCTGGGCCGCTTTCCTCGTCGTCTTCCTGATCCTGCTGCTGGTCTCGATCGGTCTGATCGCCGTCGGCTACGTGCTGTTCCGCCGGCTGCGCAAGCCGGAGAAGACCATCGAGTCCGTCCAGGAACTCGCGACGGTGATACCGGGCCGCGGCGAGCCCGGCGCCTCGGGCGCCGGCTACGCGCACCCGCAGATCCCGCCCGCGCGGGGCACCGGCCGGAGCTGACTCTGGCCACGCTGTCCGGCCCGCCCGATGCCACGCAGGTGCGGTACGACGGCCCGTGGCATCACTTCGACGTCCGCGCCAACGGGCTGCGGTTCCATGCGGTCGAGGCGGTGGCCGGGTCGATCGCCGACCGGCCGCTCGCGCTGCTGCTGCACGGGTTCGGTGAGTTCTGGTGGAGCTGGCGGCACCAGTTCGACGCCCTCAGCGCCGCCGGCTACCGCGTGGTCGCCGTCGACCTGCGCGGTTACGGGGACTCCGACAAACCTCCGCGCGGCTACGACGGCTGGACGCTGGCCGGCGACACCCACGCCCTGATCCGGGCGCTCGGCCACACCCAGGCGACGCTCATCGGGCACGCCGACGGCGGTCTGGTCTGCTGGGCGACGGCCACCCTGCATCCCCGTTCGGTGGCCGGGATCGCGGTCCTCGCCTCCCCGCACCCGCGGGCGCTGCGCCAATCGGTCCTGATGAACTCCGCGGAGCGGTCGGCCTTCCTGGCGCCGTTCCTGCACAACCAGCTGCCCCGGCTCGGCGAGAAGCGCCTGACCCGTGGGAACGGTGCCTTCATCGAGGAGTATTTCCGGGAGCGCGCGGGCGAGACCTGGCGGCACACCCCGGACTTCGCCGATGCGATCGCCCGCAATCGGCTGGCCATCCAGATCCCGGGCGTCGCGCACTGCAGCCTGGAATACCGGCGCTGGGCGTTCCGCTCGCAGTTCCGCGGCGACGGCCGGCGCTTCATGGAACTGATGAACAAGCGGCTGCACATCCCGGTGCTGGCCCTGCGCGGCCGCGAGGACGACTACATCCTCGACTCGGTGATGGCCGGCAGCGGTCACTGGGCGTCGCAGTTCGACTACCGGATCATCCCGGCGGCCGGGCACTTCGTCCACGAGGAGAACCCGGACGCGGTCAACGCCGCCCTGCTGGGACTGCTGGAGCGCTGAGCCCTGCGCGCGTAGCAGCGGGTCGGTACAGAAGCAGCGCCCGCGAGCGCTGCTTCTGCGCGCGGACGCTGCCACGTCCACCATCCCCGGCGGCAGCGCGCGCGGGCACCGCTGCGGGAGCGTCAGCGCGCGAGGCACTCGGCGGTGCCGACCTGGGCCTGCCGCTTCTCCGAGGCCGCCACGTCGGCCTCCACTTGGCTCGCGGTGAGCACGAACCCGGTGTCGTCGGCGACGTTCTCCGACGCCCCGAACACCACCCCGAGAACCGTGCCGTCGGGGGCGATCATCGGCCCGCCGGAGTTGCCCGACCGGATGGTGCCGCGCACGGTGTACACCTTGCGCTTGACCTTCTCCGGGCTCTGATAGATGTCCGGCCCCACCAGGTTCACCGTGTTGCGGACGCGGACCGGGGTGACGGTGAAGGGGCCGTTCTCCGGGTAGCCGAGCACGATCGCGTCGTCGCCGGTGACCGCGGAGCGCTGCGAGAACTTCAGGGCCGGCGCGGTGAGGCCGGGGACGTCGAGCACGGCGACGTCGTTGCGGGAGTTGAACCAGACCACCTTCGCCTCGTACTCCCGGCCGTTCGGGGTGCGGATCGCGACCTGGTCGGTACCGGCGACGACGTGGGCGTTGGTCATCACCCGCTCCGGCGAGATGACGAAACCGGAGCCCTCCAGCGCCTGCCCGCAGCCGTGCGCGACCCCGAGGATCTTCACGACGCTGGGCCGGACCCGGGTGACCACGGCGGCGGTGTCCAGGGTCTGGTCCGGCGGGTCGACGGCCGCCACCTCGGTCTCGCCGAAGGGGCTGATCACCTGCTTGAGACCGGAGCTGTCGATGAGCGCGGTGAAGTCGCCGGGCAGGCCGCGCATCCAGTTCGGCGCCACCTTGTCGACCGCGCCGATCACCCGGGAGCCGTCGACGGCCTCGGCCAGCCGGGTCTGACTCGATTCCCGGATCGGGATGGCCACCAGCCACGCGACGATCAGGATCGCCACGAATTGCAGCACCGACCCGATACAGCTGTCGACCCGGCGCAGCCGCAGCGAGTGCAGGCCGCTGCGGGCCGCGCGGCCGATCACCATTCCGGAGACCTCGCCGACGATCACCAACCCGACCAGCAGGAGCAACGCCACCAGCAGACGGAGCCGCGGGTCGTCGATGCGGGTCACCACGTGCGGAACCACCAGGATGCCCGCGATCACGCCGACCACCACGCCGAGGAAGGCCAGCGCCGACGCCGCGGCGCCGGCCCGGTAGCCGCCGATCGCCGCGAGGAGCGCGATCGCCAGGACCAGGACGTCGACCCACACCGAGCCGCTCACCGGCGCGCCCGCTGATCGTCGCCGGGCTGCGGACCGAAGCCGGACACCTGGCGGCCGCCGGTCTCGGCGATCATCTGTTCCAGCGGGCGCACGTCGTGGGTGTCCCACGGGACGTCCCAGCCGGCGCACGCGCTGATGGCCGCCAGCAGTCCGCCGGTGAAGCCCCAGACCAGCATGCCGTCGTACAGGAACGCCGGACCCTTGTACGCCGTGGCACCGACGATGGTCCGGCTCACCTGGAAGCGGTTGGCCGGATCGAGGATCTCGCGCAGATTCACCCGCACCACGCGTGCGGTCTCCTCGTTCACGACGCCGACCTCGCTGGGCACCGCCTCGTGCCCGATCACCGGCATCACCTCGAATCCGGACGGCACCGGGAAGGTCGGCAGCTGCGCGAGCACCCGGACGCCGTCGGGAAGCAGGCCCGTCTCCTCGCGCGCTTCGCGCAGGGCGGTGCCGACCGGGTAGTCGTCGCCGGGGTCGCGGCTACCGCCCGGGAAGGCGATCTGGCCGCTGTGCGTGCGCATGGTCGCCGCTCGTTCGGTCAGCAGGATTCCGGCGTCGGCGGGCAGCCCGCCGGGATGATCGTGTGCCGCCTCGAACGCCCCGCTGAACAGGACCAGCACCGCCGCGGCGCGCTGCGCCCGGAACGCCGACGCCCAGCGCGCACGGTCGCCGCCGCGCCGCAGTACGGCCTCGTTCACCACTCGCGGATCGTCGGTCACCGCGCGCAGCCACGGCGGGATCTCCGACCGGTCCACCAGCGCGCCCGCCGGCTCCGCCGGCCGCCGCGTCACGAGCCGCCCCCGGACACGTCCACGCCCAGATCGGTGCGAACCACGGCGGCGAGGTCGTCGTAGGAGCCGAAGACCCGCGGCAGCACCGCGGCCACCGTGCCGTCGGCGCGGATCAGCACCGTCGACGGGTAGACGCGCGGCGCGCGGAGCGCACCGGCGATGTCGCCGCGCGGATCGGCGACGGTCGGCAGGTGCACGCCGAGTTCCTTCAGGAAGCTCAGGATCGCGTAGGGCTTGTCGCCGCCGTCCCGCGAGTGCACGGCGAGCACGTCGAGCCGGTCGCCCGCGCGCCGGTAGAGCTCGTCGAACAGGGGGAGTTCACGGCGGCACGGCAGGCACCAGACCGCCCACAGGTTGATCACCGTCGGCCGCCCGGCCGTGGCCTGGCCCAGATCGATCGGCTTCCCGTCGGCGAGACAGATCCCCGACACGCCCTTCAGCGCGGCGTCCCCGGGGACCGGCGCCCCGCTCTGCGGGCACGGTGCGAGCGCGGCATCGGTGCGTGCCTGATTGAGCATGCCTGCCGAGACGGCCTCATCGGTCACCCCGCCGGTCGACGACACCGGGTCCGGTCCGGATGTCGCCGAGTCGCCGTGCCCGCGGGGCCAGAGCGCGAAGATCAGGGCCGCCATCACGATGACGAAAGCGAGCATCGCCTTGGCGCCCGGCGACTTGAGCACGCTCATGCGCTCTCCCCGGAAGCCTCGGCGCCGAGCCCCGCGAGCGCGAGGAGATGTTCGGTCTCCGGGCCCTTGACCAGTGCGGCGGCCTGTTCCGGGTCGGTGGGACCGAGACCGTACGACGGGCAGTCGCGCGCCAGCAGGCACACCCCGCACGCCGGTTTGCGCGCGTGGCAGATCCGTCGCCCGTGAAAGATGATCCGGTGCGAGAGGTCGGTGTACTCGCGGCGCGGGAACAGCTCGGCGATCGCGCGTTCCACCTTCACCGGATCGGTCTCGGTGGTCCAGCCCCAGCGGTTCACCAGGCGGCCGAAGTGGGTGTCGACGGTGAGCCCGGGAACGCCGAAGGCGTTGCCCAGCACCACGTTCGCGGTCTTGCGGCCGAAGCCGGGGAGCTTCACCAGTTGATCGAGTCTGTTCGGCACCACGCCGTCGTAGTGCTCCACCAGCGCCTGACCGAGCCCGATGATCGAGTTCGCCTTGTTCCGGTAGAAACCGGTCGGGCGGATCATCTCCTCCAGTTCGGTGCGGTCGGCACCGGCGTAGGCCCAGGCGTCCGGGTAGCGGGCGAAGAGCGCGGGGGTGACGGAGTTGACGCGCACATCGGTGCACTGCGCCGAGAGGATGGTCGCCACCGACAGTTCCAGCGGCGTGGTGAAGTCGAGTTCACACCACACTTCCGGGAATTCCCGTTCCAGGACCCGGTACATCCGGCGGGCACGACGAACCAGGCCCAGACGGGTCTCCGTTTTCCGCGCGCTCACAACAGTCCAGGCTACCGACCGCGCGGGTGCGGCAGCACATTCGCCGGTCAGGTCACAACTCGGTGACGAGCGGTCTCCCGGTTTCCGGCCGCGGCCGGCACTGTGTTTTCGTGGAGCACATGCAAGGTCTGGCAGTGATCGTCTTCCCCTTCCTGCTGATGCTGTTCGCCCTGGCGATGGAGAAGGTGCAGCACAATCTCGACCGGTTGACCGTCGGCGGCGGCCAGGTGGACGAGTTCCTGGAGAGCGCCGACGACACCGACGTCTCGAATCTGGCCAAGACCGGGCTTCCGGCCGCGCTGGACGAGCTCCGCAACCGGCGGCGCGGCACCGATCATGGTGACGAAGATTGACCGCCCAGTCGGCCAGTCGCGCGTTTCAGTGACTCTCGCAACAATTACACTGGACGATCGAGTAGCCTGAATCACTGCAGGTTGCCAATGCTGTGATTCGAACGAGAGAGGTTCGTACGTGGACGAGATTCTTGCCCGGGCGGGTATTTTCCAGGGGGTTGAGCCTACCGCCGTGGCAGCGCTCTCTTCCGAGCTCACGGAGGTCGAGTTTCCCCGCGGACACGTGATCTTCCACGAGGGCGAACCCGGCGACCGGCTCTACATCATCCTGTCCGGCAAGGTGAAGCTCGGACGACGCTCCCCGGACGGCCGCGAGAACCTGCTGACCATCATGGGACCGTCGGACATGTTCGGCGAGCTGTCCATCTTCGATCCGGGCCCGCGCACGTCGTCGGCGACGACGGTCACCGAGGTGCGCGCCGCCACCATGGACCGCGACGCCCTCAAGAAGTGGATCAAGGACCGCCCGGAGATCGCCGAGCAGCTGCTCCGCGTCCTCGCCCGGCGTCTGCGCCGCACCAACAACAACCTCGCGGACCTGATCTTCACCGATGTCCCGGGCCGCGTCGCCAAGCAGCTGTTGCAGCTGGCTCAGCGCTTCGGAACCCAGGAGGGCGGCGCACTGCGCGTCACCCACGACCTGACGCAGGAAGAGATCGCGCAGCTGGTGGGCGCCTCGCGCGAGACCGTGAACAAGGCCCTCGCCGATTTCGCACAGCGCGGCTGGCTCCGCCTCGAGGGCAAGAGCGTGCTGATCGCCGATTCCGAACGACTGGCCCGCCGCGCTCGCTGAGCGCAGACCCCACTCGACTGGAGTACCCGCCACCCCTCACAGGGTGCGCAGGTACTCCAGTTGCGTTTTGACGCTCATCTTGGCCGCCGGCCACAGCTTCTCGTCGACGTCGGCGTAGACCTTGCGGACCACCTTCATCGGCTTGGCTTGCTGCGGTGTCAGCTTCAGGTCGTCGAGCGCCTGCCGGATTTGGCCCAGCCGCTCCTCGCGGTGCGCCTTGTAGAAGCGCGCGATCGGCCCGAGTTCCGGATGATCGGGGCCGTGTCCGGGCAGCAGCGTCGCGTCGGACGCCTCCACGATCAGCCGGTTCAGCGAGTGGAAGTAATCGCCGAGCCCGCCGTCACGCGGGTCGAGCACGGTGGTCCCCCGGCCGAGGATGGTGTCACCGGTGAGGATCGCCCGTTGCCCGTCCCACTCGACCAGAAAGCTCGTCGAGTCGGCGGTGTGACCGGGCGTGTGCAGCACGGTGATCCGCAGTCCGGCCGCCTCGATCACTTCGCGATCGGTGAGCCGCGGGGCGCCGTGGCTGAAGTCGATCGAATGCGCCCGGTGGATCGAGCCGGTCTCCTTGCGCATCCGCTCGATGGCGCCGGTGTGGTCGAAGTGGCGGTGCGTGATCAGCGTCAGTTCCACCTCGCCGGCCGCCTCGGCGACGGTCCGCACGTGCTTCTTGGACCGCCTGGGCCCCGGATCGACCACCACCGACGTGGGGCTCCCGGGGGCGCGCAGAATCCAGGTGTTGGTGCCGTCGAGCTCCATCAGACCCGGGTTGTCCCGCAGCACGACGGAGGCGAACTCGGTGACCGGCCGCACCTGCCCGTAGGCCGGATGGGCGGGGGCGGTCATCTCAGGCCACCTGAACGATCAGTTCCACTTCCACCGGCGCGCCGAGCGGCAGTTCGGCGACGCCGACGGCCGAGCGGGCGTGGACTCCGGCATCGCCGAAGATCTCACCCAGCAGGTCGGACGCGCCGTTCAGCACGCCCGGCTGGCCGGTGAATCCGGGGGCGGAGGCGACGAAGCCGACCACCTTGACGATCCGGACGATGGCGTCGACACCGGCGACGGCGTCGACCGCGGCGAGCGCGTTGAGCGCGCACTGCCGGGCCGCCGCGTTGGCTTGCGCGGGCGTGACGATGCCCTCAGCGCCTTCCGACACCTTGCCGCGCACGCTCAGTTCACCGTCGACCACCGGGAGCTGGCCCGACGTGTAGACCAGATCGCCGACGCGCAGCGCCGGGGTGTAGCTGCCGACCGGGGTGACCACCGCGGGCAGCGTCAGGCCGAGTTCGGCGAGCCGACCGCTCCATGCATTCGAGGCGCTCATGATCAGTTGGTGGGTCGCTTGAGGTAGGCGACGTGCTGCTCGCCGGTCGGGCCGGGGAGGACGCTCACCAGCTCCCAGCCGTCGGAACCCCAGGTGTCGAGGATGTCCTTCGTCGCGTGCGTCAGCAGCGGAATGGTGGCATATTCCCAGGTCGTCAGATCGCTCATAGCCCAACCTTATCGGTTGATTCTCATGCGGGACAGTGCGGTCGTTAAGGTGAGGTTCGTGACGACTGACCCCTTGACCGCAGGCCACGATCGCTGGCCTGCCGAGGCCCGCGATGCCCGGTTGCACTTCGTGTCCGGCAAGGGCGGAACCGGTAAGACCACCGTCGCCGCGGCCCTCGCCATCGCACTGGCCAGCGAGGGCAAGAAGGTCCTGTTGGTGGAGGTCGAGGGCCGCCAGGGCATCGCGCAGCTCTTCGATGTCCCGCCGCTGCCGCCGACCGACCAGAAGGTGGCCTCGGCCGAGGGCGACGGGGGTGTCTGGGCGCTGTCGATCGACATCGAGCACGCGCTGCTGGAATACCTCGACATGTTCTACAACCTCGGTTTCGCCGGGCGCGCGATCAAGAAGGTGGGCGCGATCGACTTCGTGACCACCGTCGCGCCGGGCCTGCGGGACGTCGTCATCACCGGCAAGATCAAGGAGCGCGTGATCGCCACCGATGAGAAGGGCGCGCTACTGTACGACGTCGTCGTCGTCGACTCCCCGCCGACCGGCCGGATCGGCAACTTCCTGGACGTGACCTCGGCGATGCGCGACCTGGCCAAGACCGGCCCGATCGCCGGACAGAGCGAGGGCGTGGTGCGCCTGCTGCACTCGCGACAGACCTATGTTCACCTGTGCACGCTCCTGGAGGCGATGCCCATCCAGGAGACCATCGAGGCGGTCGACGAGCTGAGCGGCAAGGACCTCAACATCGGCGCGATCTTCGTCAACCGGGTGAGCCCGCACTATCTGCCGGCCGACCAGCTCGATGCGATCGCCGAGGGCGAGGTCGATGCGGTGACGATCCGCGACGACCTGGCCACCGCCGGACTGTCGCTGAGCGACGAGGATCTGGCCGGACTGCTCACCGAGACCATCGACTACGCGGTGCGGCTGCAGGCTCAGCAGGTGGCGCAGGCCGAACTCGACGAGGTCCCGGCCCCGAAGATCGATCTGCCGCTGATCGACGAGCACGTCGACCTCGGTGCGCTGTATCAACTCGCCCGGGTGATGAAGGAGGCCGGCGTCTGATGACCGAGCTGAAGATGGGCGGCGTCCTGCTCGATCCGGCGACGCGCGTGGTGATCTGCTGCGGGTCCGGCGGGGTCGGCAAGACCACCACCGCCGCCGCGATGGCCCTCTACGCGGCCGAGCGCGGCCGGACCGTCGCCGTGCTCACCATCGATCCGGCCCGGCGCCTGGCCCAGTCGCTCGGGATGAGCGAGCTGACCAACGAGCCGCAGCCGGTGCCGATCTCGCTGGTCGACGGCACATCCACCGGCTCGCTCGACGCGATGATGCTCGACATGCGCCGCACCTTCGACGACATGGTGATCGAGCATTCGACGCCCGAGCGCGCCGAGGCGATCATGAACAACGCCTTCTACCAGACGGTGGCGTCGTCGTTCTCCGGCACGCAGGAGTACATGGCGATGGAGAAGCTCGGCCGGCTCCTGGAAGAGAACCGGTGGGATCTCATCGTCGTCGACACACCGCCGTCGCGGAACGCGCTGGACTTCCTCGATGCGCCGCAGCGGCTCGGCTCGTTCCTGTCCGGGCGGCTGATGCGGATGCTGATCGGCGGCGGCCGCGGGGTGAGCCGCGTGGTGACCGGTGCCATGAGCCTGGCGATGCGCGGCATCGCGACCATCATCGGCGCCGACATCCTGCGCGACGTCGCTACCTTCGTGCAGTCGCTCGATTCGATGTTCGGCGGTTTCCAGGAGCGCGCCGCCCGCACCTACGAACTGCTGACCCGGCCGGGCACCAACTTCGTCGTCGTCGCGTCCCCGGAGGCGGATGCGCTGCGCGAGGCGAGCTTCTTCGTCAATCGGCTGGCGCACGACTCGATGCCGCTGAGCGGTCTGATCGTCAACCGCACGCACCCGAACCTGACGTCGATCTCCACGCCGACCGCGCAGGCGGCCGAGGAACGCGTGTCCGACGATCTCACCCGCGGGGTGCTGCGGCTGCACATCGACCGCGCGACCACCGCGCAGCGCGAGCTGCACATGCTGGGCCGCTTCACGTCGGCCAATCCGAGCGTGCCGTGGGTCGGGGTGCCGGCGCTGCCCTTCGAGGTGGCCGACGCCGACGCCCTGCGCGCGGTGTCGGAGCAGATCACCGCTCCGGGCTAGCGAGTCGTACTGGACACGCTTCGTGTCCACCGCGGCGCGGGCCGAGGTGTGTCGAAGCCACTCCTCTCGCGGCTCGGTGTCGAGGCGCCGCCGACATCACAACGGCGCTGTGACTGCTCACGATCCGGATATGCACACGTGACCCGCCACAGCGCCGTGGTCATGCGGCCGTCGCACCCCGACCGATGTACGAGACATCAGCCGGTCACCCCGGCACCGGGCGGTAGAGCAGGTAGAGGATCGCCGCCAGCAGCACGATCGCGGCGATCGCCACGACGTTGAGGCCGCCCAGCAGGACGTAGACGAAGAAGACGAGCGCGAGCACCACGACGGTGGCGGTGGCGGTGCGTGCCCAGGCGAAGCCGCGGCGGTTGATCCAGGCGAGGAACAGCCAGAGGGCGACCGCGAGCACGGTCGCGACGATCCAGGCGAGGCGCCACCGGTCGATCGCGTCGTCGATCAGACCGGGAACGTCGCTCGCGGGCTTGCCGGCATCCCTTGCCGCCCTGGCGAACTCGTCGTGCACGGCGCGGTCGTCGCGCAGCCCTCCGACGAGGTAGATCATGATTCCGCCGAACAGCGCTTGCAGCGCTGCCCCCAGACAGAGCAGGCGGACGACCCACCGCATGGTGGCGGGCGGCCCCGGATTCGCAGCGGACTGGGGCGAGTCGGTCATGGCGCCGACGCTAGGTGACGACGGCGCCGGGACGCAAAGCTACTGCTGCGGTACCGCGGCGAGGTGCTGGCGGCGGCGCTGCGCTTCGAAGAACGCCGACCACGAGGTCACCTCGGGGTGCTGGCGCAGCAGGGCACGACGCTGACGTTCGGTCATCCCTCCCCAGACGCCGAACTCCACGCGGTTGTCCAGCGCATCGGCGCCGCACTCGAGCTGCACCGGGCAGTGGCGGCAGATGGTCGCCGCCTTTCGCTGCGCGGCACCGCGGACAAAGAGGTCATCGGGGTTTCCACCGCGGCAGCGAGCCTGGGCGACCCACGCGAGGCGGGCTTCGGTATCTCCACCGGACAGAGGGGCCAAAGTCATAGCGGTACTCCGCCTTTCACAATCCATCGACACGCCCGCTGCTCGGGGGTGCATAAGATCCACAATGCAATCTGTCTCTCACTCTTGAAGAAGTGTAAGCCGGATCACTTTTCCGAGCCTATTGAGGGTGGCCCGCCGAACGCAAGTCACAGTTCGGAATTCCGGCATCCGCGACCCGTCGCCGACACGCGGGCAGCACACGGACAGCGACCGATGCCCCGCCACCTGGGTCTCGGCACGTATCCTGGCCGGGTGCGGAACTCCTTCAAACTCCCGGGCGCAGCGCTCGCGCTACTGATGGCCGGTGTCCTGGTCGCCGGGCTGATGTTCCCGTTCGCGTCCGGCGTGGCGATGCTGTCGAACCGGGCGGCCGCCACGATGGAGAACACCTCGTCGGAACTCCTGAACGGCACCGTTCCCGAGGTGACCACGGTGACCGACGTCAACGGCAAGCCCATCGCGCTGCTCTTCGACCAGTACCGGATGCAGGTGGGCTACAACGACATCTCCGAGAACATGATCCGCGCGATCATCTCGGTGGAGGACCGCCGCTTCCTCGAGCACGACGGCGTCGACTGGCGCGGAACCATCCGCGCCGCGCTGAAGAACTCGTCGTCGGGCGAGGTCCAGCAGGGTGCGTCCACCCTCGATCAGCAGTACATCAAGAACTATCAGCTGCTGGTCCTGGCCCGCACCGAGGCCGAGCGCGAGGCGGCCGTCGAGTCGACGCCGGCCCGCAAGCTGCGCGAGGCCCGGATGGCGATGACGCTGGAACGCAGCCTCACCGAGCAGGCCATGCGCGAGAAGGGCCTCGACGAGGCCGCCGCCAAGCAGGACGCCAAGAAGCAGATCGTCACCCGCTACCTCAACATGGTTCCGTTCGGCAACAACGCCTACGGCATCGAGGCGGCGGCGCAGACCTACTTCGGCAAGTCCGCCAAGGACCTGACCGTCGCCGAGTCTGCGATGCTCGCCGGCATGGTCCAGTCCAGTTCGGCGCTGAATCCGTACACCGATCCCGAGGCGACGCTCAATCGCCGAAACACGGTGCTGGACACCATGATCGAGAACTTCCCGGCTCGCGCCGCGGAGCTGCGGGCGGCGAAGAACGAGCCGCTCGGCGTGCTGCCGGAGCCGAAGACGCCGGTGCAGGGGTGTATCTCGGCGGGCGACGACGGCTTCTTCTGCGACTACCTGCTGCAATACCTGGCCGAGAACGGTCTGTCCCGCAGCGCCGTAGCCCGCGGCGGTTACACGATCCGCACCACGCTGAATCCGGAGGTGCAGGACAACGCTCTGCGCGCCGCGCAGAGCCAGGTGTCCCCGGACGTCGACGGCATCGCGAACGTCATCAGCATCATCAAACCCGGGAGCCAGTCGCACGACGTCCTGTCGATGGTCTCCAGCCGCGACTACGGACTCGACCAGAAACGCAATCAGACCGTGCAGCCGCAGCCGTTCTCGATGGTGGGTGACGGCGCCGGCTCGGTGTTCAAGATCTTCACCGTCGCCGCGGCGATGGAGAAGGGCCTGGGCACCAACACGGTGCTCGGTGTGCCCGCGAACATCGCCGTCAAGGGCATGGGTAACAGCAACGGGGCGTTCGGCTGCCCGCAGGACTACTACTGCGTCAAGAACGCCGGCGCCTACCCGCCTGCGCTCACCCTGACTCAGGCGCTCGCCCAGTCCCCCAACACGACGTTCGTGAACATGCTGCAGCAGGTCGGCGTCACCCCGGCGGTCAACATGGCCGTGCGGCTGGGGCTGCGGTCGTACGCCGCGCCGGGATCGTCGGGCCACGGCGACCAGAGCCTGGCCGACTACGTCAAGAAGGGCAACTTCGGGTCGTTCACGCTGGGCCCGTTCGCGGTCAACGCCCTGGAACTCTCCAACGTCGCCGCCACCCTCGCGTCCGGCGGCGTGTGGTGCCCGCCGAGTCCGGTGGTCTCGATCCAGCAGGTGAAGCGCGACCAGTACAGCAACGCGGTGATGGGCCCGGACGGCAAGCCGGTGATGGTGAACGTCCCGTTCAACCCGCCGAAGTGCGAACAGGTGGTGGAGAGCGGTCTCGCCAACACCCTCGCGAACGCGATGAGCCAGGACGACCAGCCCGGCGGCACCTCCGCGGCGGCCGCGTCGTCGATCGGCTGGCGCCTGCCGCTCTCCGCCAAGACCGGTACCACCGAGGCCCACCGCTCGGCCGCCTTCCTCGGCTTCACCAACCAGCTCGCCGCGGCGTCGTACGTCTACAACGACGGCTCGCATCCCGCCGGGATCTGCACCTCGCCGGTCCGCCAGTGCTACGACGGCGACATCTACGGCGGCTACGAGCCGGCCCGCACCTGGTTCCGCTCCATGCTGCCGATCGCCGAGAAGTTCGGTCCGGTCCGATTGCCACCGAGTGACCCGGCCTTCGTCGCGGGCAGCAGTCGCGGCCGCATCCCGAACGTCGCCGGTCTCCCGGTGAGTCAGGCGACCTCTCGATTGCAGGAGGCCGGCTTCAAGGTCAACGAGCTCGAGGTGGACAGCAGCAAGCCCAAGGGCACCGTGGTGTTCACGGCGCCGTCGGACAGCGCCATGCCGGGGTCGACGATCGCCGTCTACGTCTCCAACGGCAAGGAGCAGGAGGGCGGCGGTCCACCGACGTCGAAGACCGTCGACGTGCCCGGCGTGGGGCCGGTAACGATCGAGGTGCCGGGCGGCTGACCGCCCCGGCGCGCGGGGGCGCGACGCGTATCCTCGTGGGCATGGTTTCTGTCCCCCGTGTGCCGGCTCGCGACGCTTCCGAACTGCTCTCCTCCCCCGCCGCGCGGCTCGCTGCCGGTGCCGCGGGTGCCGCGGCGGCGGGTCTGCTGTACTCGACGATGATCGAGCGGAACGCCTTCGCGCTGCGCCAGGCGACGCTGCCGGTCCTGGAGCCCGGGTCGCCGTCGCTGCGCGTGCTCCATCTGAGCGACATCCACATGATGCCGCGCCAGTACCTGAAGCAGTCGTGGATCTCCGAGCTCGCGAATCTGGAGCCGGACCTGGTGGTCAACACCGGCGACAACCTGGCGCATCCGGCGGCCGTCCCGGCCGTCGTGCAGGCACTCGGTGAGTTGCTGACGCGGCCCGGACTGTTCGTGTTCGGTTCCAACGACTACTTCGGCCCGAAGCCGAAGAATCCGTTCAAGTACTTCCGCAAGGACCACAAGCGCACGCACGGCGAGCCGCTGCCCTGGCAGGACTTGCGGGCCGCGTTCAGCGAGCGCGGCTGGCTCGACGCGACCCACGCGATCCGCGAACTGGAGGTGGGCGGCGTGCGAGTCGCGGCCGCGGGTGTCGACGACCCGCACATCGGCCGGGACCGCTACGAGACGGTGGCCGGGCGGCCGAATCCGCTCGCGCAGCTGCGGCTGGGCCTGACGCACTCCCCCGAGCCGCGGGTGCTCGACGCCTTCGCGGCGGACGGGTACGACCTGGTGCTGGCCGGCCACACCCACGGTGGCCAGCTCTGCCTGCCCGGCTACGGCGCGCTGGTGACCAACTGCCACCTGGATCGTTCCCGCGTCAAGGGGGTGTCGCACTGGGGGTCGACGATGATGCTGCACGTGAGCGCGGGCCTCGGCACCTCGCCGTACGCGCCCGCCCGGTTCTGCTGCCGCCCCGAGGCCACCCTGCTCACCCTGACCGCGTCGTCGAACGGCGGAGGGGACGACGAGATCGTCGACCAGTCGCTGCCTCAGCTGGCCGGCACGCTGCACTGACCACGAGCCCGGCAGCCCGTCAAACCGACCCCCTCCCTGCAGCCCGTTGAGCCCACCCGGCCCTCCACAGCCCGTTGAGCCGATCGAGGCGCTAGCCGAGATCGTGTCGAAACGCCCCCACCGCCCGTCGAACCGACTCGCTCCCACTGCCCCGTCAAGCCGAGCCCCCGCGGCCCGCTGAGCCGATCAGGCTCCGCCACCCGTCAAACCGACCCGGCCCCCGCCACCCGTCAAACCGACCCGGCCCCCGCCACCCGTTGAGCCCATCCGGCCCCCCACAGCCCGTTGAGCCGATCGAGGCGCTAGCCGAGATCGTGTCGAAACGCCCCTCCTACCGATCCGTCTCCACATGGCCTGGCGATCAGGCACCGCGGGCGCAATACGTCGCGGATCTTGCCGGACCGAGATCGGTCGCGTGAATGACGGCGAATCCGGCAGGATCCGCGACATCTGTCGATCGACGGCCGACGACCGGCCGGCCGGGAACGTCAGAAGTACACGACCATCAGCTGCGCGATCAGCACCTTGGCGAGCATGGCGACCGGGAAGAGGACCGCGTAGCTGACGGCGATCCGCTGGTCGCCGAGCTTGCCCATGGCGTAGGCGTACGGCGCCGGATTCAATTGCGACCCGGTGAGGCCGCCCAGGGCGCTCGCGGTACCGTCACGAAGCACCGTGCGGAGACCGATCACGCAGATCAGCGTGTGGGCGGCGGCGATGGCGATGCCGAGGGTGATGAGCCCGACCGCGTCGCTCTTGAGCGCGGTCACCAGGCCCCCACCCGCGCCGAGCCCGACCGCGGCTAGGAAGACCAGCAACGAGAACTGGTTGAGCGTGTTCGACACGCCGCCGGGCAGCGTCCACACGATCGGCCCGGTGCGGCCGACGGCCCCCAGAACGACGCCGACGATGAGCGGTGCGGTCGCCGCACCCAGCACGAACGCGCCGCCGCCGGGCAGCGGGATGGACAGGAAGCCGAGCGCGAGGCCGATGGTCAGCCCGAGGCCGAGACCGATCGGATTGATGTCCCCCGCAGCCCGATCGGAGTCGCCGAGGTCGGCGGCGATCTCGGCGAGCCGGTCGCGCGGCGCGGTCACCCGCAGTCGGTCTCCGCTCTGCAGGATCAGGTCCGGAGTGGCGATGATGTCGACGTCGCCGCGCCGCACACGACTGACCACGGCGTCGTACCGCTCTTCCATCCGTAACTCGTGCAGCGGACGGCCGACCAGCCCGCGGGTGGAGAGGGTGACGCGCCGGAAGTCGATCGCCGACCGGTCGAGCCAGGGTTCCACCGTGGCGGGCCGGCCCAGCTCGCCCACGATCCGCTCGGCCTCGTCCTCGCGCGCCGTGACGGTGATCAGGTCGCCTGCGGCGAGCGGCTCGGCGTCGTGCGCGACGACGGTGACCGAGTCTCGGGTGAGACGCGAGATCACCGCGTCGTACCGGTCGTTGAACTGCTGCACGGTGAGCCCGGGGTCCCCGACCAGTTCGAGCGTGCGCACGACGATCGGGCTGATCGTCTCCAGATCCGCACCGGTCGGCTTCCGCTGACCCCGCCGGATCAGATAGGTGCAGGCCAGAATGGTCGCGAACACCGCGATCGGATAGGCGACCGCGTAGCCGATCGCGGGCGACGCCGGCGTCTCACCGTCGGCACCGGTGAGCTGTTCCTGCACCGCGCCCAGCGCCGCGGTCGCGGTACCGGATCCGGAGAAGGCGCCGGCGATCATGCCGATGTCGAAACCGAAGGCCTTACCGACTCCGAGTGCGACCGCCGCCATCCCGATGATCGCGACGATCGACACCAGGACCTGGCGCCAGCCGCGGCGGATGGCGGACACGAATGCCGGTCCCGCCGAGACGCCGACCATGTAGCAGAACACGCACAGCGACAGCGCGGTGACCAGGGGCGGCACGGCGACGTCGGGGTCGATCGCCGACAGCGCCAGCGCCACGAAGAGCGCTCCCGCGGGACCGAAGGAGACCGGACCGAAAGGGATCTTCCCGACGACGCACCCCACGCCGACACAGAAGAAGATCGCAAGCAGCGGACTGTCGACGAACCAGTGCATCCGGCCCTCCCGGGGTGTCGAGTGGATTCGATCGTAGGCGTTCGATGACACCGCCGACGCCGAACGGGGACGACAGGCCGGATCGGCGCGGGAGCGGGCCGTGGGAGCCCCGCACTGTTAGTCTGAGGATGAAATCAGCACCAGAGCGTCCATTTGCGAGAGCCTGAGTCCGGCGCTCGAGGGGTTGTGATGAGGTCCCGGCGGCACGATGCCCCGGGACCTCTCGCATCGCTGCGGGCGAGTCACGGACGAAACCCGAACCGTCCCTGAAGCATTCGTGAAACGAGGAGAGCCTGACCCGCATTTCTGCCGGTCAGGCTCTCTACTGCTTCTCAACCAAAGCGTCGGGGTAACAGGATTTGAACCTGCGACCTCTTCGTCCCGAACGAAGCGCGCTACCAAGCTGCGCCATACCCCGTGTTACAACGTGAACGAATTTACCCGACAACCCCGCCGGACATGAAATCGGCAGGTAAAAGGCCTTTTTGGGCCGCCCCTCAGCTCGGGTCTCCGGCCGTTGCACCGTTCGCACCGGCGCTCTCGACCATCCGCGTGTGGTCGGCGACATTGATCGCCGAGTACGCGAGCGACCACTTGCCGATCGCCTTGTCGAAGTCCTTACCCAGACCGTCGAGGTAGCGGGCGATGTCGCCACGCGCCGACGTGCGGGCGTGCGCCTGCGCCAGCACCGCGCCGCACAGCTCGCCGTACATGGTCAGCCGCTCGATCGGCATCTCCTCGATCACCACCGAGCCCTTGCCGTCGCGGAGCTGCCGAACGTAGAAGTCGGAGATCCCGGCCCCGGCCCTCCCCGAACCGTCCGCCCCGTCCTGGAAGACGGGTGCGGAGAGCCATCCGAGCAGGATGTCACTGGACGCCTGCATCAGCTGCTGCCCGAAGACGACGCGGTGCCCCTGATTCCGGAACTGCACGCCCGGCGTGTACGGGGCGAGCACCGACTCCTGCGCTTCCTTCATCTGCAGGAACAGCGGATCCTGGTTCTCCCGGCCGGCGAAGAGCGCGATCCAGCAGCGGGTGCCGACACTGCCGACGCCGACCACCTTGCGCGCCGCCTCGACGAAGGCGTACTGGTCCAGGAGCCGCTCCAGGTATCCCGGCAGGGTCTTCCGGTAGGCGTCGAACCGATTCACGAACATCGCGCTCAGATTCTCCGCATCGGTATCGACGAAGATCTCGCTCGCCGGGACCAGCAGCGGCGGATCGCTCTTGATGTGCACACCGGTGTCGTCCTGCACGCACAGCTTCGACAGCGCCTGCTCGCTGTTGCGATGCCGGGACTTCTTCAGCAGGCGCCGCATCCGGTCGCTACTCGCGGTGTCCAGCTGGTCGCCCAGATCACGGATCACCTCGTCGGCGTCGACGTGGTCGTACCAGCACGCCATGGCGCTCTTGTTCGACGACGCGGCCATCGTGCGGCGGTACGCGCGGGCGGCACGACGCGCCGCACGCTTCGCCTGCTTGTCGGTCGCGCCGTTCGACTGCGCGGCGACCACCATCGACGCCGCGAGTCGCTTCACGTCCCATTCGAAGGGGCCGGGATGCGTCTCGTCGAAGTCGTTGAGGTCGAAGACCATGCGCCGGGCTGGCGACAGGAACAGCCCGAAGTTGCTCAGATGCGCGTCGCCGCACAGCTGCGTGTAAATGCCGGTGTCCGGTGTCGCGGCGAGATCGGCGGCCATCACCGCCGCCGCGCCCCGGTAGAAGGTGAACGGGGTGGCACCCATCCGCTCGTGCCGGACCGGGACCAGTGCCCTGATCCGGGTCGCGTCCTGCGCGGCCAGGATGTCGACCGGGTCGCGTCTGCTCGCGAGATCGGGCCCGGCCGCCAGTTCCTCGGCACCGATCGGCGCAGCGTTGCTTGTCATGTCGACTCCCTCGCGAGATTCCCTATTGATACGAGATGAAGTACGGAACGGGGCGCACCGTCATGGTTCTCCCCGGGCCGAACATCGGCTTGTCCTCGGTGTAGAAATTCTTCCAGCCCATCCACACGTTCGGCGGCATACCGGAGATCATCCGGTTCCACGTCCCCATCTTGACCGCGGGCACACCGTGCCCGTCCGCGTGCAGCACGACGGCGAGTTCGGGGTGCGAGGTGTCGATCCTGGACCGGTCGCCCAGCATGTCCACGTCGAATTGGTGCAGGACGAACGCCTTCTGCGGAAGGTTCCTGGTCCGCACCAGATCGGCGAGCCACGCCGACGTGCGATTGACCTCGGCGGGGTCGACGGAGCCGATCTGTGTCAGGTGCACCTGGCCCGGTTTGAGCCGCCATTCCGGATCGAGTGCCAGACCCACATGCGGTCGTTCCAGCAACCGCTGATACATCTTCGCCTGGGTCAGGAAGTCCATCCGGCCGGGCTGAAGGTCGAGGGTCACGTAGATGCCGGCCTTCTCCGCCGCGTCGATCCATGGCTCCACCACCGCCGGGTCGATGACGTTGGTGTACGCCCCGCGGTATCCGGGCTCGGCCGAGGCCACGGTCACGATGATCTCGAAGCCCGGAACCACCGGCACCGGCGAGAGCGAGTCGTACTGCGCGGCAACAGCTTTCGCGCGGTCGATCGATGCGGGCAACGACTGCCTGCCGAGCGGACCCAATTCCCGGGAACCCGGGGAACCGTAGAGTGCGACGACTCGCCGCGAGGGGAACATCAACTGGCCGCCGCCCGGCAGCTGGGGCACCGTCCGGGCCTGCCGTACCCGCGCGCGGAAGGTCTCCTCGTCGCCGAACGCCGCACCGAAGGCGAGGATCGCCGGATCCCCGGCACGACTCACCGCGGCCACGGACTCCCCGGTGGCCCGCGGGTCGGCGACCGGTACGCGCACCACCTCGGCATCGGCGAGCCCGGCATCGGCGGCCGCCTCGGCGGCGTCGTCACCGGAGTCGTCGAGCAGCACCACCGGATGCCCCGCGAACGGCACGACGCCGCGCCCGATCCGGCTGGTGTCGGACGTCTGCGTCACCCCGAGACCCGCGACCTCGCCGCCGACGTTCACCACGCTCGATACGCCGAGTCGCCGCAGTTCCGCGGTCACGGCGCCGGTCCCGGCGGCCGGCACCGTGTACACCGGCACGCGGCGGTTCCGGCTCAGCTCGACGGCCCGCGCGCGTTCCTCCGGCGCGGCGCCGGCAGGCACCACCACCGCGGACGACGACGAGGCGAGCAGCATGCGGGTCACCAGCACCGCGTCGGGCACGCCGTTCTCGGCGATCACCGAGACGGTGCCTGCCGCCTGGCCGGGACGCGGACCGGCACCGCGATCGGCGACGATCACCGCCGAGGCGGTGACCAGAATCCCGATCGCCACCAGTCCGACCACCGCCAGCGCGGCGCGGACCCCGCCACCGGTCCCGGAGTCAGTCCGTCGCGTCATCTGCGGTCGCGCCGTAGGACTCAGCGAACGACACGCGGGGCGTGGTCAGGGCGGCGAACGCGGCCATCGACAGGAAACAGAGCACCGCGAGACCGAAGAAGAAGGCGACGACCAGCGCCACGATGAAGCAGACGTCGGCCAGCGCGCCGGCGACGCCGCGCAGCAGCAGCGCCGCCGTCACCGCGAACACCGCCCCCACCGTCGACCAGACCGCACTGCGCAGGCGGGGGCCGACCGCGGAGGCGTAGAAGAGACGCTGATACAGCCCGACCTCGAACTCGTCGACGCAGGCCAGTCGCACGGCGTCGTCTCCGGCGAGGTCACGCAGTCCGCGGGCGAGTTCGACGTCGCGCATCAGGGACGACGATTCGCGCTGCCGATACCGGATGTAGGCGACCGCGACGAACGCCATGGCGAGCAGTCCGAGCCCGGCCAGAATTCCCCAGTTGTTCACGAGTCCTCACGCTACCGGGCGCCCGCGCTCGGCGGGCGCGCGAGTCGGTCAGACGCTCGACGTGACCGTGTGCGCGATGTTGCCGCGGGTGGCCTTGGAGTAGGGGCAGAAGGCGTGCGCCTTGTCGGTGAGTTCCTGCGCCTGCGCCGCGTCGAGCCCGGGGATCGTGGTGTGGATGTCGGCGACCAGACCGAAGCCGCCGTCGGCGTCGTCGGATCCGATGCCCACGGTGATCTTGACGGCGGTCCCCGCCGGCAGATCCACACCCGCCGCCTTGGCGACGTGGTGCAGCGCGCCGTTGAAGCAGGCCGCGTAGCCGGCCGAGAACAGTTCCTCGGGGTTGGAGCCGTCGCCGCTGCCGCCCATCTCCACCGGCGGCCGCAGTTCCAGATCGATGCGCCCCGACTCGGAGACCACCTCTCCGTCGCGTCCGCCACCGGTCGAGGTCGACCACACGCGGTACACCGGATTCACAGTCATCGCATTCCACCTTCGCTTGGGATTGAACGAGCAGTTCTCCACCCAACGTACGCGCTATGTCCGCTACCCGCGGCGGACCCGTCCCGGCTTGATGCGCGTGGACGACGGCAGCCACGCGCCGGCCGCGCGCCGGAAGGTCATCAGCACCGAGAGCAGCAGCGCGCCCACCGACACCCAGGCGAGCACCCGGATCACCGGCGACACTTCCGGGTACTTGAACAGCAGGTCGGAGATCAGCGGAACGAACAAGATGATCACCACGCTGAGCGCGGCATAGATGCTGCGGAGGTTCCGGCTGTGGTGCTTGGCGATGTTGACCAGCAGGGGGTAGCTGAGCGCCATCGCGATCAGCCAGCCGATCAGCAGGGCGAGCGGCCAGAAATGGGCCATCGACGACGCCTGCGCGTGCGCATCGATCTGTTTCACGCCCTCCATCTGCGGTTCCAGCCGGGCCTGGAGGCGTGCCCTGGTCGCGCCCAGCGTCGCGAAACCGAAGATCACGCAGACGAGCGCGGTGACCGCCGACAGATACCAGGCCCAGACGGCGTCCCGGATCAGCGCCGCCGGTGGCGGACCCGGATCGGCCGGCCGCCGCGGATAGCGCGCGGCCAGGTCGGCGTCCCGCGACGTGCGGGCGAGCTCGGCCAGATCCTCGGCGTCGAGTTCGGCCTGAGTCGGGATGCGCTCGTCGTCGTCATCACCCTGCGGCCCGGGGAAGGTCATGCGTCGATCCTGACACACCCCCCACCGGCCTCACCGGGCGATCTTGAGCATCCGGCTGAACGTGCCCTGCCAGAGTGCACCGTCGGGGGCGATCATCCCGGTCAGCTGCAGCGGCTCGTCGAGCGGTGCGACACCGACCTGCCGGGTCACCACCCGGCGCCCGGTGTGGAAGTCGACGGCGACATAGTTCACCGGGCCGAGTTGCTGCGGGCCGGGTGTCAGCGGCCCGTAACCCAGCGCGTGGATCAGACCGTCCGCGGTGGACAGCCGCGGGAGGGTGGCCATCCGGTCCCGGCTCTCCCAGACCCGGGTGCAGCGGCCCGGGGCGACGTCGATCCGCGTCATCGCACCGACGAACGGCGCGTCGGGCGGCACGGCCGGTCCGCGCACCGCCATCGGCGGGTACTGGAATCCGTAGGTGCTCGGGATCACCAGGCTGTCGCCCCACGCCATCGGCGAGTTCTCGGTGCCCTGGTCCGGCTGGGCGAAGGCCCGCAACGAGCAGACCGGGGAGCCGTCGTCCGAGCGATAGACGTGCAACCGCGGTACGACGGCGTTGTCGACGATGGCGACCCATTCGTCTCCGCCCGGGCCGAAGTACGTCGGCGTGGTCCCGCTGCCCCAGGTGAGCTGGCCGGGTTTGCGCGCCGGCCCGCGGTCGTACGCCTTGCGCCACACCGCCTTCGGGACACCGTCGGAGCCGGCCCACATCTCGTACAACGCGTGCGTCGTGAGCACCGAGACACCGCGGGACCGCACCGACAGACCGTTGCCCAGTTCTTCGCCGCGCGGCAGGTGCATCGAGGCGACCCTCCGGCCGGTGACCGTCCCGACGATGCCCGCGGTGGTGACCCACCAGATGCGCCCGCTCTCGTCGGGCGCCAGCCCGGTCACGGAGTCGGCGCCGAGGTGCCGCGAGAGGTCGATCCGGTCGGCGACGAACAACTGCCATCCCCGGGCGGTACGCCGATGCGCCACCTTCAGGATCGCGCCGGTGCCGTCGGCCACCACCACCCGGTTCTTGTCGTCGAGGTAGCCGTAGACGCCGCCGAGCAGGCCGCCCTTGGCGAGCGGCAGGGTCGCCAGCACCCGGGCGGTGGCCGGATCGAAGAGCGTCACGACCGGCGTCGCGAACTGCGGCGGACGCCCGGCGATCACGTTGGTGCACAACGACACCGGGAGCGAGTCGGACCCGATGAAGGTGGCCGCGCACGGCCCGCCCGGCACGCTCCACGCCGCCAGATGCCCGGTACGTCCCGGTCCTCGGTAGGCGGTGCTGTCGGTGGAGGCGAGGTCGCCGTGCATCAGCGAGGTCCACTTCGGGCCCAGGCCGGGGACACCGCTCGGCGCGGCGGACGCGGCCGGAGCCTGCCCGAGAATCAGCGCCAGAGCGGCGACCGCCGCGAGGAGTCGATACGGTTTCGTACCCATGTCGAAGAGTCCACCACACGCTCCTCGGTCAGGCACGTGTTCGACTCAGGACGACCGGTGGTCTCGACTCCGCTCGACCAACATGAAAACCACTCGAGCCGAGCCTGTGACGATCGAGCCGGGCCTATGACGATCGAGCGGAGTCGAGATCACCCACCCGACCGAGCAGAAGGTCTCGACTCCGCTCGACCAGCATGAAGACCGCTCGACCAACATGGCGACCGCCGACGGCCTGGCCCTGAGCATGCGTGGCGGAGCACGGCGCACGACACGCGACGGCCTGGCCCTGAGCATGCGTGGCGGAGCACGGCGCACGACACGCGACGGCCTGGCCCTGAGCATGCGTGGCGGAGCGAAGCGACGACACGCGGTCGAAGGGTCAGACGAGCAGTTCGGCGATCTGGATGGTGTTCAGCGCGGCGCCCTTGCGGAGGTTGTCGCCCGAGACGAACAGGGCCAGCCCGCGTCCGTCCGGGGCACCCGGATCCTGGCGGATCCGGCCGACCAGGGAGACGTCGCCACCGGCCGCGTCGAGCGGCGTGGGAACGTCGACCACCTTGACCCCGGCGGCCTCGGCGAGGATGGCCCGCGCCTCGTCGGGGGTGATCGCCTCGTCGAACTCGGCGTTGATCGAGAGCGAGTGGCCGGTGAACACCGGGACGCGCACGCAGGTGCCGCTGACCAGCAGCTCGGGGATACCGAGGATCTTGCGCGACTCGTTGCGGAGCTTCTGGTCCTCGTCGGTCTCCCCGGAGCCGTCGTCGACGATCGACCCGGCCAGCGGGAGCACGTTGAACGCGATCGGCTTCACGTAGACACCGGGCTCGCCGAGGCCGACCGAGCCGCCGTCGTAGACGAGCTGTCCGAGGTCACCGGCGACGCCCGCCTCGACCTGTCCCTTCAGTTCCCGCACTCCGGCCAGACCGCTGCCGGAGACCGCCTGGTAGCTCGACACGATCAGCCGGCGCAGCCCCTTGGCGTCGTGCAGCGGCTTGAGGACCGGCATCGCGGCCATCGTGGTGCAGTTCGGGTTCGCGATGATGCCCTTCGGCGGGTTCTTCGCGAGTTCGCCGTTGACCTCGGCGACGATCAGCGGGACGTCGTCGTCCTTGCGCCAGGCCGAGGAGTTGTCGATCACGGTGACGCCGGCCGCGGCGAAGCGCGGGGCCTGCACCTTCGACATGGTGCCGCCGGCCGAGAACAGCGCGATGTCCAGGCCGCTGGGATCGGCGGTGGTCGCGTCCTCGACGACGATCTCCTCGCCGCGGAAGGGCAGCGTCTTGCCCGCCGACCGCGGGGAGGCGAAGAACCGGACCTGGTCGGCGGGGAAGTTCCGCTGCTCCAGCAGGGCGCGCATGACGCCGCCGACCTGACCGGTGGCGCCGACGACTCCGATGTTGACCATGACTAGCGCCCCGTTCCGCCGTACACGACGGCTTCCTCGTCGCCACCGAGATCGAACGCCTTGTGCAGCGCGCGCACGGCGTCGTCGAGCTGGGCCTCCTGGCACAGCACGGAGATCCGGATCTCGGAGGTGGAGATCAGTTCGATGTTGATGCCGGCCTCGCTGAGCGCCTCGCAGAAGGTGGCGGTGACGCCCGGGTGGCTCTTCATGCCCGCACCGACCAGCGACACCTTGCCGACGTTCTCGTCGAGCGCGATCTCGGAGAAACCGATCTCGCTCTGCAGCGCCGACAGCTTCTCGATGGCCACCGGCCCGAGTTCCTTCGGCAGCGTGAAGGTGATGTCGGTCTTGCCGGTCTCGACGGTGGAGATGTTCTGCAGCACCATGTCGATGTTGATCTCGGCGTCGGCGACGGCCCGGAACACCTTGCCGGCGTAGCCGGGCTCGTCCGGAATGCCGAAGACGGTCACCTGAGCCTCGCTGCGGTCGTGAGCCACGCCGGTGAGGATCGCTTCTTCCACGGGGATGTCCTCCATCGAACCGGACACCAGGGTGCCGGGCTTGGTCGAGTACGACGAGCGCACGTGAACGGGAACGTTGTAGCGGCGCGCGTATTCCACGCACCGGAGCATGAGGACCTTGGCGCCGCACGCGGCCATCTCGAGCATCTCCTCGAAGGAGACCTTCTCGAGGTGCCGGGCGTCGGGCACGATCCGCGGGTCGGCGGTGTAGATGCCGTCGACGTCGGTGTAGATCTCGCAGACATCGGCCTCCAGCGCGGCGGCGAGCGCCACCGCGGTGGTGTCCGACCCGCCGCGGCCCAGGGTCGTGACGTCCTTGGTGTCCTGGGCGACGCCCTGGAAGCCCGCGACGAGCACGATCCTGCCGTCGTCGAGCGCACTGCGGACCCGGCCGGGGGTCACGTCGATGATCTTGGCCTTGCCGTGACTCGACGTGGTGATGACTCCGGCCTGCGAGCCGGTGAAGCTCTGCGCGCTCTCGCCGAGCGCCTCGATCGCCATGGCCAGCAGCGCGTTGGAGATGCGCTCGCCGGACGTCAGCAGCATGTCCATCTCGCGTTGCGGCGGATTCGGGTTCACCTGCTCGGCCAGATCGAGCAGTTCGTCGGTGGTGTCACCCATCGCCGAAGCGACGACGACCACGTCGTTGCCCTGTCGTTTGGTCTCGACGATGCGCTCGGCCACGCGCCGGATCCGTTCGGCGTCCGACACCGACGAGCCACCGTACTTCTGGACCACCAGTGCCACGTCGGGGGCCTTCCTGTACTCGGTCTTCTCGCGTGCTGCTTTCCGGGGAATACTGTACCGGTCGCCTCGACGAGTCCGAATTCGACGACTGCTGCGTACGATCGTGGCGATGACGACCGCAACCGTTTCGGCGCCGAGCCGGTCCGCGTTGCCCCCGTGGGCCGCCGCGATGGGCATCTTCGTCGTCGTCCGCGCGATCGGCATCGCCGTCCTCGCGCTGCTGGCGGCCAAGCGCGACGTGTCGTTCGGGACGCTCTTCACCAAGTGGGACGGCCAGTGGATGGTCGCCATCGCGCAGTACGGCTACCGCGATGTACCCGCGACGCTGACCGATGCGCACGGCATCCACACCGCTGACACCGGCTACGCCTTCTTCCCGGGCTATCCGATGCTGGTCGGCCTGCTCGCCGACGTGCCCGGCGTCAGCGTCACGGCCGCCGCGCTGACCCTGAACGTGCTGTTCGGCCTGGTCGCCGCGGTCGGGGTGGCGCGATTGGGCGCCCTGTGTGCCGCACGGATGACGCCGGACAACGACCCCGGCCGCGCCGGCCTGTACCTGGTGGTGCTCTTCGCGGCGACCCCGATGTCAGTGGTTCTGAACATGGCGTACACCGAGGCGCTGTTCTGTGCACTGGCCGCCTGGGCGCTGGTGTTCGTGCTGGAACGCAGCTGGCTCGCCGCCGGTGCGGCGGCCCTGGCGATCGGACTGGTCCGCCCGACCGGGGTGGCGGTGATCGCCGTGGTGATGGTGGCCGCCGTGGTCGCCCGGCGCGACGGCCCGCGGGCCTGGGCCGCGGTGGTCCTCGCGCCGCTCGGCTACCTCGGGTATCTCGGCTATGTGGCCGCGCGCACCGGCTCTCTCGACGGCTGGTTCACCATTCAGACGCAGGGCTGGGACACCCGGATGGACCTCGGCGCCGCGGCGACCGAGTTCATCGCCGACTCGCTCACGGTCTCGCAAGACTTCGCCGCCATCGCCACCGCCCTGATCATGCTCGGGGTGCTCTGCCTGCTCATGTGGTCGGTCGCGGCCCGCCTCCCCTGGCCGGTCCTCGCGTACGGCGCGCTGGTCACGGCGTCGATCCTGCTGTCGAGCGGTCTGATGATGAGCCGCGCCCGGCTCCTCCTGCCGGCCTTCGTACTGCTGATCCCCCTGGCCGTGCTGCTGTCGCGGCAACGCCGCACCACCGCCGCCGCGGTCTTGGCCCCGATCGTCCTGCTGAGCGCGTGGTTCGGTGCGTACATGCTGACGGTCTTCCAGTACGCGATCTGACCGCGAGAGGCCACGACGGGAGAGGGGCCGAAATCTGTCGCGGACTCGCCGACGGATCCGGCAAGATCCGCGACACTTTTTCGCCGCCGACAGGATCCGCGACAGATCGCTCAGCGGGGATCGGGAGCGGCCGCCGCGAAACCGTCACAGAGCCGCGCAACGCCGGCGTCGAGCACGGCGCGCTGATCCACCAGCCGGGACACCGCCTCACCGCCCGCCACCCGCGACAGCAGCGGCAGACCGGCGAGGCGGGCGTCGGTCGGTGACGCCGACAGCACCTCGGCGAGGCCGCCGCTCCCCTCGGCGGGGGCCGGCGAGCGCAGCAGCTGGTCGCTGACCGAGATCAGCGCCGCACCGTCGACGTGGTTCCACAGGGTGAGCGCCATCTCGACGGCGGTCGCGTCGTCGACGCCGAGTTCGGCGAAGCCCTCGGCCAGCCACTCCAGGCCCGCGAGGCAGTCGGGCGTGAGGCCGTAGCGCGGCACCGCGTAGGTCAGCAGTACCCACGGGTGCCGCTGGTAGAGGCGCCAGTCGACGTCGACGGCGATCGCCACCCGCTCGCGCCACGTCCACGGCCCCGGCTCGCCCACCGGGTACGGGAAGCGTCGTCCCACCTCCGCGGACATGGCCGACAGCAGCGCATCCTTGTCGGCGACGTGCCGGTACAGGCTCATCGCGCCGACGCCGAGCCGGTCGGCGATCCGCCGCATCGAGACGGCGTCGAGGCCGTCGCGGTCGGCGATGTCGATCGCGGCGTCGACGATCTGCTCGATCGTCAGCTTGGCCGGCGGCACGCGGCACCTCCCTTTCCACGGTCCCGAAGGATCATCTTGCGTACAGCGTACTCACGGGAGTAGCGTACACCGTACGCGCCGCGTCGACCCGACGCGGCGCAGTCACGCCCATTCCCCCGAAACGACGACCCCCGGAAACCATGAGCCTCACCACCGAACACCAGACCCCCGGAGCCGACGACCAGATGACGCCGCAACCACTCACCGCCGACGAGAGCCCGAGCGCTCTCGGGCGCCGTCGTGCCTGGTTCGGCCTGGTCGTCCTGATGCTGCCGGTGATCCTGGTGTCGATGGACTTCTCGGTCCTCTACCTGGCGATGCCGACCATCGCGCAAGCGCTGCACCCGTCGGCCACGCAAGAGCTGTGGATCCTCGACGTCTACGGCTTCCTGATCGCCGGCCTGCTGATGACCATGGGCAACCTCGGCGACCGGATCGGCCGCCGCCGCATCCTGCTGATCGGCGCGGCGGTCTTCGGCATCGCCTCGGTGGCCGCGGCCTTCGCCCCGAACGCGGCGTTCCTCATCGGCGCCCGCGCCCTGATGGGCATCGGCGGCGCCACCCTGATGCCGGCCAGCCTCTCGCTGATCGCCAACATGTTCCCGCACCCCGCCGACCGCGCCCGCGCCATCGGCATCTGGACCGCGGCCTTCGCCGGCGGCGCGGCCATCGGCCCGGTGATCGGGGGCTTCCTGCTGCACCACTACTGGTGGGGCGTGGTCTTCCTGATCAACGTTCCGGTGATCGCGGCGCTCTTCGTGTTCGCACCGTTCCTGCTGCCCGAGTACCGCGCCCGCTCCACCCACCCCTTCGACATCCTCGGCGTGGTGCTGTCGTTGCTCGGCATCCTCCCGATCGTCTACGCCGTGAAAGACGCGGCCGCGGAGGGCATCTCGATCCGCAGCCTGGTGATCGGCCTCTTCGGCGCGACGATGATCTGGCTCTTCCTCCGGCACCAGAAGCGCACTCCGGCGCCGCTGGTGAACCTGCGGCTGTTCTCCAGCGCCGCCTTCAGCGCCTGCATCGCGGTCGCGCTCTTCGGCATGATGGCCCAGGGCGGCATGGCCTACCTGACCAACGTCTACCTGCAGTCGGTACAGGAATACGACGTCCTCGCCGCCGCGCTCGCGGGCATTCCGATGGCGATCACCATCGCCGTGTTCTCGGTCGCCGCCGCGCGTGTCGCCCGGTTCATGGGCGTCCGGCGAGCCCTCACCCTTTCCCTGCTGCTGGCCGCGGCCGGCAACCTCGGGATCCTCAGCCTCGGCGTGCACAGCCCGCTCTGGATCTTCCTGGTGCTCACCGCGATCAGCGGTATCGGCTACGGCATCCAGTTCGCGCTGGTGTCCGACGTCGTCGTCGGTTCGGCGCCGCCGGAACAGTCCGGCGCCGCGTCGGGCGTCTCGGAGACCAGTTTCGAGCTCGGCACCGCCCTGGGGCTGGCGCTCTTCGGCTCGCTCGCCACCGCGGTCTTCCTCGGCCACAGCGACGGCCGGTTCGCCGACTCGCTCGGCGAGACGCTCGACCACGTCGGCACCGACAGCCCGGTGGCGCTGGCCGCCAAGCAGGCCTTCGTCGACGGCATGCACGCCGCCGCACTCGCCGGCGGCATCGCCCTGCTGGTGCTGTCCGTCGTCGTCGCCTACGTGATGCGCGGGAAGGACGCCGTGCGGTAGGCCGTGTCTCTCAAATCTTCTCCGAAGGCATCGGTAGCCCGGAAAGAGATTCGGGAGACGTGGCCCAGACCGGCCTCAGCCGCCGAGGCCCGGGATCCGGCGGCCGCGGTCGACGTGGAAGTCGTAGGCGGATTCCGCGTGCAGGCTGTCGTCGAGACCTTCCGCCTCATGGTGAGCGTGCGCCCGCAGGCCGATCAACCGGTTGAGCACGAATCCGACGATGACCGTCACGGTCATCGCGTACAGCAGCACGGTCAGCACCGCGACCACCTGCCGCCACAGCTGGTCGAAGCCGCCGCCGTACAGCAGGCCGTCGACGCCGGTGGGGGTCGACTTGCTGGCCACCAGGCCGATCATCAGGGTGCCGACCACGCCGGACACCAGATGAACGCCCACCACGTCGAGCGAGTCGTCGTACCGCCAGCGGTATTTGAGCTCGATGGCGAACGAACTCGCCACCCCGGCCGCGGCGCCGACCGCCATCGCACCGATCGGCGTGACCGACCCGCAGGCCGGGGTGATCGCGACCAGGCCCGCGACCACACCCGATGCCGCACCGAACGACGTCGGCTTGCCGTGTCGCACCCGCTCGACGACCAGCCACGCCACCATAGCCACCGCGCCCGAACCGAGCGTGTTGGCGGCGATCAGCGCCGCGGAGCCGTTCGCGGCCAGCGTCGACCCGGCGTTGAAGCCGAACCAGCCGAACCAGAGCAGTCCGGCCCCGAGCATCACGAACGGCAGATTGTGCGGACGCATAGGATCGCGGGGCCAGCCGACGCGTCGGCCGAGCAGCAGTGCCATCACCAAAGCCGAAGCGCCGGAGTTGATTTCGACCGCCGTGCCACCGGCGAAGTCGATGGCGTGCAGTTTGGAGACGATCCAGCCGCCGTGCGCCGCGCCGGTCAGTCCGGGCGCCGCGAAGACCCAGTGCGCCACCGGGATGTAGACCAGCGTGATCCACAGTGCGGAGAACGTCAGCCACGCCCCGAATCGCATGCGGTCGGCCACGGCGCCCGCGATGAGCGCGACGGTGACCATCGCGAAACCGGCCTCGAAAGCGACGAACAGCATCGCCGGAATGTGCTGGACCAGCGGCATCTTGCCGGTGTCCGAGCCGTCCGGGGCGAATCCGCCGAACAGATGCTGCAACCCCGCGAACGCCGTCGGGTCGCCGATCAGGCCCGCCTTGTCCGGCCCGAACGCCGCCGAGTAGCCGAACAGCAACCAGATCACCCAGACCACCGGGATCGCCGCCAGGCACATCATCATCATGTTCAGCACGCTCTTGCTGCGCACCATGCCGCCGTAGAAGAGGGCCAGGCCGGGCGTCATCAACAGCACCAGCGCGAAGGCCGCCAGCAGCCACGCCGTGTCGGCGCCGTTCGGCGTTCCGAGGATCGGATTCACGGGTGGGACCTCTCTTCCGAGAAACTGACTCCGGGAGTGTATCTACCCCTCTACCTGGCTCTTTGCAGTGATGTCCGGCGCTGCCCGATACGGGCGTTTCGCGCCACGGCGAGCGCGGATGCCGCGCCGTAGGGTGGTCGTCATGCATCCCTTGATCGCCGGCCGCTGGAGCGCGCGCGGCTACGACACCACCGCCACCATCGACGACGCCGAGCTGACCTCGATCCTGGACGCCGGCCGCTGGGCGCCGACCTGGGGCCGGATCCAGCCGGTGCGCCTGGTGGTCGGCCGCCGCGGCGACGACACCTTCGCCGCGCTGACCGCGACACTCAACCGCGGCAATGCGAGCTGGGCGCCGGCGTCCGCCGCCTTCATCCTGGTGTGCACCACCGACGAGCCCGACGACCCGGCCAAGCACGAGTACGGCGCGGTCGACGCCGGTCTCGCCCTGGGCCAGATGATCACCCAGGCGGTGTCCCTCGGCTACAACGCGCACCCGATGGCCGGATTCAGCAAGGCCGCCGCGATCGAGGCCTTCGGCATCCCGAAGGGAGTCCGGCCGATGGTGCTGCTCGCGATCGGACGACTGGCCGACGACCCGGACACACTCACACCGGAGATCCGGGAGCGTGATGCCTGGCCGCGAGAGCGCCTGCCGCTCAACGAGATCGCTTTCTCCTCACATTGGGGCACGCCGTTCGCGTGAGCGGCGCATCGTCGCCGATACTGGATGCGGACAGGCCCCCGAGACGTCTTCTCTCGGGGGCCTGTCGCCCTGCGCCGGCGACCGCGTCTTCGCGCTCAGGGCGCCGCGGAACTCACTGATGCCAGAGGATGTCCTGGCCGAAGACCGAGTTCACGCCGACCGCGATCGTGTTCCAGACCGGGATCCAGACTTCCTGAAACGCCCCGGTACCGGCCAGAGCGTGGCCGAGATCGCCGATGATCGGGATCGAACCCCAATCGATGCTGCCCATGTTGAACTCCTCCTGTGCGGATGAACGGTCGACTGCCTGACACATTGCTCAGGCATTGCCGTCAGATTAGCTTAGGCTAAGCTAATCACACAGTGAAGTGTGTCTCGCTTACGGGATCCGCGGCGGCGACGCCGATGCAGACAGGCCCCCGAGACGTCTTCCCTCGGGGGCCTGCCTTCGCATGCCGGTGTGTGCCGGCAGGTGTGGGCGAAGTCCGTGGCGCTTCTCCCCAGCCGCTTCCCCGCACGCCGTTGGACGGGGCCTCCCCACTGTAATTAGGTAAGCCTTAGTTTGTCCAGTCCCGAGTGTTTGATCGGTGTCGACGGGATGTCGTATCATGCAGATATGCAGCGCACCCTTCTTCTCGGTTGCCGCGGCGGGGTCTGACACGACCGGCCCTCCGTCGCGGGCCGTTCGACGCGCCGGTCAAACCCCTTCCTTTGATCTAGGAGCTTGACCACCCATGTCCCCCGCAGACGCTTTCACCTCCGGACCCAGCCGTATCGTCGCCCCCAGCGGACCGATTCCGGCCGGCCAGCCGTCGTACAACCCGCAGCGCAACTCCGCGATGCCGGTACACCGCTACCGCAGCTTCGCCGACGAGGTCGAGAAGATCGCCCTGCCCGACCGCACCTGGCCCGACAAGGTGATCGAGCGCGCCCCGCTGTGGTGCGCCGTTGACCTGCGCGACGGCAACCAGGCGCTGATCGACCCGATGAGCCCGGCCCGCAAGCGCCGCATGTTCGACCTGCTGGTCCGCATGGGCTACAAGGAGATCGAGGTCGGTTTCCCCTCGGCGAGCCAGACCGACTTCGACTTCATCCGCGAGATCATCGACGACGACGCCATCCCGGCGGACGTCACCATCCAGGTGCTGACCCAGTGCCGCCCGGAGCTGATCGAGCGCACCTACGAGGCGTGCAACGGCGCGCCGAACGTGATCGTGCACTTCTACAACTCGACGTCGATTCTGCAGCGGCGCGTCGTCTTCCGGGCCGAGAAGCCGGCGATCACCAAGATCGCCACCGACGCCGCGACACTGTGCCTGACCACCGAGAAGAAGTACCCCGACACCAACTGGCGCTACGAGTACTCCCCGGAGAGCTACACCGGCACCGAGCTGACCTACGCCAAGGAGGTCTGCGACGCCGTCTCCGAGATCATCGCGCCGACCCCCGACAAGCCGCTGATCATCAACCTGCCGGCGACGGTCGAGATGACCACCCCCAACGTGTACGCCGACTCGATCGAGTGGATGAGCCGTAACCTGGCCCGCCGCGAGTCGATCATCCTCAGCCTGCACCCGCACAACGATCGTGGCGAGGGCGTCGCGGCCGCCGAACTGGGCTACCTGGCCGGCGCCGACCGCATCGAGGGCTGCCTGTTCGGCAACGGTGAGCGCACCGGCAACGTCGACCTGGTGACCCTGGGCATGAACCTGTTCTCCCGCGGCGTCGACCCGCAGATCAACTTCTCCGACATCGACGAGATCCGCCGCACGGTGGAGTACTGCAACCAGCTGAACGTCCCCGAGCGCCACCCGTACGGCGGCGACCTGGTGTTCACCGCCTTCTCCGGCAGTCACCAGGACGCGATCAACAAGGGCCTGGACCAGATGAAGTACGACGCCGACGCGCAGGACAAGGACGTCGAGGACATCATCTGGGCCGTCCCCTACCTGCCGATCGACCCCAAGGACGTCGGCCGCAACTACGAGGCCGTGATCCGCGTCAACAGCCAGTCCGGCAAGGGCGGCGTCGCGTACATCATGAAGGCCGACCACGGCATGGACCTGCCGCGGCGCCTGCAGATCGAGTTCAGCCGCGAGATCCAGAAGATCACCGACGGCGAGGGCGGCGAGGTCAACCCCAAGGAGATGTGGGACGTCTTCGCGCAGGAGTACCTGGAGCCGATCACCCCGCTGGAGCGGATGCGCCAGAAGGTCGACGCGGCCGAAGAAGACGGCGGCGAGGACTCGATCACCGCGATCGTCAAGGTCGACGGCGTCGAGCGCGAGATCGCCGGCAGCGGCAACGGCCCGCTGGCCGCCTTCGTCGACGCGCTGGGCACCGTCGGGTTCGACGTCCGCGTGCTCGACTACTCCGAGCACGCGCTGACCGCCGGCGGCGACGCCAACGCGGCCTGCTATGTGGAGACCGAGATCAACGGCGAGACCGTCTGGGGAGTCGGCGTCGCGTCGTCGATCACCACCGCGAGCCTGCGGGCCGTCGTCTCGGCGGTGAACCGGGCGCACCGCGTCGCCGGTGAGCACGAGGCGGAGGAAGCGGCCGAGGGCGCGCGGACCTGGGCTCCCTAGCCTGCTCGTCCAACTCTGTTGAGCGCCCGGGTCGGGCGGGTGTTTCGTCGGCAGTCCTCGCTGCTCCCTTCTAGATTCCGCACGGAATTCTAGGCAGGGCTGCGGAGGGCTCGGAAACACCCGCCCGACCCGGACTCGCGCAGGATGGCGCGAGTACTCGCTAGACGTCGAAGTTCTTCGCGGCCTCGCACTGACGGAATTCGGAACTGCGGAGGGCTCAGAAACAACGACCGGCGCCGAGTTCTCGAGTGACGGGGCGAGTGCTCACTAGACGTGGAAGTTCTTCCGTGGCCTCGCACTGACGGAGTTCAGAGCTGTCGGCAGGCTCGGGAAACACCCGCCCGACCCGGACTCGCGCAGGATGGGGCGAGCGCTCACTGGGCGTGGAAGTTCTTCGGCGACCCCTTAGCCGGCTGAGCTGCGTCGAAGCCACTGTTCTCGGTGGAGGGGAGTTCTGCGGGCGGCGGGTCAGCGGGGGCGGAGGCCGTCGAGGACGAGGGTGACGATGCGGTCGGCGATGTCGTCGTCGAGGGGCCGGCGCAGTGCCAGGATCCGGAAGTGCATGACGCCGATGAGCATCTCGTAGGCGAGGTCGGCCTGTGCCGCGTCGCGGAGTTCACCGCGTGCGACGGCGCGGTCGAAGATCTCCCGGGCCCGGGCGAAGCGGTCGGCCCAGAAGGTGTCCCGCAAGGTGGCCGTGGTCGCGTCGTCACCGGTCGCGCCCAGATACGCCAGCGAGAAACCGGCCGGGGTGCGCAGGAAGGCGGCCACCCCGCCGATCACGGCGAGTAGATCGCCGCGCAGCGATCCGGTGTCGTCCATCACCAGCCGTTCCCGCGACAGGGTCATCAGGACGTCGCCGTAAAGCGCGTCCTTGGTGCCCCATTTGCGATAGACGGTGGCCTCGTTCACGCCGGCCTTCTCGGCGATCTGCGCGACCGTCACCTCGGACGGCGGCGACTTGGCCAGCAGCGTTGCGGCGGCGGCCAGGACCGCGCGGCGCGTGCGCTCGGTGCGGCCTCCTGGGCGAGTCGTCGGCGCGGATTCGGACGTCACGGCCTCGAGTCTGCCAGGCGACCTAATGCGAGCGATACTTGCATTAGCCTGGAAAGGCGAGCACAGTGGGCACATGACCACCTACCGCCAGCAGCCGCAGTGGCGCGCCATCCAGGAGTTCCTGCCCGCCGACTACCGGCTCACGCCCGACTCCGAACCGGCCGAGGAATGGTGGGAGCACCGGGGTCACCGGATCCATCTCGACACCTACCGGAATCCCGATGCGCCGGTGAAAGTGATCCTGCTCCACGGCGTCGGCACCAACGGGCGGCAGATGAGCACCATCCTCGGCCATCCGCTCGCCACACGCGGATACGAGACGATCGCCATCGACATGCCGACCTACGGGATCACCGCGGTCGCGCCGAACACCCTGGTCACCTACGACGACTGGGTGCGGATCGGCTCCGATCTGGTCGACGCCGAGCTCGCGAAGGACGACCGCCCGGTCGTGCTCTACGGCCTCTCCGCCGGCGGCATGGAGACGTACCACGTCGCCGCGCTCAACCGGAAGGTCGCCGGGATCGTGGGCATGACCTTCCTCGACACCGCCTCGGCCCGCGTCGTCCGCGACACCGCGTTCGACCCGGTCAGCGGGCTGGTAGGCAAGCCGCTCATGCACCGGCTCGCCCGGACCCGGCTGCGCGACCTGCGCGTACCGATGCGCTACGTCAGCAAGATGCGGGCCCTGGTCAACAATCGCGCGGCGAAGAAGGCGTGCTACGCGGACACCACCTCGGCCGGGAACAGCGTGACCGTCGGCTTCCTCGATTCGTGGCTCCAGTACCGCCCCGCCGTGGCACCCGAGGACTTCGACGTGTGCCCGGTGCTGCTGACCCAGCCCGACGCCGACCGGTGGACACCGCTGGCGCTCTCGACGCCGTTCCTCGACCGGATCACCGCGGTGCCGGTGACCGTCACGCACCTGGAGAACGGCGGCCACTACCCGCTGGAACAGCCGGCCCTCGACCAGATGGTCGCCGCCGTCTCGAGCTTCCTCGGATCCGTCGCGCCCTGACTTCAGTGCCCGCGAGGGCTTTCGAGGTTCTGGCCCATCTGGTGGTCACAGTTCTCGAAGGTCCTCAAGCGCCGTGCAGTCGGGGGAAGTGCATGCTGTCACCTCACCCGGCCAGCCACCCCGTCTCAAGAGGCGGCCGATCTTGCCAGCGGTCCGGCACGGCCGCGTCGATGCCTGGCCCCAGCCGAGACGCGCGGTGATCCGGGCAGCGCCAACGAGGGCATCGAGGTCGCGTTCCATGTCCCGGTCGCGCGCGGCAGGGTCGTCGTGACCGGCCCGCCCATCCAGTTCGACGACGACGCCCCACTCGGGGTAGTCGACATCGCGGAATCCCTTGCGCCCCACCGTGGTCGGAGCTTGCCGCTGCGGAGCCGGTAGCCCATGCGATCGCTCGACCTTGGTCAGGTATTCCCGTTCTAAGACCGAGCAGGTGCCCTTCTCCAGGTCGGCGAGGATTTCCAGGAGGAGCGGATACTTCGCCGTGTTCGGCCTGGTCTTGAGAGCGACCGTGAGGCGCGTCGCCGTCGTCAGTCTGTTCTGGATACCCTCGGCGAGCCGCGCCACCGCGTCCTGAGTGGTCGGCGCAGCCGCGGCCAGGTCGAGGACGGCGTGCTCTAGTTTGATCCGCGGCGGGCTTCCTCCACCGAGCCGGCGAGCGTAGTGCGAGCAGTATTGAACAACGACACCCTTCCGCTCGCCGATGCTCCGCCGATGGCTGACCACCACGCGGATCGGCTCGCTGCCGAAGCGCTTCCCGTCGACCCGCCCGCCCGCGGCATAGATCGCCGAGCGGCCGCCGAGCGCAGCCGGTTCCACGCTGAGCACCGCGGCCCACGCGCGTTGCCGCCACGTCGGCGCGCCGGTGTGCGTGAGATAGACGCCGGGAAACTGCGCAACCCACAGCCCAGACCGGAGGCGGCGACGTAGTTCGGAGCGTCCGCACACCGCGAGGGCCTGTCTGCGGCAGATCACCCCGTCTTGTGCGGCCAGGACCTCGTCGAGCGACCGTGCCTCCGCAGGCCATTCCTTGGAAAGCGCCATGCCGCTCAGCGTGCTGCGTCGACGGGTCCGAAAACAATCCCCCACCTGCGCTTCCTGTGGACAACTCGGGTTTTCCACAGGGCGGCCGAGAAGGCTTTCGAGGATTCGGCCCATATCGTGGGTCAAATCCTCGGAAGCCCTGTCAGCACACCGCTCTGCCGGTCAGGAGCGAGCGACGGCCAGAGCGGGTTTCAGGAACTTGTCGTGCAGCGGGACGGCCGCGAAGTGCAGAAGCACGGCGACCGCGGCGGCTCCGACCACGCCGAGGATGTGCTCCACGCCGGAGTCGAAGGCCGACTTGCCGGGGGTGATCTCGGCGAGATGGACCACCGCGGCGACGAGGAAGACCACGAACCAGAACTCCTGCTTGTTCAGCAAGCTGGCCAGCGCCAGGATGCCGCAGATCACGAAGACCGCGATCAGCGCGGGCTGCCACGACGACAACAGCCACGAGATCAGCACCGACGTCACCACGCCGAGGACCGCGCCGAACACCCGGATCGTCGAATTGTGGATCACCTTGCCCGAGTCGTAGGTGTAGATCAGGCAGAACACCAGCAGCGCGTAGCCGAGGCCGCCGAGCCCGGCGACGGTCCAGATCACCGTGAGCACGGCCGAGCCGATCGCCAGGCCGCCGCCGTAGAAGAGCCGCTCGGACAGCGGCGCCGCCTTGACCTTCTTCTTGTCGCTGCCGAAGGCGATCAGCCCCAGCACGATGATCGCGGCCGCACCGATCGACAGGCCGATCAACGGCTGCCACACCTCGGCGAACGATCCCGTCTCGGCGAACTTGGCGAAACCGACCAGGCTCGCGGGTGAGCGGTTGAGCCCCGCCGACCCGGCGACGACGAACAGCCCCTGCCCGAGCGCGGTCACCACCACGCCGCCGAGCTGCACCCACGGCCCGTACGGCCCGATGAGCACGCCGGCCACCAGAATGACCATCGCCCAGCCGGTCGCCGCCAGCATGCCGCGCAGATCCAGGATCCGGATGGCCGGAGCCAGGAACATCAGGGCGATGTATCCGGCCGACAGCACCGGCGTGCCCCACATCCGCGACAGCCAGAAGAGCAGTCCACCGGCGACGAGCACACAGATCGCCGACAGCAGCAGCAGCCGCTTGAACGACGGTTCGTCGCGCACCTGCGGCTCGGCGGAGCCCGCGGTGACCGGCGGCGTCGCGGCGGCGGGAGCGTCGTCGTTCTGCATGACGCTCATCGTAAACAGCGGCGCCCGGCCCCGCGTGGCGCCGTCCGACCGTGGCACAAACCGGTCGGACGGCGTCACTCGGCGATCAGCCGAGGAGTCGTCGGACGCGGCGCGACCGATCACACCGGCCACTGCGCCCCACCTGAACCGTCAGGAGAGGGCGTCGACGACGGCCGCGCCCATCCGGGAGACGTACTCGCGCGCCGCCGGCGAGATCAGGCCCATGTTGATGAAGCCGTGGATCATCGAGCCGGCCCGCTCCAGCGTCACCGGCACGCCCGCGGCGCGCATCGCCTCGGCGTAGGCCAGACCTTCGTCGCGCAGCGGATCGAACCCGGCGACCACCACGTACGCGGGCGGCAGACCGCTCAGGTCGTCGGCCAGCAACGGCGAGACCCGCGGATCGGTGGCCTCGGCGGGATCGGACAGGTAGTGCTCGGTGAAGTAGGCGATGTCCGCTGCGGTGAGGAAGTGCCCGTCGGCGAACTCACGCCGGGAATCGGTCTCCCGCGCCATGTCGGTGACCGGATAGATGAGCAACTGCAACGCCGGGACGACGTCCTCGCCCCGCGTCTGCAGCGCCACCACGGCGGACAGGCAGCCGCCCGCCGAGTCGCCCGCGACGACGATCTTCGCCGGGTCGATCCCCCACTCGGGTGCCTTCGCCACCGCGTAGTGCCAGGCCGCGAGCGCGTCGTCGACCGCGGCCGGGAACTTGTGCTCCGGGGCGAGCCGGTAGTCGATCGAGAGCACGTCTGTGCCGGAGGCCACCGCGAGCGCACGGACCGCCGAGTCATGGCTGGCCCGGCTGCCGAGCACGTAGCCGCCGCCGTGCAGGAACAGGATCAGTCCGCGCGGGCTCCCCGCCTCCACCCGGTAGCGGGTCGCGCCGATGGTTCCGCCCGGGCCCTCGAACTCCAGATCCTCCTCGATCGCGAACGGCGGGAAGGTCTGCGCCATCGCCACGCCGGTGGCGTCGAGCTGCGCGCGGGCCCCGGCCGGTGGCCGCGACGTCAGCCCCATCCCCGGCACCTTCGCGGTCGCCGCTCCCACCAGCGCCATCTCCGGGGCGAGGTGACCGCCGTCGGAGTTGACCTTGGTGATCCGGGCGGCGGTACCCAGCACGGACGCGGGAATCAGTCCCGCCGCCCGGAACAACCGGCGCTGGACGCGTTCGGGCAGAGACAGATTCTTCGATGTCGCGCGGCTCACAGTCGCCGACGCTATCACCGCCGACGCGCTCGGTGCACCGACTCCCTGTGACAGAATTTTCTCTATGCGCCTGCCACTTCGCACCCGGACCGCACTCGCGGCGGCCGCCTCCGCGCGCTGGGCGTCGCGGGCCGCGGGCCGCGGCAAGGGCTCGATGATCGGCGGCCTCGTCGCCGAGAAGATCGACCCGAACATCATGTCGCGGCTGGCCGCCGGCCGTCGTACCGTGCTGGTGACCGGCACCAACGGCAAGTCGACCACCACTCGGATGACCGCCGCCGCACTCGCCGGCCTCGGCGAGGTGGCCACCCAGCCCGACGGCGCCAACATGGACGCGGGCATCATCGCGACCCTCTCTCTGGACCGGGTCGCCCCGATCGCGGCGCTCGAAGTGGACGAACTGCATGTCCCGCACGTCAGCGACAACACGAATCCGGAAGTGGTCGTCCTGCTGAATCTCTCGCGCGACCAGCTGGATCGCGTCGGAGAGATCAACCACATCGAACGGCGCCTCCGCGAAGGCATCGAGCGTCACCCGGAGACCGTCGTCGTCGCCAACTGCGACGACGTCCTGGTGACCTCCGCCGCCTACGACGCGCCGCGGGTGATCTGGGTGGCCGCCGGAGCGAGCTGGGTCGGTGACTCGGTCAGCTGCCCGCGCACCGGCGAGCCGATCGTGCGCCGCGACGACGACTGGTACTCCACCGGCGACGAGCACTTCCGCAGGCCCACCCCGCAGTGGTGGTTCGACGACGAGAACATCTACGGCCCCCACGGTTTCGAGGCGCCGCTGACGCTGTCCGTGCCCGGCCGGGCCAACCGCGGCAACGCGACGCAGGCGGTCGCGGCGGCCGTCGCGATGGGTGCCGACCCGGCCGCCGCGGTGGCCGCCGTCGGCACCGTCGGCGAGGTGGCCGGTCGCTACGGGTCGTTCCAGTTGGGCCGCCACCGAGTCCGCACCCTGCTCGCCAAGAATCCGGCGGGCTGGCAGGAGGCGCTGGCGATGATCGACACCGACGCCGACTCACTGGTGATCGCCGTCAACGGCCAGGTGCCCGACGGCGAGGACCTGTCGTGGCTGTGGGATGTGCGGTTCGAGGCCTTCGAGACCATGCAGGTGATCGCCGCCGGTGAGCGCGCCGCGGACCTCGGCGTGCGGCTGCTGTACGCCGGCGCCGAGCACACCACGATCGAAGACACCATGGCGGCGATCGAGTCGTGCCCGCCGGGCCGGGTCGAGGTGCTCGCCAACTACACCGCTTTCCGGGACCTCGGCATCGCGCTGGAGCGGGCCGGAGCCGCCCCGGTGCCGACATCGAGGAGCCAGTCATGAGTGAATCGACCCTGCGGATCGGCCTGGTGCTCCCCGACGTGATGGGCACCTACGGTGACGGCGGCAACGCCCTCGTCCTGCGGCAGCGCGCCCGGATGCGCGGCATCGACGCCGAGATCGTCCCGATCACGCTCGAAGACGACGTCCCCGACTCCCTGGATGTGTACACCCTCGGCGGCGCGGAGGACTTCGCGCAGCGGCTGGCCACCCGGCACCTGCTCGAGCACCCCGGCATGCAGCGCGCCGCCGCCGCCGGGCGGCCGGTCCTCGCGATCTGCGCCGCCATTCAGGTACTCGGCCACTGGTACCTGACCGCGGCCGGCGAGAAGGTGGAGGGCGTCGGGCTGTTCGACGCCACCACGTCGCCGATGGAGGCCCGGGCCATCGGGGAACTCGTCACCGATCCGCTGCTCGACGGTCTGACGCAGCCGCTGACCGGATTCGAGAACCATCGCGGCGCCACGACTCTCGGCCCGGATGCCCGGCCCCTCGGCCGCGTGCGGCACGGCACCGGCAACGGCGCGCCCTTCGGCTCCACGCAGGAATCCGCGGGCGAGGCCGTCGAGGGCGTGATCCAGGGCAGCGTGCTCGGCACCTACATGCACGGCCCGCTGCTGGCCCGGAACCCGGAGCTGGCCGACCATCTGCTGGCCGCGGCCACCGGCCGGATCCTGGAACCGCTCGATCTTCCCGAGATCGACCTGCTCCGTCGGGAACGGATCGCCGCGGCACGCTGAGCGACACTCAGGCGGCCTCGGCCACCGGGTCCGCACGGATCACGGCCGGCCTAAGCGGGCACGACCTCGCAGCGGCGGCGCGTCCCGTCGACGGCGAACCAGCCGTCCTCGAAGTGCTGCCACGCCGCCAGGTTCGGCCGCTGGTCCTCGCCGTCGCGGGCGACGGTCCGGGCCAGTCGTTCCTCGGCGGGCGGGCCGTCGAGCCAGAACGCGTGGGTGAGCCGGTCCGCGATCGCCTGCCGGGCGGCGGTGACGCCCTCGATGATCAGCAGCGGCGCCCAGTGCATCAGTTCGGCCGGGCCGGCGTGCGGTACCCCGTCGATCCAGATGCGGGGGTGGTGGCTGATGTCGTGGCTGCGGCGGAACGGCGCGAGAACATCGCGCTCGAGTTCCGGCCACCAGCCGGCCGGATCGTCCCAGGTGGCGTAGTAGTCGGTGCGGATCAGCAGGGCCCGTCGGCCGAGCGCGGAGAGTCGTGCGGCGAGCGCGTCGGCGAAGGTGCTCTTCCCCGCGCCGGAGGGGCCGTCGACCGCGATGATCCCGCTCCGCAGGTCGCGGCTCGCGATCGCGTGCGCGGCGGCGGCGAGGTCTTCGACGGAGGAACCCTTCGACACACCGCTCACGCTAGTCTCCGCCCGGCGGTCAGGCCAGAACGCGCCGCCCGGACAGCGCCCGGCCGAGAGTGAGCTCGTCGGCGAACTCCAGGTCGCTGCCCATCGGCAGACCCGAGGCCAGGCGCGTCATCGACAGGCCGGGGAAGTCCTTCAGCATGCGCAGCAGGTAGGTGGCGGTCGCCTCGCCCTCGGTGTTCGGATCGGTCGCGATGATGATCTCGGTGACGTCGACGCCGCCGGGCTGGTTGGCGAGTCGTTGCAGCAGCTCGCGGATCCGCAGCTGGTCCGGACCGATCCCGGACAGCGGGTCGAGCGCACCGCCGAGCACGTGGTAGCGGCCGTCGAACTCCTTGGTCCGCTCGATCGCGTAGATGTCCTTCGGCTCCTCGACCACACATATCTTGGTCGCATCGCGCCGGGCGTCGCTGCAGATCCGGCAGAGCCGGTCGGCGGCGACGTTCCCGCATTCGGCGCAGAAGTTCACATTGTCGCGAACCTCGCCGAGCGCCTCGACGAGGCGATCGATCTCCTGTTTGTCACCCGCGAGCAGGGAGAAAGCGATGCGCTGGGCACCCTTCGGCCCCAGCCCGGGAAGCTTCGCGAGCTGGTCGATGAGTACCTGGATCGGCCCCTCGTACATCAGGCCCTTTCGGTGTCTGGCTCAGCCGAGGCCGGGCATGCCGGCCGACAGCGGGCCCAGCTTCTCTTCGGTCAGGGCGGCGCGGCACAGCGCCAGATCGGCCAGCGCACCCAGGATCAGGTCCTGCAGGGTGTCGACGTCCTCGGGATCGACCACATCCTTGGCGATGGTCACCGCGGTGATGTCACCGGTGCCGTTGCCCTCGATGGTGACCAGTCCGTTCCCCGCGCTGCCGATGAGCTTCGCCGCCGCGATCTCCTGCTGGGCCTGGTACAGCTGGTTCTGCATGGCCTGCGCCTGCGCGAGGAGGTCGGCCATCTGGTTGTCGCCGCCGCCGAACAGGGCCGAGGGGTCGAATGCGTCAGTCATGGTGCCCAGGGTAGTCGGTGCGCTCACCCGAGCAGTCGCTCGACATGCTCGGCGAGTTGGTCGACGCTCTGCCCGTCGGCCGGGGTCACCACGAACGAGAGCACGTCGTCGGCGAACAGGGCCGTCGCCCGCCGGTTGAGGGCGAACTCGAAGCGGTCGCCCACGCGCCGCCACTGCAGCACCCCGCCGTAGACGGGTGCACTGGCCCCGGTGGTGATGGCGTGCTGCTCCTCGTGCGGGCCGCCGGGCAGATCCCGTTGCAGCTGGAAGCAGGCGTCGGATTCGGTGTCGAGGAAGACCACGGCCTCGCATCCCAGGTCGGGATGGTGCTCGTGGGACGCGATGATCGCCATGACTCCAGGATAGGAGTTCACCCACCCGCCGATCACCGCAGAACACCGGCCGTCTCAGCGCCGCCGGCGGCGATCTTCCCTCGGTGAGCCGTCAGCGGCCGGTGTTCTGCGCGGACCCGGGCGGGAACCATGCCCGGCGGCTCTCGAAACGCCGCTCTTCGCCGGTGATCGGATCGGCGAAGGCCAGGCTCGACGCGATCAGGCACAGCGGGCGGGAGAAGTCGCCCCGGTCGGGGGCCGCGGCGAGGTCCGCGTCGACGTCCGGATACAGCGGGTCGCCGAGGATCGGGAGGCCGAGGCCGGACATGTGCAGGCGGAGCTGGTGGGTGCGGCCGGTCTGCGGAACCAGGAGGTATTCCCCCAGGCCGTCGTCGCGGACCCGTTCGAGGGTGATGTCGCTGACCGCGTTGACCGGGCCGTCGACCACCCGCGCGCGCAGATCACCCGACGTCTTGACGATCCGGTTCGCCACCCGGACCGTGGCCTCGACGTCCGGCCGCAGCGGGGCGACGGCCCGGTACACCTTGCGCGCCAGACGATTCGCGAACAACTCCTGGTACGCGGCACGAACCTCCGGGCGGGCCGTGAAGACGAGGACGCCCGCGGTGAGCCGGTCGAGCCGATGCGCGGGCGCGAGATGGTCGTTCCCGAACTCTCGGCGGAGACGGACGAGCGCCGTCTGCGTGACGTGCCGCCCGCGCGGCATGGTGGCGAGGAAGTGCGGTTTGTCGACCACGACCAGGTCGTCGTCGGCGTGCAGGATCTCCAGTCCGAAGGGCACGTCGTACTCGGCGGGCAGGTCCCGGTAGAGGTAGACCGGGACGGGCCGCGGGACCGGCGCGCCGAGCTCGACCGGGCGGCCGTCGGCATCGACGACGGCGCCGGCCGCGTGCTGGGCGGCCAGTGCGGCCGCGGTCAGCCCCGCCAGGCTCGGCGCCGCCAGCAGCGCCTCGGCCACCGTGGGCGGCGCCGGAAACAGCTCCGGCCGGAGTACCACTCGCGTGGCGTCGACGCCGTCGCGCAGCGGGAGAGGCTTGGTGCGGCGGCGCCCGCGGCGGCTCAGGGCTCCAGGCGGGTCTTGAGGTTCCCGAGCAGCTCGGACTGGATGCGGCCGAGGCCCTTGGGCGCGAAGGTCTTCTCGAAGAAGCCGCCGATGCCGCCGGCGCCCTGCCAGGTGGTGATCACCTCGACGCGGCTGCCGGTGCCCGCGGCGGTCACCCGGTAGACGGTGACCATCGAGGAGTTGCGGTCGGACTCGGTGACCGAGTCGGCGGAGGCCGTCACATCGGCGAGCACGTCGCGCGAGCGCTTCTCGGTGGCCTGCAGAATCCAGTGCACGACGGTCCCCGCACCGGTGCCTCCCTCGACGACCGCGTAGTCGCGATAGTTGGCGGGCAGGATCGCCGGGCGCACCTCGCGGTAGTCGGACAATGCGGCCAGCACGACCTCCGGAGCGGCGGCGATGTCGAGGGATGACGCGGCGGTGACCTGACCCACGGTGGATTACTCCTTGTTCGAGATGTCGTCCCGCCTGCCGCGGGACCTGCGATCCACCGTACCGACCGATCACGCTACGGTGGATGCGTGGCTTCCTCGCGGCTCGAATCCGGTACCGAAGCGTTCCAGCAGGGAGTGGATCGCCTGTTGGCGAGCTACCGCGCCATTCCCGACGGAGCGGGCATCCGGCTGGCGAAGAAGACCTCGAATCTGTTCCGCAAGCGCGCCGCCACCACGGCCCCCGGGCTCGACGTGTCCGGCCTGAACCGGGTGATCTCGGTGGATCCGGCGGCCCGCACCGCGCAGGTGGCGGGAATGACCACCTACGAGGACCTGGTCGACGCCACCCTCCCCTATGGACTGGTGCCGCTGGTGGTGCCGCAACTCAAGACGATCACCCTCGGCGGCGCGGTGACCGGGCTCGGGATCGAGAGCACGTCGTTCCGCAACGGCCTGCCGCACGAATCGGTCCGCGAGATGGAGATCCTCACCGCGACCGGGGAACTGGTGATCGCGCGGCCCGACAACGAGCACGCCGACCTCTTCTACGGCTTCCCCAACTCGTACGGCACCCTCGGCTACTCGGTCCGGCTGGAGATCGAACTGGAGAAGGTCCCGCCGTTCGTCGCGCTGCGGCACGTGCGGTTCCGTTCGATCGGGGACCTGCAGGCCGCAATGATCCGCATCGTCGACTCCCGCGAGTACGACGGCGAACGCGTGGACTACCTCGACGGTGTCGTCTTCACCCGTGACGAGTGCTACCTGGTCCTCGGGCGGCAGACCGCCGAGCCCGGGCCGGTGAGCGACTACACCGAGATGGACGTCTTCTACCGGTCCATCCAGCACGACGACGTCGAGCATCCGAAGACGGACCGGCTGACCATCCGCGACTACCTGTGGCGCTGGGACACCGACTGGTTCTGGTGCTCGCGGGCCTTCGGCGCGCAGAACCCGAAGATCCGCCGGTTCTGGCCCAAGAAGTATCTGCGGTCGAGTTTCTACTGGAAGCTGATCGGCTACGACCAGCGCTGGGACATCGGCGACAAGCTCAACGCCCGCAAGGGACTGCCGCCCGGCGAGCGCGTGGTGCAGGACATCGAGGTGCCGATCGAGCGGACCGCCGACTTCGTGAACTGGTTCCTGGACGAGATCCCGATCGAGCCGATCTGGCTGTGCCCGCTGAAGCTCGCCGAACCCAGCGCCGGGAGCACTTCGACTCCGCTCAGCATGAACTCCGCGAGCGGGCTGAGTAATGACAGCCCCGGTATCGACCCGGAGCAGCCGTGGTCGCTGTATCCGCTCAAGCGCGGGCATGCCTACACCAATGTGGGCTTCTGGTCGGCGGTGCCGGCCACCCCGGGCGAGCCCGGACACGCCAACCGCCGCATCGAGCGCAAGGTCAGCGAGCTCGACGGCCACAAATCTCTCTACTCCGAGTCGTTCTACCCGGAGGAAGAGTTCGACGAACTGTACGGCTCGGCGACCTACCGCGCACTCCGGTCCACCTACGACCCGCGCGGCCGGCTGGCGAGCCTCTATGAGAAGGCGGTGAAGCGCGCATGAATCTGGCCGAGATCTTCGAAACGCTCCTGGGCAAGGAGCTGGGAATCCGGTTCACGGCGTACGACGGGTCGAGCGCCGGCCCGGAGGACGCCGCGTTCGGCCTCGACCTGAAGACGCCGCGCGGCACCACCTATCTGGTGACCGCGCCGGGCGAGCTGGGCCTGGCCCGCGCGTACGTGTCCGGCGATCTGGAACTGGTCGGCGGGCATCCCGGCGATCCGTACGGCGCACTCCAGGCGCTGGCCGGGGACCTCAAGTTCACCAAGCCGAGCCCGCTGCAGCTCGCCGCCATCGCGAAGTCGCTCGGCACCGAGCACTTCAAGCCGATCGCGCCGCCGCCGCAGGAGACGCTGCCGCGCTGGCGCCGCTTCGCCGAAGGACTGCGCCACAGCCGCGGCCGCGACGCCGAGGCGATCCAGTACCACTACGACGTCTCCAACGCCTTCTACGAGCTGGTGCTCGGTCCGGCGATGACCTACACCTGCGCGGTGTACCCGGACCGGGACGCGAGCCTCGAGGCCGCGCAGGAGAACAAGTACCGGCTGATCTTCGACAAGCTGGCACTGAAGCCGGGCGACCGGCTGCTCGACGTCGGCTGCGGCTGGGGCGGCATGGTCCGCTACGCCGCCCGCCGCGGGGTGCACGCGCTCGGCGTCACCCTGTCGAAGGAGCAGGCGTCGTGGGCGCAGCAGGCGATCGTGGACGAGGGTCTGGGCGAGTTCGGCGAGGTGCGGCACAGCGACTACCGCGACATCACCGAGACCGGCTTCGACGCGGTCAGCTCGATCGGCCTCACCGAGCACATCGGCGTCGCCAACTACCCGGCGTATTTCGGCTTCCTGCGCGATCGGCTCCGCCCCGGCGGGCTGCTGCTCAATCACTGCATCACGCGCCCGGAGAACAAGACGCGAGCCAAGGCCGGACCGTTCATCGACCGGTACGTGTTCCCGGACGGCGAGCTGACCGGCGCGGGCACCATCATCTCCAAGCTCCAGGACGCCGGCGGGATGGAGGTGCTGCACGAGGAGAACTTCCGCGAGCACTACGCCATGACGCTGCGTGACTGGAACCGCTACCTGGTGTCGAACTGGGAAGCGGCGGTCGCCGAGGTCGGCGAGGCCACCGCGCGCCAGTGGGGCCTCTACATGGCCGGTTGCCGGATCGGATTCGAGCGCGACGTGGTCGAACTGCACCACGTGCTGGCCGTGAAGAAGGGCGACGAGTCGTTGCCGAACACGCCGCTGCGCCCCTGGTGGACGCCGTAGCGCCCACGCCCGTCGAACTCGGCGTCTTCTCCGGTCAGCTTCCGTCGATGACCGGGCGGGCGCCGAGTTCGTTCTTGAGCAGTTCCAGGGCCACCTGATCCGGGTCCAGGCGAGGATCCGGGGTGCCGGAATGGGCCGAGGCGACCATCTCGGCGCGCTCGGAATCACTCAGTTCCTCGTCCGGGACCGGCTCGGCCGGCCAGGGCTCCTCGGGCTCGGACGGCGGTTCCGGAGGCGGCGGCACGTCGTCGCCGCGGCGCTGCCCACCCGACTCGGAGCGGCTCGGCCGGCTGAAGGTCTGCCGGGGAGGCTGCCGTTGCGCCTGCTGCGGACCGCGCTGTGCGGGCGCGGCGGCCTGGGCCGGGCCGCCCTGCGCGTGAATCACCTGAACCTGCCACTGACCGCCGAAGACCGCCGAGAACACCTCGCCGAACATCTGCAGCCGGGCCGGCTCGGAGAGCCGCCCGACCAGCGGCGGGTTGGGATGGCCGAGCACCGCGACGCCGTCGCCCACCGACTGCACGGTGGCGGCGGACAGCATCGATTCGAGGACCTTGCCCGCCGGTCGTTCCCGGATGGCGGACCGGATGTCGGCCCAGCGCGCACTGACGGTCTCGACGGTGAGGGCGGGGCTCGTCGGTGCGGGTTCCGGCTCGGGCCGGGGCTCGGGCTGGGGCGCGGGCTGCGGCACCGGTGCGGCCTGGGGGGCCGGGGCCGGTGCGGACTGCGCCGGCGGTGCCGAGGTCGGCGCGGACCGCGGTGCCGGCGTGGATTGCGCCGTCGGTGCGGGACTCGTCGCAGGCGCGGGGCGCGGAGCCGACGCGGGGCGCCGGGGCACCACGACGCCTTCCGGCGGCGCGTCGTAGAAGGGCTCCTCGGGCGGCGGAATGTCGTCGTAGGGGTCGGACGGTGCCGGAGTTCGCGGTCCGGAATCCGGCGCGGCCGACCGGGGGGTGGCTTCGACACGGTCTGCGCTTAGCGGCTTGACCGGTGGTTCCTGAGCGGAGTCGAAGGGCTCAGCCGGCGGAGCAGGAGTCGACTCGACCGGCGGGGCGGGAGTCGGCTCAGCCGGTGACGACGAGGCCGGCTCGGCGAGTTCCTCCCGCCCGTTGAGCCGGTCCGAGGCGCTAGCCGAGGAACGAGTCGAAACGTCGCCCCCATCCGAAGAAACACGCTCGTCAGAAGGGCGGGCTTCGACACGGTCTGCGCCTAGCGGCTTGACCGGTGGTTCCTGAGCGGAGTCGAAGGGCTCAGCCGGCGGGGCAGAAGTCGGCTCGACCGGCGGGGCAGGAGTCGGCTCAACTGGCGAGGTGGGAGTCGACTCAGCTCGCGGGGCGGGAGTCGGCTCAGCCGGCGGGGCGGGAGTCGGCTCAGCTCGCGGAGTGGGCGGCGGCTCAGCCGACGAGGCGGGAGTCGACTCAGCTCGCGGGGTGGGCGGCGGCGCAACCGGCGGAGTGGGAGTCGGGTCGGCGGGGGTGGGCGTCGGCTCGCACGGCGCCGGGGCGGCGGCGGGGCGGCGCTGGGAGGGGCGCACGAAGCGCGACGGGGGCCCGTCGGCGGGGGGCGCCGGGGCCGCGGGGGTCTCCGGGACGGGGGCGGCGGCCGAGGGGGCCGCGCCGGGGCGTCGTTCCAGGGTCTCGACGCGCTGCAGGAGCGCGGCGTCGTCGGCAGAGGCGGCGGGCAGCAGCAGGCGCGCGCACATCACCTCCAGCAGCAACCGCGGCGAGGTGGTGCCGCGCATCTCGCCGAGCGCCGCGTGCGCGACCTCCGCGTACCGGGTCAGCGTGGCCAGGCCCAGGTAGTCGATCACCGACCGCATCCGGGTCACCTGATCGGCGGGGGCCTCGACCAGGCCGCGCTCGGCGGCGTCGGGCACCGCCTGGAGCAGCAGCAGGTCGCGGAACCGGTCGAGCAGGTCGATGGCGAAGCGGCGCGGGTCGTGCCCCGCGTCCACGACCTGCTCGACGACCCCGAACAGCGCGGAACCGTCGCCGGCGGCGAGGGCGTCGACGGCGCCGTCGATCAGCGCGACGTCGGTGACACCGAGCAGCGCCAGCGCGCGATCGTAAGTGACACCCTCCGGTCCGGCGCCGGCCAGCAGCTGGTCGAGGATCGAGAGCGAATCACGCGGTGAGCCGCCACCGGCCCGGATGACCAGGGGAAACACCTCGGGGGCGACGACGGCACCCTCGCGCTGGCAGATCCCCTCGAGCAGGCCGCGCATCACGGGCGGGGCCAGCAGCCGGAACGGGTAGTGGTGCGTACGCGAGCGGATGGTGGTGAGCACCTTCTCCGGCTCGGTGGTCGCGAAGATGAAGATGAGGTGCTCCGGCGGCTCCTCCACGATCTTCAGCAGCGCGTTGAAGCCCGCCGGAGTCACCATGTGCGCCTCGTCCACGATGAACACCCGGTAGCGGGATTCGGCGGGCGCGTAGAAGGCGCGATCGCGCAGCTCGCGGGTGTCGTCGACGCCACCGTGGCTGGCCGCGTCGAGTTCCACGACGTCGAGGTTGCCCGGACCGCCCGGGGCCAGCGCCACGCACGACGCGCACACCCCGCACGGCGTCGACGTGGGGCCCTGCTCGCAGTTCAGCGAGCGGGCCAGGATACGGGCCGACGACGTCTTACCGCAGCCGCGCGGCCCGGAGAAGAGGTAGGCGTGGTTGATACGACCGCTGTCGAGCGCGCGGCTCAACGGATCGGTGACATGCTCCTGCCCGACGACTTCGGCGAAGGTTCCGGGCCGGTAAGTGCGATAGAGTGCCACGTCCGCAACCCTACCGGCGGGGTCCGACAGCGTCGTCGGACGGCTGTGCTCGGCCCCGGCCGGGCACCCGCCACGACCGGCCGCGCAGACCGTAGACGACGATCACCGCGACCGCGACCGCCACCAGGATCAGGTTGTACGGCTGCACCGTGAAGCACCAGTACCAGTGCCCGCGGGGCCGCATGAACAGGCCCGTCAGCTGCGCGTCCGGCACGCTTTCGTTGACGTACCAGATCGCGTGCGAGATGTACCGGCGCCACGGAAAGGCCAGCAGGAAGCCGCCGACGATCCCGGCGCCGACCAGTCCCCGGGCCAGCACGCCGGGCAGGGTGAGCAGCAGGTGGAGTGCGACGATCAGCAACGGCAGCAGCCAGACCCAGTGGTGGCCCCAGGCGACCGGCGACACGGCGCAGGAGGTCATGCCGACCAGGCTGAGCGCGAGGAGTTCCTGCCCGTGCCGGTGCGCGAGGACGGCCGCCCCGAGGCCGAGGAGCGCGACCAGCCCGGCCAGGATCAGCCAGGCGAGAGTGCTCGGGGTGTCGGTGTGGCCCAGATTGGCCAGCGCACCGCGGATCGACTGGTTCCCGGTGGTCTGCGGGGCGGCGACGCGGTCGGCGTCGAACAGTGTGCCCGTCCAGTAGTCCCACGAGTCGCGCGGCAGGACCGCGAAGCCGACGGCGATGGTCGCCGCGAAGCCGCCGGCCAGCGTCGCCGCGGCCTTCCACTGCCGGATCGCCACCAGGTAGACGGCGAAGAGGAGCGGGGTCAGCTTGATCCCGGCCGCCAGGCCGGTTCCGGCGCCGCGGAGCACCGACTTCTCGTCGCGCAGCAGATCCCAGAGGATGAGGAGCATCAGGAAGACGTTGATCTGCCCGAACCAGATGGTGCTGCGCACCGGTTCCAGCAGCGTCGAGATGATCACCAGGCTCGCCGCGATACCGCGCAGCCGCCACGTCGACCGGTGTCCGAGGCTGCGGAAGCCGAGCATGATGACCCCGTAGAGCGCGGCGAAGATGCCGATCACCCAGACGGTGTGCGCGGCCTGCGCCGACATCCACGCGAACGGGATCAGGAACGGGATCGAGATCGGCGCGTAGGTGTAATCCATCTGGCCGAGGAGTTTGACCCGGTAGAGGGGCTCACCGTCGAGCACGGCCCGCGCCCCGGCGCGGTAGACGTCGAGGTCGAGCTGGTAGTCGAACAGGCCCCAGCGCGGGGTGGTGAACGGGATGATCGCGTTCTGCGCCCAGATCGCCAGCGCGGCGAGGATCCCGAAGAGCACCAGCAGCGGCGTCGACCTCTCGAGCTTCACCGGTCCTCCCGACCACTCACCCCCACATCACTCCGGCCTGCCCCGCGCGGCGCGGGCCGCGATCAGGCCTCGTCGAGCAGCTTCTCCGTGGCGGCCAGCAGCGCGCAGGTCGCGACGCCGTCCATCGCCGTCGCCAGCTCGTCGATCGGCGGGAACGTCGGCGCGAGGCGGATGTTCTTGTCGTCCGGGTCGTTCTTGTACGGGAACGTGGCGCCGGCGCCGGTCAGTGCGATACCGGCGTCCTTCGCCAGCTGCACGGTCCGGGTCGCGGTGCCGTCGATCACGTCGAGGCTGATGAAGTAGCCGCCCTCGGGCTCGGTCCAGCCGGCGATCTTGGCCTCGGCGAGCCGGTCCTCGAGGATGTCGAGCACGAGCTTGAACTTGGGCGCGAGCAGTTCCCGGTGACGGGCCATGTGGGCGCGGACACCGTCGGCGTCGCGCAGGAATTGCAGGTGGCGGAGCTGATTCAGCTTATCCGGGCCGATCGTGGCGATGGTCGCGTGGCCCAGGTACCAGTCCAGATTGGCCTTCGACGACCCGAAGAACGACACGCCGGCCCCGGCGAAGGTGATCTTGCTGGTGGAGCCGAAGACGTAGACGCGGTTCGGGTGACCCGCCTCGGCGGCGAGGTCGAGGATCGGCAGCGGCCGCGGCGCCTCGTCGAGCAGGGTGTGCACCGCGTAGGCGTTGTCCCAGTAGATGCGGAAGTCCGGCGCGGCCGTCGGCATCGCGACCAGACGACGGGCGACGTCCTCGCTGACGGTGTAGCCGGTCGGGTTGGAGTAGGTCGGGACCACCCACATGCCCTTGATCGACGGGTCCTCGGCCACCAGCGCCGCGCACGCGTCGACGTCGGGCCCGTCCGGGTTCATCGGGATGTTGATCATCTCGATGCCATAGGTCTGGGTGATCGAGAAGTGCCTGTCGTACCCGGGGACCGGGCACAGGAACTTGACCGGGCCGGACTCGGCGGACCACGGCCGCTCCGAATCCGGAGTGCCGGTGAGCAGCGCGAAGACCGTGAGGTCGTGCATGATCTGCAGGCTCGCGTTGTTCTGGGCGACGATCCGGTCGGTGCCGGTGCCCAGCAGCTCACCGAAGATCTCGCGGATGCCCGGCAGGCCGACGTTGCCGCCGTAGTTGCGGCAGTCGGTGCCGTCCGGGCTCACGTGGTTGCCCTCGCCCGGGAGCGACAGCAGCGGTTCGGAGAGGTCGAGCTGATCCGGGGCCGGCTTGCCGCGCGTGAGATCGAGCTTGAGCCCGGCCGCGCAGAGCGCCTCGTACCGCTTCCGCAGGTCCGCCTGGGTGTCGCGCAGCTGGTCAGCACTCATCGAGTGAAAGTTCAACGCGGAACCTCTTCGGCATACCTGGCGGTCATGAAAGATTAGAGGACCCCGCGCACCCGAGAGAGCCCGTTGACCCTTGCTGCCTTCCGGCCCTGGGGGAGTTCACAGGATGCACGCCGCGCGGGATCCGTCGACCAGTGTAGCGGGTGATGGCATACGCGCTGAATCGACCATCGCTGCAATGGTCGAACGGCCGGCCGACGTGTACGGCCGGCCATTCGGACCACGGCGGGCTCAGCCGGCCCGCACGGCGGCCTCGATGCGCGCACCGAGGTCCGCGTCGATGTTCTTCCAGTACTCGAAGGCGCGGGCCAGGACCGGCTCGGTCACCCCGGCGAGGAGATGGCCCGCCGTGTTCGACACCAGTCGTTCGCGGGCGGCGTCGTCGAGCACGTCCCGGACCAGCGTTCCGGCCTGACCCCAGTCATCGTCGTCGCGGTGAGGTTCGTAGGCGCTGCGCAGGATCTCGCCGTCGGCGGCCCACTGCGGTTCCGGCCGGCCCGGATAGTCGGCGACCGGGCCGCCCTTCGAGTTGGGGGCGTACACCGGGTCGTGCACCGGGTCGATCCGCATCGCACCGTCCTTGGAGTAGGAGTGCACCTCGCTGCGCGGCCGGTTGACCGGGATCTGCTGGTAGTTGGCGCCGATCCGGGCGCGGTGGGCGTCCGGATAGGAGAAGACGCGGCCCAGGAGCATCTTGTCCGGGCTGAAACCGATCCCGGGCACCACGTTGCTCGGCGCGAATGCAGCCTGCTCGATCTGCGTGTGATGGTCCACCGGGTTGGTGTGCAGCGTCATCCGGCCGACCTCGACCAGCGGATAGTCGCCGTGCGGCCACACCTTGGTCAGGTCGAACGGGTTGAACCGGTACGTCTTCGCGTCGTCGAACGGCATCAGCTGCACGTGCAGCATCCAGCTCGGATGATCCCCGGCCGCGATCGACTCGAACAGATCCCGCGTGTAGTGGTCGGGATCGGTCATCGTGAACTTCGCGGCCTCGTCGTCGGTGAGACATTCGACGCCCTGGTCGGTCTTGAAGTGGTACTTGACCCAATGCTTGACGCCGTCCGCGTTGACCCACAGGTAGGTGTGCGAGCTGTACCCGTTCATGTGCCGCCACGTGGACGGGGTGCCACGATCACCCATCAGCCAGGTCACCTGGTGCGCACTCTCCGGCGAGAGCGTCCAGAAATCCCACTGCATGTCGTGATCGCGGAGGTTGTTGTCGGCGCGGCGCTTCTGCGACCGGATGAAGTGCTGGAACTTCAGCGGATCCCGGATGAAGAAGACCGGCGTGTTGTTGCCTACCATGTCGTAGTTGCCCTGGTCGGTGTAGAACTTCAGGGCGAAGCCACGCGGGTCGCGCCAGGTGTCGGGACTCCCCCGCTCGCCCGCGACCGACGAGAACCGCGCCACCATCTCGGTCTTCCGGCCGGGCTGGAGGAAGTCCGCACAGGTGAACGCGGAGACGTCGTGCGTGGTCTCGAAGGTGCCGAAGGCACCGCTGCCCTTCGCGTGCGGCTGGCGTTCCGGGATGCGTTCCCGGTTGAACTGCGCCATCTGCTCGATCAGATAGTGGTCGTGCAAGACGATCGGACCGCTCGGCCCGACGGTGAGCGAATACTCGTCGCTGCCCGCGGGCGCTCCGGCGTCGTTGGTCGTGAACGGACGTTCCGACATGGCTAGCCACCTCCCGATGGTCGGCTCTGACGGGGCTGTGGAGAGGACCCGGAGCCGGCAGGCCCCCTGCATCGCACCCTACGCGCGGCGGCGGAGTCCGGCAGAAGGGCGAAATCAGATGTCGAGGAGCTCTTCGTGGAAGCCGCCGAACGAGCGAGTCGGGTCGACGAGGTGCACCTCGAGGATCCAGTGGCAGACGCGACCCTGCGTGTCGAGCCGCCGCATCGGGAGGTGTGAGCCGGGCGCCACGTAACTGTCGATCTCGCGGCCGTCGATCTTCTCGTGCGGGAACTCGCCGACGAAGTGGCCCGCGATCGCACCGCCGAAGTGCCATCCGGCGTCCTCGCTGATCGCGACGACGTAGTCGAACAGTTCCTCGCCGGTGATGTCCGGGGTCGCGTGGAAGTGGTCGCAGGCACGCCGCCACAGGACGGGGAGGTCGCGGCGGATCGCGAGCTTCACCGGGTCGTCGCCGAGGACGTAGGTGCGGCCGAAATCGGCTTCCCAGTCCTCGAAGATCGGCCCGAAGTCCGCGAACGCGATGTCGTCGGCGGCGATGACACGGTCCGGCGGATTCTCCCGCGCGGTGTTCAGCGTGTTGGGGCCGGCGCGGACGATCCGCTTGTGCCAGTGCTTGGTGAGCCCGAACATGTCGTTCGCGAGATCCCGGATCTCGTCGGACACCGCCCGCTCCCCGATTCCCGCGCGGATCAGTCCGCGCGCGGCGATCTCGTCGAAGAGCCGTTCGGCCTTGGCCTGCGCATCGCGCAGACCGGCGACGCGTGCCGCTTCGTCGGTGGGCGAGGACATGTCTTCAGGCTAGTCGCCGGACTGTCGAGCGCGAGCCCTACAGCGCGAGCCCGACGGCGAGCACGAGCAGCGCCAGCAACGGAAGCCCGCCCTGCCGGATCGCCGCACCTCTGTGTTCGGCGGACGACAGAAACAGTACCGCCGCCGCGGCCGCCATCGATCCGACGCCGGTGAACACCAGCGTCGCGCCGATCGCCTGCTCACCGCACCCGGCGACGATGATGCCAGTGGACACCGCGAGTGCCAGGAACAGGTTGTAGAAACCCTGGTTAAAGGCCAGCGACTTGGTCGACGCCGCTTCCTCCGCCGTGGTGCCGAAGACCTTCCGCGCCTGCGGCCCCTCCCACACGATCGATTCCAGATAGAAGATGAAGACGTGCAGTCCGGCGGCGAGCGCGGCCAGGACATAGCCGATGACGATCAGAAAGGTCATGGGCGACATCATCGCGTATAACGAGGGCGCTGGGCTCGAGAGGCGGAGGACTGGACTCGAGAGGCGGAGGATAGGGGACTCCGTCGCTCCGCTCCTCCTCGAATCGCTGTGCTCGCAGATACGTCGCTGGGGCCCCACCTTCGTTCCTCAGGTGGGGGCCCAGCGACGTGGCGGAGGATAGGGGATTCGAACCCCTGAGGGCTGTTAACCCAACCCGCGTTCCAGGCGAGCGCCATAGGCCACTAGGCGAATCCTCCAGGCGTAACGATGGTAGCCGCTGGTCGCGCACGACCCAAACCGGCCACCCGAGCGACGATGCGCGGGGAGCGTCGGGCCGGCGACTTCGCTGTGGCCCACTCGGCAGAGTTGGCCACAGCGAACCAGCTGGGCGACGCCTGCTGAATCAGTGGGCGGGAACTACGACGGGGCGGGGGCGTCGTCGTTCGACGGGCCGGGGCCGCGGTGCAATCTGGCCCTGATCCACGCGGACAGCTTGCTGTCGTTCTCGGGCGGCGGTTCCTGACCGGGCCGCCACGAGCAGGCCGTCACCGCGAACGCGACGGTCGGCACCGCGATCAGGCCACCCACGATCCCGGCGAGCATGATGCCGATCGCGATCACCAGGATCACCGCGACGGGGTGCAGTTTGACCGAGTGGCCGAGAATGAACGGCTGCAACACGTGCCCCTCGAAGGCCATCACGAAGATCAGCAGGCCGATGACGATGAGCGCGTTGACCCAGCCCTGGGTGGTGAGGGCGACCAGCACGGCCAGCGTGCCCGCCGCGAATGAACCCACGATTGGGATGAATGACCCCAGAAAGATGATCACGACCAACGGCAACACCATCGGCACCCCGAGAATCGCCAGGCCGATGCCGATCACGCCCGCGTCGACGGCGGCGACGAAGACCGTGGCGCGGGTGTAGGCTTCCAGGCTGCCGAAGCCGGCGATTCCGCTGCCGCGGACCTGTTCACGACTTCCGGCCGGCACCATCCGGGTGACGTAGTTCCACATGGCGCGGCCGTCGTACAGGAAGAAGATCAGCAGGAAGATTGTGAGCGCCGCCCCGGTGAGCACCCGGCTGCCGAAGGCCGCCGTGCCCAGCGCGTGGTTGGCGAGCGTGGCCTCGTGCGACTTGGCCCAGCCGGTGATCTCCTCGGCGAGCGCGCGGATGTGGGCGTCGTCGAGGTGCAGGGGGCTGTCGACCAGCCATTGCCGCGTCTGGTCGACGGTCTTGGTGAACTCCGACAGCAGTTGCGGCCCGCCGGACACCCCCTGCTGCACGGCGAAGGCCAGCAGGCCGAGCACCACGACGATGGTGAGCACGACCGCGGTCAGCACCGCCACCACGCGGGGCACGCCCTTGCGGTGCGCCCAGTCCACCGGCTGGCGCAAGAACGCGGTGAACAGCAGCGCGAGGGCGACCGGGAAGAGGACGTCCTCGAACCGCTTGAACAGCCAGCCGAGGACGACGACACCGACGCCGATCACCAGCAGCCGCCACGTCCAGGCCGCCGTGGCGCGCACGCCCGGGGAGACCTTGGCGTCGTCCTCCTCGCGGATCGTCAGGATGCGATCCCGCCACTTGCTCTCATCGCTCACGAGTCGAGCCTAAACCGCGTCGCGACGGACCCGGCGAATCGCCGCCCGCCCGCACCGAAGACGGCACAACCTGACGGCTCGGCGGCTCAGAACAGCAGATTCACCGGCGACGCCGCACCGTGCGAGAGCAGTCCGAGCAGCGCCGGGGTGACCCCGGGCCGGAAGGTCGCGGCGATGCCGGTGACGTTCTCGCCGCGGCTCAGCCGGGCGAGCTGGGCCGCATCGAGACGCAGATCGGCGACGTCGATCCGGCGCAGCGCATCGGTGCCGTTCTGGTCGGTGGTCGACGTCCGCATGCTGAGCACCGCCCGGCCCCCGGTGACCCGGATGATCGGGTCGGCCAGCGCGATCTCGTACAGGTGGAAGCGGGTGTACGCGACCACCGTGCCGGTGTAGCGCAGTTCGCCGCGGCCGTTCCGGACGGTGTTCGACGTCAGCTCGTACGACAGCACACCGCGCTTGTCGACGGCCGCCCCCTTCTTGCCGACGACGGCGCCCTGCGTGCGCTGCGCGAACGTCGAGTAGAAGTTCGGCGAGTACGCCCAGACGAGATTGCGCACGGCCGGCTTCGGGGTGTTGGGGCCCGGCGCGGTGGAGTAGTTGATCGGGACGAAGCGCTCCTGCGTGGCGTTGACCGCGTCGGCCGCACCGTAGGTGTAGATGCCCCAGCGGCCGTTCGCGGGCGCGTCCTTCGGGGTGGTCAGCGTGATCTTCGCGGTGAAGGTGCCGTCCCGATGCAGCGGGACGGCCTGCTGGCGCACCGTGCGGCGCAGGTCGAACGGAGTGTTGGGGATGCGGCCGAGCGCGTCGTCGGAGATGGCCCACTTGGTCTGCGAGCGGTCCAGGGCGCGAGACGACTCCGGCGCCCCCTGCGACGGCCGCCAGTGCGGGCTGAACTTTCCGAAGGCGACGAAGGTGCCGTGCGGAACGCCCGGCGGCACCGGGACGGGCAGCCCGGAGGTGTTGGCGTTCGGGTCGAACCCGGTGCCCTTGACCACGACCGTGTCGCCCGGCTGCAGGAGTGTGTTCCCCACCGGGGTCACACCGTCGGCGAGATACACCGTGATGGCGGACGCTTTCGGGGCGGCGTGCGCGGGGGCGCCCAGCACGACTCCCGCGACGGCGGTGCACAGCGCGAGCAGGCTGACGAGGACGAACCGAGCGAGCTTCATGAGGGCAGCCTAACCGATGTTATGAAGGAGCGAACAGGGGCCTTGGTCCGGTAAATCCGCTGCCGATTTCTTCAAGATCCGGGCGGCCGGGCCCGGAACACTGGAGGCATGACCACACGAATCGATCACAGCATCTGGCCCGGTATCCCCTGCGACGACCCGCTCGCCGTGCGCGACTGGCTCACCCGCCTCGGCTTCGTCCCCGGCATCCTGGTCGAGGGCGACGGCGACCGGCCGGTCCACCATTCGGAGATGCTCTGGCCCGAGGGCGGACGCGTCATGATCCACTCGGCCGCCCCCGACCTGCCCGCCACCCGCGGGTCGGGCAACGTCTACGTCGTCGTCGACGACCCCGACGCGGTCTACGCGCGGGCCGTCGAACTCGGTGCGACGCTGGTGCGCGACCTCAAGGACGAGGACTATGGATCCCGGGGGTTCACCGTGGCCGACGCCGAGGGGAACGCATGGAGTTTCGGGACGTACGCGGGTTGAGCGGTCTCACGATCACCCCGTACCGGATCGTGGGCGGGCGGCCCGGCACCCACGCCGGGCTGCCGTCGCCCACCGTCACCCTGGTGATCGATCTCGGCACCGGCCTCACCCTCTCGACCGACGACGATGCGCCGCGTACCTTCCGCGCGGCGCTCGGCGGCATGCACCTGCGACCGGTCACCATCCATCACGACGGCACCCAGGTCGGCGTGCAGCTGGATTTGGCCCCGGCCGCCGTGCGCACCCTGTTCGGCCTCCCGCCCGGCGAACTCTTCGGCCGCAACCTGGCACTCGCCGACCTCGCTCCCGGCCTGGCCGGCCGCCTGTACGACGACCTCGGTGCCGCCGAACCGGACACCCGTGCGGCACGCTGCGCCGCTCTGCTGACGGCGGCACCCCGGTACCGGGCTCCCGCCGACGACGACGCCGCGCGGATCTGGCAGTTCCTTGCCCGCCGTCGTGGGCGGGTGACCGTCGCCGAACTGGTCGACCGCTCGGGCTGGTCCGCCCGCAAACTCTCCGCCCTGTTCGCCGCCGAATACGGCATGGGTCTCAAGCAGGCGGCCCGGCTCTTCCGCTTCGATCACGCACGGCGACGGCTCGAGACCGGTACGCCGATCGCCGAGGTGGCCGCCGACTGCGGCTACGCCGACCAGGCGCACCTCACCCGCGAGGTCCACGACTTCACCGGCCTGCCACCCGCGGCGTTCCTCGCCGCGCGGGCCGCCGAGTTCGCGGGTGCGACCCGATCCTGACCGTACTATGGCGCACAGGCATGGCGTAGTGGCACCGACGAGGAGAAACACGTCAAGCATCCGCCGGTCGGGCACGCCTGCGCTAGCGCTTGCGGCCACCCCGGCGACTCACTCGATCCGATTGCCCTCGGCGTCCCAATGCTCGGCGACCTTCTTACTCGGCTGCACGCGCGGCGGTTCGCCGGGCATCTTCGGATAGCTCGGCGGGTACGGCATGTCGCCCAGGCCGGCGGCGTCATCGCGCTGCACCATCTCCAGCAGCACCTCGATGCCGACACGGCAGGCGTCGATGTCCGCCCACGGATCGCCGCGCCGCGCGAGAAGTTCCGGGACCGTCGACACGGTGAAGTCCGCCGGCTCGGTATCGGCGAGCTCATCCCAGGTCAGCGGGGTGGAGACCTGTGCGCGCGGGGTCTTGCGGACCGAATAGGGCGAAGCCATGCTGCGGTCGCGCGCGTTCTGATTGAAGTCGATGAACACCCGGTCGCCGCGCTCCTCCTTCCACCACGAGGTGGTGACCGCGGCCGGATCCCGCCGCTCCAGCTCCCGGGCCAGCGCGATCACCGCGCGCCGGGTCGCGATGAAGTCCCAGCCCGGCTCGATCGGGATGTACACGTGCACGCCGCGCCTGCCGGAGGTCTTCGGGAAGCCGGGGAGGCCGAGTTCGTCGAGCAGCGGCCGGAGCAGCTCGAGCGCCACCCGCCGGGCGTCGGCGTAGGTGGTGTCGCCGGACGGATCGAGGTCGAGCCGGAGCTGGTCGGGATGGTCGTTGTCGGGGGACGGTGACAGATCGCCCGCTCGCTTCGCTCCCGGCGCGAGCGACGACATGTCACCCGCTCGCTTCGCTCCCGGCGCGAGCGTCGGCCACGTGTGGAAAGTCAGCGTTCCGAGGTTCGCCGCCCACACCGCGTCGGCCGGAATCCGCGGGCAGAACGCCTGCCCGGTGCGCTTGGACGGGAACACCACCTCGGTCGATTCGACGTGCGCGGGGTGGTACTTGGTCAGGTGCTTCTGATAGATCTGGTCGCCGTCGACACCGTCCGGGTAGCGCTCCAGGTACGTCGGGCGACCGGCGATCGCGGTCATCAGCGCACCCTGCAGGGCCACGGTCCGGTAGTACTCGACCAGGTCGCGCTTGCGACCGCCCGCCTCGCCCAGTTCCGGGAAATAGATCTTGTCGGGATTGCTCAGCTTCACCTCGACGCCGTCGACGTCCAGCATCTCCGGTTTCGGCTTCGGCATCAGGATCCCTCCAGCACGTCGTACACGTCGTAGGTCAGCGGAACCTCGAGCTGGTCGTAGGTGCACGACGACGGCTCGCGATCGGGGCGCCAGCGCAGGAACTTGACGGTGTGCCGGAACCTGTCGTTCTCCATCTGGTCGTACGCCACCTCGACCACCAGTTCTCGCCGGATCGGGATCCACTCCCCCGTCGCCGACGAGCGCCAGCGATTGACCTCACCCGGCGCCACCGTGTCGGGATCGAGCCGGAGCTTCTCGAATCGTTCTTGCAGCTCGACCCGTTTCGTGTCGGAGAAGGCACTGGAACCGCCCACCATCCGGATGTTGCCCGCCTCGTCATAGAGGCCCAGCAGCATGGAACCGAGGCCGGTCCCGCTCTTGTGCACGCGGTAGCCGAGAACCACGCAGTCGGCCGTCCGCTTGTGCTTGATCTTGAGCATCTCGCGTTTGCCCGGGACATAGCGGCCGTCGAGCCGCTTGGCGACCACCCCGTCGAGGCCTGCCCCCTCGAACGCGGTGAACCAGTCCTGGGCCTGGCGCGCGTCGTGCGTGACGCGGCTGACGCGCAGGCGGCCGGCGGCGCCGATCGCCTGACGCAGGGCGTCGCGGCGTGCGGCGAAGGGCTCCCCCATCAGATCGCGCGCGCCGAGGGCGAGCGCGTCGAAGCCGATGAACATCGCCGGTGTCTCATCCGCGAGTTTGGCGATCCGGGATGCCGCGGGGTGGATCCGCTGAGAGAGCGAGTCCCAGTCGAGGCGCCACACCTCACCGCCGGCCGAGTTCGTCGCGCCGGTCGAGTTCGTCGCACCGGTCGAGCTCGTCGCGCCGGTTGAGCCTGTCGAAACCACCCGCGGCACGCAGACCTCACCGTCGACCACCACCCGCTCGGGCAGTTCCGTCTTCGCGGCCTCGACCAGCTCCGGAAAGTACCTGGCCAGGTCCTTACCGCCGCGCGAGGAGATCTCGACCTCGTCGCCGTCGCGGAAGATCAACGCGCGGAAGCCGTCCCACTTCGGCTCGTACGACCACTCCGGCTCTCCGTCCGGCTGCGGCGGCACGGCCGTGACCGCCTTGGCGAGCATCGGCGCGACGGGCGGGTTCACCGGGAGATCCACCCCTCCATCCTCATGGAGGGCCCGCGATTGCACAACGCGCCTCGGCGGTGCCCGGCGCGAAAGTGTCGTATCTGTTGGTCGGCGACCAACAGATACGACGCTCATGGCGCCCGTCGGCCGCTCAGCGGCGGGTCACCTCGATGGTCGCCGCGCCGTCGTCCCCGAAGGCGTACCGGCTGAGGGCGATCTTCGCGGTCTCGGTGGTCGTCGGGGTGAAGGTGAACGATCGGGTGCCGGACCCATACGACGAGCCCTCGTCCGGGCTGACGCGGCCCTTCGACGTGAACACCTCGAAGTTCAGGTAGGTCCGCGACGGCACGCCCCGCAACTCGATGGTCACCGGCCGGCCCGACTGCACATCCAGCTCGATCACCTGGACGGCGGTGTCCAGGGATCCAGCGTCGCGGGCCGGGAAGGTGACCGACACCGAGTTCTTGCCGACCAGGCTGGCGTCGGCCTTGGCCTTCATGGCCATCTCCGGGATCCGGAACTCGAAGCCCAGAAGCCGGTACAGCTGGTCGTCGGTCGAGTTCTTGACCGTGTAGAGGGTGCTCCCCACCATGGTCTGTACCGGATCGATGTGCCATCCCACGCTGTCGCGGGTCGCGACCACACCGTTCTGCCCGGCGAGGACACCCGTGCCCACGGCGACGACGGCGCCGGGCGCGTCGCCTCCGCAGAACTTCTCGGATTCCCCGTCGACGGTGACGCAGCCTTCGTTGATCACACCCGAGGCGCGCTCACCGTTCGCGACGGCCTCGAACTTCAGGTGGTCGACGTTGACGAAGGTCACGCCGTCGTGCACCTCCGACGAGTACCTCCCGTCGGAGAACGTCAGGCGCTGGATCTCCTCGAGTCCGGTATCCGACTGCAGGAATGATCGGTACGTCGCAGCCATCTGGCCGTAGTACGTCGGCAACGTGGCGATCAGCGGGTCGAGCGAGTTCTGGTCCACCGTCTTCGACAGTGCCGCCACGAAGCCCGCGGCCGCGTCCTCCGGGCTGCCGAATCGCTCCGGGGTCACCGGTTTGGCGTGGTAGTCGGCCTTGTACCCGCCGTCGTCGAGCATCGCGTGCTCGATGGCGGTGTAGGCGGGGCTGACATACCAGCGATCCCCCTGCTTCACCGTCATCACGAACGGGTCGATCCGCGCGCCGTCGCGGCCGTAGGTCTGCAGGTCGTGCACGTCGATCGTGCCGTGACCCGATTCGAGGTCGTCCCCGAAGAGATCCTTGAGGCCCGGGTTGGCGGTGCCCGGGTCGAACCGGACATCGATGGTGCCGTCGGTGAAGGTGACCCGGGCCAGATCGCCGCGGAGGTCGTCGACCTTGGTCCGCACATTCGCGGTGGTGATCGTGACGCCCGCGAGCAGGCCGTCGTGTCCACCGCCCTTCTGCACACCGACGTCCTGGGCCCGCTGTTGCAGGGCGTCCACGATCTCGCCCAGCGATCCGGCTTCGGCAGGCGCGATGAGTTTGGCGACGGCGGAGGTGTCGCGCCGGGTGGCCGCGGCGAGCATGTCGAGCGCGGCGGTATCGGCCGAACTCGCGCCCTTCCGCTCGTTGGAACCGCCCATCATCACGAGGGTGGTCACCAGCGCGGCGACCACCGCGACCACGACCACCAGGCTGCTGGCGATGATCCAGTTGCGTTTGCGGGTGCTGCCCGGCGCGGCGGGCGGCGGCCCCTGGTGGAACGGGTCCTGCGGCGGAAACTGCTGGCCGGGCGGCGGGTAGTTCGGGGGAAACTGCTGCCCCGGCGGTGGGAACGACTGTCCCGGCGGCGGGAACGGCATGCCCGGCTGGGATACCGGATGGGTGCCGGGAGGACCGGCCGGCGGAGGCGGCGCGTACTGACCGGTCCCAGGCGGCGGGAACTGACCGGTGCCCGGCGGCGGGAACTGACCGGTGCCCGGCGGCGGGAACTGACCGGTGCCCGGCGGCGGATACTGGCCCGGGAACTGGGCGGCGCCGGGCGGCGGGAACTGGCCGGGGCCCGGCTGGTTCTGATTCGTCTCGTCGGCCATCGCGACCCTCCCAGTACGCGGCGCCCGGGGTGCCGGGCGCAAGATGCGACGAACCTAGCACATCGCCTGTACGCTCCCGCGACGGAAAGCCGCTGCTCTAGCCCATGTCCTTGTGTCGCGACACTAGCGCCGGATCTCGCGGATGTTCATCACCGCGAGAGCAGCCACCAGGAACACCGACGTGTAGAGCAGCGACAGGAAGATTCCCCACAGCACCGAGGTGGGGTCGAACACGAGCCGGCTCGCCGCAACCCAGGCGTCGTAGTTCCGGGTCGGCAGCCACCCCCGGCTGGTCCCGAACGAACTGAACGCGCCCAGCAGGTGGCTGCCGATGGTGAGGGCGATCGTCGCCGTCGCGGCGACCGACGCGTTGTCCCCGGCGAGCACCGACAGCAGGAGTGCGAGCGCCGCGACCCAGCTGAGATACACCAGGATGTAGCCGACCATCATGGCGAGCCGGACGTAGATCTGCGCGCCCGTCACGCCGGGTCCGGCGACCGGCAGCAGCGTCCCGGAACCGAAGAACGCCCACCCGACCAGATAGCTCACCGCAGCGTAGACCAGGACCCCGACCGCCACCAGCGCCGCGAGCGCGGCGGCCTTGACCAGCACCAGCCTGCTGCGCGGGACCGGCACGGTCGCCAGCACCCGCAGATACCGCCAGGCCGATTCGCGGGCGATCGAATCCCCGAACAGGTACGCCACCGCGACGACGAGGAACAGCTGGGAACCCAGGAACAGGGTGACCACGGTGAAATTCGCGGCGCCGGCCGTCGCCAGCCGGCCCAGCACGTCGCCCTCGATCAGGAAGTCCGTGGTGCCCATCCGCAGAACGACGGCCAGGACCAGCGGAATCAGGCAGGCCGCCGCCAGCAGCACCCAGGTGCCGCGGCGTTGCAGTTGCCGGGCGATCTCGGTCCGCGTACTCAGGACCGGTCGCGGCGAGCGGGCGCCACCCGGCGCCACCGCATGGTCGATCGCGGGCAGGCTGGTCGCCGATGCATCGAGCGCGGGTCTCCCGGACGCCGGCGTCGACGGCGCCCGGCCGCTCGCGCGATAGACCGTGGTCAACCGGTCGGGCGAGCCGGAGTCGCCACCGGCGGGTGCGGGCACGGCGTCGAGCGGCCCGGACCAGGCGACCCTGCCCTCGCGGATCACCAGCGCGTCGGTGCACAGGACGGCGAGCTCGGGCAGCTGATGCGTGGAGACGACGATGGTGCGGCCGGTGGCCGAGTACCGGCCGAGAGCCGCGGTCAGGTCCGCGATCTGATCGGGGTCGAGACCGTTCGTCGGTTCGTCGAGGATCAGCAGTTCGGGGAGACCGAGCATGGCCTGGGCCAGGGCGAGTCGCTGTCGCAGCCCCATGCTGTACGTGCCCGCCCGGTGGTCGGCGACCGCGCCGAGTCCGGTCAGTTCGATCACCGTCTCCACGTGCGCGTCAGCCGGATCCCGGCCGCTGATCCGCCACAGCGACACCAGGTTCTGGCGTCCGGTCAGGTGGGGCACCACGCCGGGCTCGTCGATCGTGATGCCGGCCCGCGCGAGGACCGGTGCGCCCGGGGTGACCGGGACACCGAAGATCGACGCCTGCCCGGCGTCGGCGTCGGCGAGCCCGGCGAGTATGCGCAGCAAGGTGGTCTTCCCCGCCCCGTTGGGACCGAGTAACGCCAGCACCCGCCCCGGCGGAAGCTCGAAGCTCAGGTCGTCGAGCACGACGCGGTCCCCGTACCTCTTGGTCAGCCGCAGCGCGGACACCGCCGGCCCGCCCACGACCCGCACGCCCGCCGAACGCCGTCGGCGCACCACTAGCACGACGATCGCGGCGGCCACCCACGCCAGGATCAGCAGCGCGGTGCCGATCACCGGGATCAGTTGCGCGGCGCCGATCGGCCCGAAGGTGAACATGGTCGCTGACGGTATCAACACCGCCGGTGTCCTACGGTGTTGTCATGCCCGCCGGCCGCTTCGCCCCCTCACCGTCCGGCGACCTGCACGTCGGCAATCTGCGCACCGCGCTGCTGGCCTGGCTCTTCGCCCGGTCGACCGGCCGGGACTTCCTGATCCGGATGGAAGACCTGGACGGCCGGACCCGGCCCGGCGCCGCGCAGCGGCAACTGGCCGACCTCGCCGCGCTCGGGCTGGACTGGTCCGAGCCGGTGGTGGCGCAGTCCGATCGGCTCGGCGTCTACCGGTCGATGGTGGACGGGCTGGTGGCCGCCGGGGAGACCTTCGAGTGCTTCTGCACACGCCGCGAGATCCAGGACGCGCCGACCGCACCGCACGCCCCGCCCGGCGCCTACCCGGGCACGTGCCGGGATCTGACGCAGGTGCAGCGGGCGCAGCGACGGCGCGAACGTCCCGCCGCGATCCGCCTCCGCACGCACCTGCCGCGGTTCACCGTGCACGACACGCTCCACGGCGAGTTCACCGGCGACGTCGACGACTTCGTGCTGCTCCGCGGCGACGGCACCCCCGCGTACAACCTGGCGGTGGTCGTGGACGACGACGCCTTCGGCATCGACCAGGTGGTGCGCGGTGACGATCTGCTCTCGTCGGCGCCGCGCCAGGCGTATCTCGCGCAACGGCTGGGCTATCCGGTTCCGGAGTACGCCCACGTCCCGATGGTGCTCAGCCCTTCGACAGGCTCAGGGGGCGAACCGGCTCGCCTCTCGAAACGGGATGGCGCGATCACCTTGGCCCAGCTCGCCGAACACGGTTACGACGCCCCCCGGGTGCTCGGTCTGATGGCGGAGTCGCTGAATCTGGCCGGGCCGGGCGAGCCGGTGACCGCCGAGCTGCTGCTGAAGCGCTTCGATCCGGCGTCGCTCCCCCGAGAGCCCTGGATCTTCACCGGGGTCTGACCCGGCCGAAGGCTTGGCTTCGACATGCTCCTCGGCCGGCGCCTCGAAACTGCCCGGCCGGCCGCCGACGTGACCGGAGCACGTCGATCCGCCGCCCCGGCGGCGAGAGACCTGAGGTCAGCGGGGCCAGTCGAGGGCGCGCGGCAGCCACGGATCCCCGTAGTGGCCGGGCAGTCGGCCCCAGCACATCAGATCCTCCGCCATGGCGCAGGCGTAGCTCCCATAGCTGTCGACGGCGATGGCCGTCGCCCCGGTGACCCCTTTGACGTCGACCGGCAGCCCTGACCGCGACGTATCACCGGTGCCCAGTTGTCCTTCGCTGTTGTCGCCCGCGCACTTCACGGTGCCCTCGGCCGTGATCGCGCACAGCAACGGCGAACCGACGGTCTCGAAGGTCGTCGTGCCGGGAACCTGGTCACCCTGTACCGATTTCGTGGTGACCGCGAGGTCGGTGATCCGGCCGAACCCGGGGATCTTGGTCGGCCGCGGGTATGACCTGGTCAGGCTCAGCTTGTCGCCGACGAGACCGGCTATGTTCCCCCAGCAGTACGGCTCGGAGTCGCTGACAGCACAGGTCACTCCGTTTCGGGTCTGGATTCTGGTCACGTTCCCGAGGCCGTCGACCTTGGTGGGCTGGATGCGCGAGTCGCCGCGGGCGTCGCCCGCCTGTCCCTGCTCGTTGCGGCCCCAGCACCAGACGGCGTGATCGGCCAGCGCGCAGCCGGTGTCCCAGCTCGCCGAGAGGTCTGAGACTCCGGACAGCCCCGGAATCTTGGTCGGCTTCGCCCCCTCCAGGCCGCTCAGCGCGGGGGACCAGTCACCGAGATCGCCCCAGCAGTACACCTCCCCGGCATTGATCGCACACGGCGATCCGCCGTTGCCTGCCACCACCGTCGCCTCGTTCATGCCCGGCACGGCCTGCGGCGTGTCGGTCATGGCCTCACTGGTGCTACCCGTCCCGAGCTGGCCTGCCGAGTTGCCACCCCAGCAGTAGACCTGCCCGGCGGCCACCGCGCAGGGTGTCGCGGAGGTATCCAGCGAACTCACCGACTTCAGCGATTCCTTCACGACCGGACGGTCGTTGTCGTCGGTGCAGGCCAGCGGGCCGTCCTTGTGCGCAGCGCAGATCGTCGTCAGATCACCGGAGATCACCGCGCGCGACGGGGCCGCCGCGGTGCCAGCGGTGCCGCCGCCGGATCGAGTCAGCACGAAGGCGGTGATACCGACGACCACCAGCACGACGGCGATCAGTGCTCCGACGAGCAGCGGTACCTTGGACCGCCGCCGCGCCTCCGGTGCCGCGGGCGCACCCGGGTGCTGCGCCGGAGTGCCGGGCACCGCGGCAGGCACGCCCGCGATCGCGGCCCGCAGCGCCGCCGTGAACGACCTGCTGTCCGGAAAACGCTCCGCCGGATTCTTCGCCAGCGCGCGGTAGAAGACCGGGTCCGCGGCCGGCGGCAGCTGCGGATTCCGGACGGCGGCCGAGGGGATCGGGTCTTGCCCGTGGGCCAGCACGATCGCCGTCGACGACGACCCCGCATACGGTGGCGTGCCGGTGAGCAGTGCGAACGCGGTGGCGGCCAGCGAATACTGATCCGAGCGCGGATCGAGCGGCTGGCCGCGCAGTTGTTCCGGGGACGCGAAGACGACGGCGTCCAGCGAGCCCTCCGCCGTATCGGGCGGCGGCGAGACCAGCGTGGCACGACCGGCCGCGTCGACCGTGATGTTCTCCGGCCGCACCGCCCGGTAGACGTCCCCGCGCGACCCGGCGCCGTCGAGCGCCTGGGCGACCTCCCCGAGCATTCGCGCGATCTCGGGCGGCGGCAATGGCTGCGATCGGGCGAGATCGGCGAGGGTGCGTGGGACGTCTCCGGCGGACCCGTCGCCGGACTGAGGGCTGCTCACGCGGGGAATCGTACGCCCAGGGGCGGACGCTACTGCCTGCAAACGACGGGTTGTTCGGCACGGCTTGTTCGGCACAGCGCGCCGCCGTCCACGCGCAGAGTGCCGAATCAGGCTTCACTGCGAGGTCCGATTCGGCAGTTGCGGGGCTTCGACGGGGCTCAGCCGGCGGACGGGCTCGGCCTGGCGAAAGCGGACTCAGCCGTTCCGGCGCGTTCCCGCGTAGTACCGGCGCAAGAACTCGTCGCGGTACTCGAAGTAGGTGCCGTCCTCGATGGCCTGCCGGGCACGGTCGACCAGGGTCACCGTGAAGCTCAGGTTGTGCAGCGTCGCCAGCGTGGACGCCAGCCCCTCCTTCGCCCGGAACAGATGGTGCAGGTAGGCGCGGGTGTACTGCGTCGAGTAGTTGTCGAGTTCGGCGTCGAGCGGCGAGAAGTCGTTGCGGTACTTGGCGTTGGTGATGTTGTAGCGGCCGTCGAAGGAATAGATGGCACCGTTGCGGGCCACGCGGGTCGGCGAGACGCAGTCGAAGGTGTCGGCGCCGTTCTCGATCGCGGTGAAGATGTCGTCGGGCTCGCTGATGCCGAGGAGGTGGCGCGGGGCGTCGTCGGGCAACTCGTCGGTGACCCAGCCGACGATGGTGCCGAGGTTCGCCTTCTCCAGCGCACCGCCGATGCCGTAGCCGCCGAAGCCCTTGCCGCCGTTGTCGCGGTCGATCCGGGACAGTTCGACGAGGTCGCGCGTCGCCTTACGGCGCAGATCCTCGTACTGCGCCCCCTGCACGACTCCCCAGAGCGCCTGCTGCGGCCGATGCGAACGCTCGACGGACAGCCGGTTGTGCTCGGCCAGGCAGCGGATCGCCCACTGCCGGGTACGTTCCAGCGACTCCTCCTGATACCCGCGGGTGTTCATCAGGGTGGTCAGTTCGTCGAACGCGAAGATGATGTCCGCGCCGAGCTGGTGCTGGATCCGCATGGACACCTCGGGGGTGAACCGATGCCGCGACCCGTCCAGGTGTGACTTGAACGTCACTCCGTCGTCGTCGACGTTGGCGAGTCGTTCCTTGCCGGGCGCGATGGCGGCGTCGTCCTGGCTCCCCTCGACGTCCATCGAGATGACCTTCTTGAAGCCGACGCCGAGGCTCATCACCTGGAAGCCGCCGCTGTCGGTGTAGGTGGGGCCCGGCCAGTTCATGAATCGGCCCAGGCCACCGGCCTGATCGATGATCTCCGGCCCCGGCTGCAGGTACAGGTGGTAGGCGTTCGCGAGCACAGCCTGCGCGCCCAGTGCGGCCACCGATTCGGGCGTCACGGTCTTGACGCTGGCCTTGGTGCCGACCGGGATGAACGCCGGCGTGTGGATCTCCCCGTGCGGGGTGACGATGGTGCCGGTCCGCCCCGCGGTCCCGTCGAGAGTGGCGCGCCGGACGAATTCACTGGTGGTCACCCGGGCGATTCTCCCATAGCGTGGAATCCATGACTTCGACCCTGCGACCGATGACGAAGCTGACCGCCGCCGCGATGTTCGCGTGCGCACTGGGCCTGGCGGTGACCGGCTGCGGCGACCAGAAGGAGGCCACCGCCACCTCCGGCACGGTGACCGCTCCGGCCGACAGCAGTATCCCGGTGGTCGGCGGTGTGAGCCCGCAGAGCCAGGCCCCCGCCTCGGAGGACACCTCCGCCGCCGCGGACGAGAAGAACTGCGGCATGACCGGCGGCCCCGACGGCGCCCTCCATGTCCGGCTCGCCGCCGGCGACGTGACCTGCAAGACCGCGATGTCGATCGCGAAGGACTACAGCCCGCTGATCGCCACCGGTAAGCCGCAAACGGTGTCCGGCTGGAACTGCGGTCCGTCGAGCGAGGAGAACGAACTGGCCCGCTGCACCAAGGACGGGCAGGCGATCGCGTTCACGGTCAACTGACGACGAGAACGGTCCCCGGCCCCGCGGCAGCGGGAGGATCGTCGTCACTTCATTCCGGACAGCGGGAGCGTCGGCCCCCAGCCCGAGCAGGGGGTGTTCCGGTCCATCACCGGAGTCCACTCCCCCGCCTTGCCCTTCGCGATGAGCTCATCCGTCGCGATCTCCTTCGGCAGGATCCCGACGTACAGCGCGTAACTTCCGTCCGCGGCGTTCCGCGTGGTGCACGCCGCGACGATGCGATAGTCGCCGGTGTAGTCGGTGAACTCCGTTCCCCGATCCGGCACCAGCGGCTTCGTCAGATTGAGCTGTTCGGTGGAGAACGCGACGTCGCCGAAATTCCGGACCCTGCCGTCGCCCACTCGAGTCCCTCGGTACTTCTCGGTGAACATCCGCTTGTTCGCCATGTTCGCGGCGAGACCGACGAGCTCCCGCGGCGGCAGATCATCGAGCGACGTCAGGTAGACACTCCCGTCCGGCACATCCGGTGCAGGCCGCGGCTTGGTCGACGACGCCTGCCGGCCGTCGTCGCCGCCACAGGCGACGAGAGTCGCCATCGAAACGAATGCGATCGTCACCGCTAGGCCGCGTCGCGCGGGATGCTCTGGCAATGCACTCCCCGTCCTTCCTTGCCCCGCTGTTCAGGTGATCCACCTGACCGCACTGCCGGCCAGGTCCCTGGAACAGTAGGAAGAAGAACGTGCGTGCCGGGCGCCCAACCCGACGGGATCCGGCGTTTCCGCACGTAGATTCGTTGCACGAGAATTCCGGTCCAGAATCCTCTCACCCGGCGACCTGCGGATATGCCGAACGCCGCCGACCCACCCGCACGGGGCGGCCGCCGTCAGCCGAGGGCTTGCGCGACCCGTTCGAGCGCGGCCACCCGGCTGCCCTTGACCAGGACGGCGTCGCCCTCGGTGAGGTCGCCCAGCGCGGCGACCGCCGCGTCGACGTCCGCGACATGCGTCACGCCGTCGCCGTAGGCGGGCTCGTCGACGGCGATCACCGCGACGCCCAGGTCGTGCGCCAGTGCGGCCACCTCGCGATGGGCGGCGGGGCCGTCGTCGCCGAGTTCGGCCATGGTGCCCAGAACGGCGAAACGCCGTCGTGCGTCGAGGCGCGCCAGCGATCCGAGCGCGGCGGCCATCGACGTGGGGTTGGCGTTGTAGGCGTCGTTGATGACGACGACGCCCGCGCCGGTGGTGGCCAGTTCCATGCGCAGGCCGGAGAGTCGTGCGCCGGCCAGCCCGGCGGCGATCGCGTCGACCGGAACGCCGAGTCCGCCGCCGGCCGCCGCCGCGGCGAGCGCGTTGGGGACCTGGTGTTCGCCGCGGGCACCGAGGGCGACCGCCGCGGCGCCCCACGGGGTGATCAGGTCGAAGCGGGGGCGCAGCTGGTCGTCGAGCACGATGTTCTCCGCGCGGACGTCGGCGCCCGGGGCCAGGCCGTAGGTCAGCACGCGCGCCTGGGTGCGTGCGTCCATGGCGGCGACGATCTCGTGGTCGGCGTTGAGGATCGCCAGGCCGTCGGCGGGCAGCGACTCGACCAGCTCGCCCTTCGCCCGGGCGACGTCGTCGAGCGAACCGAACATCTCCAGGTGGACGCCCTCGACGCGGGTGAGGACGCCGACGGTGGGCGACGCGATCTCGCACAGCAGCGCGATGTGCCCCACGCCGCGGGCCCCCATCTCGAGGACGACGGCCTCGGTATCGTCGGGCGCGCCGAGCAGGGTCAGCGGCAGGCCGAGCTCGTTGTTGAAGCTCTTCTCGCTGGCCGCGGTGCGGTAGGTGGTCTCCAGGACGCCGGCCAGGAGGTCTTTGGTGGAGGTCTTGCCGACCGATCCGGTGACGCCCACCACGCGGTCGGGCAGGCGTCGTCGTGCCTCGCGGCCGAGCGCGGCGAGCGCCGTGAAGGTGTCGTCGACCTGGATCGCGGTGGCCGGCAGCGCGAGATCGGGTGCCCGATCGGTCAGATAGGCGCTCGCCCCGGCCGCGACGGCGGCGGGGATGAAGTCGTGTCCGTCGCGCTCGGCGACGATCGGCACGAACAGCTGACCGGCACGCAGCGCCCGCGAGTCGATGCCCGCCGAGTCGACCTGGACGTCGGGACCGTGGAGGGTGCCGCCGGTCGCGGCGGCGATCTGACTGGCGAGAAGGTGCACGCGGCACACGGTACCCGCAGCCACGTATCCTCACACCCATGAGTTCTCCCCTCCTGCGGCTGGTGGTCCTCTACGGCGGCGTCTCCGCCGAGCACGACGTGTCGCGGGTGACCGCGGCGCACGTCCTGGCCGCCGCCGATCGTGGCCGCTACACGCTGGTGCCGGTCGGCATCGCGAAGGACGGCAGCTGGCATCGCAACGACTTCGCGGCCGCCGCGCTCGCTGCGGGCGACGACATCGGCAACAGCCTCGACATCGAGGGACCGGTGGTCGATCCGGTCGAGGTCATCACCGGTGCGAGCGACGTGACCACCGTCGTCTTCCCGCTGTTGCACGGACCGCACGGCGAGGACGGCACGGTCCAGGGCATGCTCGAACTGCACAAGGTGCCCTATGTCGGCTGCGGCGTGCTGTCGTCGTCGCTGTGCATGGACAAGGGCATGGCCAAGGAGGTCGCCGCCCGCGCCGGAATCCCGCAGTGCCGGTGGGTGACGCTGCGCCACGGCGTCGACGACCCGCGGGCCGGGGCCGCCCGGGCGATCGACGAACTCGGCCTCCCGGTGTTCGTGAAGCCGGCCAACATGGGTTCATCGGTCGGCGTCTCGCGGGCCGGCACGGCCGAGGAACTGGACCGCGCGATCACCGAGGCGCTGCGATACGACGACGTCGTGGTGATCGAGGAGGCGGTGACCGCCCGGGAGATCGAGGTGGGGGTGCTCGGCAACGGCGTCCCGGAGACCACGCTCCCCGGCGAGATCCGGCCCGGCAGCGACTTCTACGACTACACGGACAAGTACGTGACCGGCGCCGCCCAGCTGATGATCCCCGCTGACCTGCCCGATGCGGCGATCGCGCAGGCCCGCGAGCTGGCCGGGCAGGTCTTCGTCGCGCTGCGCTGTGCGGGTATGGCGCGGGTCGACTTCTTCTACGAGGAGGACGGCCGGGGCTGGCTGCTCAACGAGGTGAACACCATTCCCGGATTCACCCCGGCGTCGATGTATCCGAAGATGTGGGAGGCCACCGGCCTCGCCTACCCGGACCTCATCGACCGCCTGGTCGCGCTGGCCCTGGACGTGTACCGCCGACGCAGCAGCTTCTCGATCGAGCACGCCTGAGCCGGGCGGCACCCGCGCTCGACTCCGGCGCCGCGGTCTCGTCCGCCGCCGGCGCATAGCCGGTCACGAAGGACGCCGACGCGAGCACGTCGGTCACCCCCGAATGCTGACCCACGAGGGAAGATTCCCCCCGTGACCTGATATTCGGGGATGGCCGACGCCGCCGCCCGGTAACAGCCGGGCGTTTTGTCGCGATTTTCGAGTTAGGCCGCTACCTCGCGGCCGCTCGACACGAGGAGTCCCGCCATGGCGACCTTCAACGCACTCTCGAACGCTCTCGCCCAGTACATGATGGGCGCCCCGGAACACGTCTGGATGGGCTGGCTGATCGAGGCCGGCCGCACGCTCGGTCTCCCCGTCTGATTGGAAAAGGCCCCTGACCTGCACCGCAGATCAGGGGCCTTGCGCGGTGGCGGAGGGATTTGAACCCCCGGTGCGGGGTTACCGCACACAGCATTTCGAGTGCTGCACCTTCGGCCGCTCGGACACGCCACCGCGAGAAACTGTACCCGAGCACCGGCCCCAGGGTGAAATCCCCTGGTCGAACCCTTCGACGGGACGGATCCTGAGCGTGCGTGGCGGAGCGTGCGACGACACGCGGCCGAGGGGCAGAGGGCTTAGTTTCCGGAGATCTTGTCCTTCAGCTCCGCGGCCTTCTCGGTGGCGGTGTTGATGGCGCCCTGGACCTGCTCGTTCGCGAGCAGCTCGCTCAGCTTGTCCTGCGCGGTGCTGATGGCGCCCTGCACCTGCTCATTGGCAGCCAGCTCGCCGAGCTTGCTCTTGGCGGTCTCGACGACGGCGTTGATCTGCTCGGAGTCGGCCAGGCCGGCGACCTTCTCGCGCACCGAGTCGACGATCTCGTTGATCTTGTCCAGATTGTCGGACATCTGCTTCCCCTTGTCTTGGTGGCCACTGCGCGATCGCGCTGCGGACTCCAATCTATCCGGAGTCCCCGACAACCCGCCGACCTGCGAAGAAATCCGAGACCAACATCGCACACTCGTCGGCCAGCACTCCCCCGCGCACCTGCGGCCGGTGCAGCTGCCGCTGATCGCGCAGCAGGTCCCATCGGGAGCCGACGGCACCGGTCTTGGGTTCCCATGCCCCGAAGACGACGGCGGAGACGCGCGCCAGCCCGATCGCGCCGGCGCACATCGCGCACGGCTCGACGGTGACCGCGAGGGTGCACCCGGTGAGACGCCAGCCGTCGCCGTGGCGTCGGGCCGCCGCGCGCAGCGCCAGGATCTCGGCGTGGGCCGTGGGGTCGCCGTCGGCCTCCCGGCGGTTCGCGGCGCGGGCCAGTTCGGTGCCGTCCGGGCCGAAGACCACCGCGCCGATCGGCACGTCGCCCTCGGGTGTCGCGCGGGCGGCCTCGATCGCGACGCGGATCTGTGCTTGCGCGTCGTGCAGCGGCGCGTTCAACGGAGCGGCGGGATCAGTCGCCGAGATCGTCGAGCACCTCGGTCAGTTCGTCGGCGAACCCGAGACGCGCCGCGATCATGCCGAGTTGTTCGTCCGCGTACAGGTCGGTGTCGCCGACGATGATGCTCATCACGCCGTCGGGCAGGCCCAGGTCCGCGAGCAGACCGAGGTCGCCCTCCTCCCACGGGTCGACCTCGTCGACGTCGTCGGGGTCCAGGTCGGGGACCTCCACGTGGAGCCGGTCGAGCACGTCGGCGGCGATGTCGTAGTCGACGGCAGCGGTCGCATCCGACAGCAGGAGCCGGGGGCCGGTCGGCGTCGGGCGCACGACCACGAAGAATTCGTCGTCGACGTCGAGGAGCCCGAAGACCGCGCCGGACGCCCGCAGCTCGCGCAACTGCAGCTCGGCGTCTTCCAGACTGTCGAGGGCGCTGGGCGCCAGGACACTGACCTTCCAGCCGGTGTCCTCACGCACCACCGCGACCGCATAACCGTCGTATTCGCTGTCCTGCGCCTGCGCGGTGCCCATGCTCGCCACGGTAGCCTGAATCCGTGGATCCCGACAACGCACGACCGGTCTGCATTCTGGGGCTCGGCCTGATCGGCGGCTCCCTGCTTCGGGTCCTCGCCGACGCCGGGCGAGCGGCCTACGGATACAACCGCTCCGCCGCGACCGTCGAACAGGCCACCGCGGCCGGATACGACGCCTCCGCCGACCTCGCCGCCGTCCTGCGCCGCGCCGCCGCGGACGACGCCGTGGTGGTGCTCGCGACCCCGGTTCCGGCGCTCGGCGCGATGGTCGCCGCGGTCGCCGAGCACGCACCCGGCTGCCTGCTCACCGACGTCGTCAGCGTCAAGGAAGAGGTGGCACGAATCGTCGCCGCCGGGCATCCCGGCGCCCGGTACGTCGGCGGCCACCCGATGGCCGGCACCGCCGAATCCGGTTGGGCCGCCACCGATCCCACGCTGTTCACCGGGGCGATGTGGATGGTCACCACGCACGACGACACCGACCCGCACGACTGGCTCGCCGTCGCCGGGATCGCCCGCGCCGCGGGGGCCCTGGTGGTGCCCGCCGCGAACGACGCGCACGACCGCGCCGTCGCCGCCATCTCGCACAATCCGCACCTGACGGCTGCGGTGACCGCGACGGTCGGCGCCGGCGAGAGCGCACTGGCGCTGCGGCTGGCCGCGGGCAGTTTTCGCGACGGCACCCGCGTCGCGGGCACCGCGCCGGAGTTGCAGCGCGCCATGCTGGAGGGCAACGCCACGGCGCTGCTGAACACGCTGAGCGAGACCATCGACCGCCTGATCGCCGCCCGCGACGCGCTGCGCGATCACGGCAGCGTGGAGGTGATCGTCGACGACGGCCACCGCGCCCGCGCCCGCTACGAGCAGATCGCGCTGGCGCCGCCGCACCCCATCGAGGGCGTCGTGATCGGCGACGAGGGCTGGGCACACGAACTACGGCGCCAGGCCCATCTGGCGCGCGTCTGGATGGACTGAGCCGCGCGCGCCGGGCGTCAGATCCGCTCGGCGATCCCGGTGAACGTGGTCACCAGCCCGGCCTCGTCGACCCGCAGATCCCAGGTGCCGCGCGCCGAGGTCAGCGTCGCCGCGCCGGCGGCGGTGCCGAGTCCGTCGAACGTGTACGACTTCTCGATCACATCGACGCTGCACCCGGGCAGGCTGAGCTCCACCACCGGAATGTCGACCACGCTCTGCCCACCGAGCAGGCCGAAGCGGCGGATCACCAGCGACTTGAGGAACGGCGAATGCCACAGGTCGACGGTGTCGGCGCCGCCGAAGTCGCTGTGCACCACGCTGTCCGGCGTCTGCACCATCCAGCGGCCGTCCATGTCCCGGCTGATGTCGAGCTGGGTCTCGCCGCTCGCGCGGAGCATCCGCACCGAGAGTCGCCGGGTGACGCCGCTGTCGTTCGTCACCAACTCGTACGACACCGAATACGCTTCGTGCTCGTCCGTGGCCGCGCTGATGATCCGGCCGTACGCGCGGATCCGCGCGTCGCTGATGTTCATCCGGACCTGCTCGATGCGCTCGGCGTCGGCGCCGCGCCAGGTGAGCATGGTCTTCACATCGTTCGACGGTTCGCGAGAAGTCACGCCTCTACGTTAGCCCCTGTCAGCCCTGACAGACGAGCAACCGCATACCACTGCCCCCGCCGCTGACCTGCTGGCTGGACACCAGCTTCCCGTCGACCGTGATCCGGCACGACGCGGCCTCGCCGTCACCGACGAGCACGGTGACCCGTGCGAGACCGGTCGTGACGGCCTGCACCGACCACGGACCGCCCGGTTTGGTGGTCACCTTGGTGATGTCGCCGTCGCGGTAGAGGACCGTCGACTGCGCCTGCGTGGTGACCTCGTAGAGGGTCGGCAGCGGCGGTCCGGAGGGCTGCGCCGGCGTGGTCCCGCCGGGCACCGGCGGCATCGGGAACGACGGGACGCCGCTCTGGTCGGGGTTCTGGTTGCCGTCGAGGTACGGGTCGTCGAGCGTCTGCGACTGCGGCGGGTCGGAGCGGACGGAGAGGTCGTCGCGGCCGCCGGACGACGCCAGTTTCAGCGCCCCCGCGACGATGAGGACCAGCACCAGCACGCTCGCCACCCCGGCGACGGTCCGCCACGCGGGATCCCGTTTGGGCGGAGGCGGCGGCCCCGGCCGCACCGGCGCCGGTTCCACCGGCACCTGTGCCGCCACCGTCGGCGGGGTGTACCCGTAGCGCGGGGTGCCGTCGTCGGCGAACCCGAGCGGCGGATAGGTCTGCCCGCGGGCGATCGGCTCCCGGTACGGCGGCGCTGAGCGCGGGGCGTGCGGAGACCGGGTCATGGCACCATTGTGCCGGAACCACCCCGCGCGCCATCGGCTGACGACGGCGGTGCCGCGGACGCGCGAGGCGGGTGAGTGAGGAGACGGCGGACATGGCGAGAGCTCGTTCCGGGTCCAAGGGCGTGCCGCGCGCGGAACGCGAGGCGCAGATCCTCGACGCGGCCGCCGCCGAGTTCGCCCGGCGCGGCTACGCCGCGACCACGCTGGCCGAGATCGCCGTTCACGCGGGCATCTCCAAGCCGCTCATCCACTCCTACTTCACCTCGAAGCAGGGCCTCTACTGCGCATGCTGCGACCGGGCCGGGCGGGAGCTGACCGAGCGGATCGCCGACGCCCTGGCCCAGGATCATTCGGCGATGGGCCGCGGCGCGGCGGTGCTGAACGCGGTGTTCACCGCGCTGGAGCCACGGCCGCACGACTGGAACGTGCTCTTCGACCGGACGCTGCCCGCCGGGAGCGAGGCGCTCGAGGTGGCCAAGAAGTACCGTCTCCAGCTGCTTCTGCAGGCCGCCGAAGGTATCGCGGCCTCGTTCGCCGACCGCCTGACCGAGCCGGGCGACCTCGACGCGCTGACGCGCGTCTGGTCAGCGGTGGTGTCGGCACTGGTGGACTGGTGGCTGCACAATCCCGGCGAGTCGGCCGCGGACATGGTCGCTCGCGGCGAACGACTTCTCGACGCTCTTTCCATGTGAGCTTCATCACTCCACCCTCCGGCTGACGAGCACCCCACTCGACCACGAACTCACATTGACCACCTCGCGAATATGACTTTAGGGTCAATTCGATTCGATGGCGGGCGTCTACCGCGTATCACGGCAAGAGGAGGCAGGCGTGGCCGGAACGGCACAGAGCACGTCCCTGACCCGGTTCGGCGGGTGGGTCCAGCGGCACGCCCGGTGGGTGGTGATCTTCTGGGTCGCCGCTGCGGGCCTGCTCAACGTGGCGGTGCCGCAGCTCGAACAGGTGGTCTCCGGCCATTCCGCCGATTTCCTGCCCCGCGATCTACCGGCCAACCAGAACCTGGAACGAATGGCGGACGAGTTCGGGGTGCCCCGGTCCAACGCCGTGAGCAGCGTGGTACTCGCGAATGAGAACGGTTTCAGCGCGGCCGACGAGAAGTACCTCGCGACGCTGACCGGCCGGCTGCTCGACGACCCCGAAAACGTCTCCTACCTGATCGACATGTACGGGAACCCGGTGACCCGCGACATCGCGATCAGCGAAGACGGCAAGGCGGTGACCCTGCTCATCGCCTCGGCGGGTTCGGTCGGCTCCACCAGAGCCCATCACGCGACCCAGGCGATCCGGGCGCAGATCGACGCGATCCCCCGGCCCGACGGGCTCGTGGTCCACTACAGCGGCCCCACCGCGATGCTGTCGGACCTCTTCGAGCAGATCGACGTCTCCCTGCTCATCATCACCGCGGTCTCGATCCTGTTGATCACCGTGCTGCTCTTCGCGGCCTACCGGGTCCTCGCCACCGCGATGATCCCGCTGATCACCATCGGCGTCACGCTGGCCGTGGTGCGGCCGGTGATCGCGCTCCTCGGCCAGTCCGGCACCCTGTCGATCTCCAACTTCACCATCGCGATCATGACCGCGCTGGTGCTCGGCGCCGGCACCGACTACGCCATATTCACCATCGCCGGCTACCACGAGGGGCGCAGGGCCGGACGGTCCGTCGCCGATTCCGTCGCCCGGAGTTCGGGCCGTACCGGGCCCATCCTGGTCGCCTCGGCACTGACCATCGCCGCCGCCTGCGGTTCCATGGTCTTCACCAAGATCGGCATGTTCACCACCGCGGGCCCGCCGACCGCGATCGCCGTACTGATCACCCTCTTCATCAGCCTCACCCTGCCGCTCGCGCTGCTCTCCCTCGCCGGCGCGCGCGGCTGGGCCGAGCCCCGGGCCTCCACCGAGCGGCGCTGGCGCCGCCGCGGCGCGCAGGTCATCCGGCACGCCGGGATCTACACCGCCGCCGCCCTGGTGTTCCTGCTCGGCACCGCGGCCATCACCACGACGTTCCGGATGAATTGGGACGAGTCGGCCATGCCGCGCGGCGCCACCGACGCCACCCGCGGCTACGACGTCGTCACCGCTCACTTCGGCCGCAACGAGATCGCGCCCGAGTTCGTCGTGGTGCGTTCCGACCACGATCTGCGCAACACCGCCGACCTGGCCGCACTCGAGGTCGCCTCGATCGCCGTCGCCAACATGCCCGAGGCGGCCGCGGTGTACGGACTCACCCGGCCCGACGGCAGCCCGCTGGCCGAAGCCGCCACCGGCTACCAGACCGGCATCGTGGGCGACGAACTCGCCGGCGCGCATCGACGGATGGTCGAGGCGACGCCAGAACTGCAGCGACTCGCTTCGGGCGTCGCGCAGTTGAGCGCGGGTGCCGACGAGGCGGTCCGCCGGATGCCCGAGATGGTGTCCGGCACCGAGCAGCTGGCCGCGATGGCCGGCGGCGTCCTCGATCGGCTCGACCGGCTCGATGCGGCCGCGCGTACCGCGACCGGCGGCCGAGGACTCGCCGACGGCATCCCCGCGCTGCGCCGGACGCTCGGCGAACTCCTGGATTCCGCGGAGACCCTGTCCCAGCAGACCCGGGCACTGACGGCCGTGCAGCAGGCCGATCGGCTCTTCGCTCCGTGGCGCAGTGCCACGCCCAGCGCCGCGTGCCGCGCGGACGCGTCGTGCCTGGCCGCCCGCGAGGCCTGGTCGGCGCTGAACCGGGCGACCGGCGGCCGGGCCGGCGCGGTCTTCGACGACATCGGCGCCCTCACCGCGAACCTGGAGAACGGGCGGCGCGCGCTGGCCGCCGGGATTCCCGCCGTGCGCCAGGCACTACCGCTGCTCGATCTGCTCGCGGACGGTTCCACCGACCGCCTGCGTGACGGTCTGACCCGGTTGAAGAGCGGTGTCGACGAGCTCTCCGGCGGGCTGAACGATCTGTCCGACGGCCTGCATCAGGCCCAGGCCGGCACCGACCAAACGGTGGCGATGACCGCCCAGCTCACCGCCGGTCTGCACCGGGCCGCCGATTACCTCCAGACGATGAGCGCGTCGACCAGGTCGGGTCCGGGCGCCGGTTTCTACCTGCCGCCGGAGGCCCTGAACGATCCCCGTTTCGTGGAGGGCGGCCGCCTGCTCATCACGCCGGACGGCAAGACCGCCCGGATGATGGTGATGTGGGGCGTGAACCCGTACAGCCAGGAGGCGATGCGGGCCAGCCGGGCGCTGCCCGGCGTGGTCGAACGCGCGCTGGCACCGACCACCCTGGCCGATGCGACGGCGTCGAACACCGGCCTGGCCTCGCTGTCCGCCGACATGCAGGATCAAGTGCGCCGCGACCTGCTGCTGTTCGGCACCGTGGCCGCGCTCGCCGTCCTGTTGATCCTCATGGTGCTGTTGCGCAGCCTCCTCGCGCCGATCCTGCTGGTCGCGACGGTGCTGCTCTCGTTCGCCTCGGCGGTCGGCGTCAGCGTGCTCGTGTGGCAGCACATCATCGGGATCGACCTGGACTGGTCGGTGATCCCGGTGTCGTTCATGGCGGTGATCGCCGTCGGCGCCGACTACTCGATGCTGTTCGCCTCGCGCATCCGGGAAGAGGCGGAGCACAACGGCATGGTGCGCGGCATCCTGCGGGCCTTCGGCAGCACCGGCGGGGTCATCACCACCGCGGGCATCGTCTTCGCGCTGACGATGTTCGCGCTGATGAGCGGTACGGTGCTGAACCTGGTGCAGATCGGTTTCACGATCGGTGTCGGCCTGCTGCTCGACATCGTGATCGTGCGGACCGTCCTGGTGCCCGCCATGATGGCGGTCCTCGGTGATCGGATGTGGTGGCCGGCGAAGCCGCGCCACTGATCACCGCTGTCGTAACCTGTCTGTCAGTGGCGGATGAGACCATGCCGGAAACGGTGAGGAACCGACAGGAGGTAACCCGATGAGTACCGCTCACGCCGACGAACAGCGGGTCGCCCTCGTGGCTCTCGTTCAGTCGCGGCCCGATGGCCTCTCCTACCCCGAGCTAACTGCCGAAATCATCGAGGCCGGCGACGCCCTGACCGTGTGGGAGCAGCACTACCCGACCGGCCTGTTCGACAACGCCGACGCCGAGAAGCTACTCGCCGAGGCGCGCGACACCCTGCGCGAGTGGGAGGCCGAGCCGTTCACGCTGCACACGCTGTTCGATGCGAGCTACCCCGAGCAGGTCCGATCGGTTCGACAGATGCCTCCGCTACTGTTCACGCAGGGTGAGGTCGTCGCCGCTGATCGCGCGGTTTCGGTTGTAGGTTCGCGTCGAGCGAGTGCTCGCGGACTGCAGTTCGCCGAGCGTGTCGCACAGTTGCTCACCGACTACCAACTGACCGTCGTCGCCGGACTCGCCGAGGGCATCGACACCGTGGCCCACACCGCCGCGCTGCGTGCGGGGGGGCGGACGGTCGCTGTTCTCGGAAACGGCCTCGACTACTTCTATCCGCGATCGAACCGCGACCTGCAGGCCGAGATCGGGCGGCGCGGAATGCTGCTGTCGCAGTTCACTCCCGGCTTCGCGCCGACCAAGTGGTCGTTTCCTGCTCGCAACGCGGTGATGAGCGCGTACGGCATCGCGACCGTGATCGCCGAGGCCGGCGAGCACAGCGGCACGCGGATTCAGGCTCGCGAGGCTGTCGCGCATGGTCGTGCGGTGGTGCTGAGCGAGGCCGTTGCGCTGGCGACGTCGTGGGGAGCCGAGCTCGTGGGTCAGCCAGGCGTCCATGTCGCTCGGACACCCGACGAGGCACTGCGGCATGTGGAGCAGATCGTCGAACTCGACGACCGGGTCACGGAACTGTTGGCGTCCGTTGGTTGATGCGACCACTGCCGCCACGCTGGCCGCGGTCGTCACGGGCAGAGTCGGCGGATTCCTGCGAAACGTATACGAGGTCGGCCATGCGGGAACGTGCGACGTCTGCCGGGGTCCGTCGGCTGGATCTGCTGTCTGCGGACAGTGCAGCAATGTGCGCGCCGAACTCAATGGCCTCACGTGCGACCACACGTTGATGCTCACATACGCGCAGGGCGATAACCGGCCGTACCTTCACCAATCTGCGCACCTTATGCAGACCTACAAGGCGACGCCGCAGGTGCAGCGCTCTGTCGCGGACCTAAGCCTGATCATAAACATCGGCACGCTTCTGCACGGTGACTGCATCCGGCAGGAACTGGGGCATCTGTGGGACTCGGTCACCTACGTGCCATCCTCGCGCGGACGCCAGGGCGATCATCCGGTTCGGCAACTTGCCACCGCGGTCAGTCAGGTCGTCGACCCGGCGGCCGTTCAGCGATTCCTCCTCGACCTCGGTCCCGGATACGTGCCTGGGTGCACGCGTGTCCGACGAGCAGACCGGTTCGCAGTCTCCGACGAGTGGCATAATGCGGTCGGCGGCAAACACGTCCTCGTCGTCGACGACACATGGACAACCGGAGCGAGCATTCAATCGGCAGCTGCTGCGCTGAAACTCGCAGGCGCACAGAGCGTTACCGGCCTGTGCGCTGCTCGGTGGTTGAAGTGGAGTTGGCCCGACCACGCCGCTCTGCTGAGGACGTGCACGTCGGACTACGACGCGCTGCGGTGCATGGTCCGCGAGAACCGCTGCCTGCTGGGCCATCCATCATGAGGTGTCCGGCGACGATGGTTCACACGTACGCGCACGTTGACGACGGCGCCTCCGGCTCACGATTGACTACAGGCCGGAGCGCTCCGACAGACCGTCGACAATCCGCATCGTCTCGACCGCGACTGTCGTCACGCGCTTGATCAGGTCCACGATGTACGTCGGGTCGTCGTGTTCGTCGCACCAGTCATTCGGGTCGTTGACGATCCCCGAAGCCTTGTCCGTCTTGACCTGGTAGCGGTCGATGAGCCACGCGAGGGCGGATCGGGAGCCGAGCATGTAGCGGTCGGCCTCCTCGGGTATTCCGGCAATGGTGACCTTCGGGCTGTAGACGATCTTGGTTCGGTCATCGACGTTCTTGCCGGTCTCCGAGTCCTTCTTCTTGGCCCATTTCATCTTCTGCACGCGCCACGTCTCCCGATCGGATGTGTCAACTCCGGGCTTCAACTGGACATCGAGCGGATACGGCTCGACGGTCTCGTAGTTCACGTGGAGATCGGCGAGGCGTCGGCCTGCATCGGTGAGTTGGTCGAACCGCTCTCGCGTCTCCGGGGTCGGGATGTGCGGGAGCATCTTCTTCAAGTCTGCGGCATAAGTGGTCCGGTAGTTCGGGTCGTGGAGCAGGCCGTAGACGTAGTAGAAGATGTCATCTTTGGTCACCTGCTCGCCGATGGCTTCGCGGTACTGGGCGAGGATCGCGTCGGTGATGTTGTCGATTCGCCGGTACCCGTACTCGTCAACGTCGGCGGAGTTGGGCGAGGTGAAGTTCAATTCACCGTCGGCGGCTTCGGCTTTCTCGTACGTCCAGCGGGAGAAGAGTTGCCCACTGGTCGAGCCCCAAAATGCGAGGTCAGGAGCGGCGTCAGTCATCAACGTCGAGAACGGCTTGTCCGATCCAGTGCCGACTACGTAGAAGCCGAGATTCATGTGGTACGAGGTCGGGAACATCGACGGCAATCGACTGCGCTCGTGGTTCAGGTGCCGGTCGTAGTAGACGTGCTGCTCGCTGAACGGACGGTAGGAACCAGACGCAACACCAGATTCGTGAAATCGGATTTCGGTTCCGCGCGCCAGGTGAGTGCGGAGACTTCGTGACCACTTGATGTAGCTCGGGTCTGCGACGGGTGGGTTCGCAGTGAGGTAGGCGGTGACAGCGGCTTCGTTGCGGCGGGCGATGCCGTTGGCTTGGCAGTAGTCGGCGAACGGTTCGTGCTGGGCCTGGTAGTTCGCAATCAGACGCTGCACATTTTCGATGAGCTTGGTTCGGGAGTAGTCGTAGACCCAGGCGTCGCGGTTCGTCTGTAACCCAGCGGAGAAGACGGAGAACACGGTCGGTGCGTTGTTTGCTTCCTTGTCCCCGATGACGGGCCAAGTGACGAAGTCGTCGCTACGCTGCTCAGTCCAGTCTCCGTGACTGTTGGGGGTGATTGTCTGCCACTCCATCGAAGGCAGCATGCTCCTGGCGATGATCCCGAGCTTGTCCTCACGGGACAGGAAGTCCCCGACATCGTGATAGAGGATTTCAGAGGGTCCAGCGTGGGTCGGGTCCTTGACACCGATCATGATTGCGATAGTCGCCTGTGACCCGGCTCCGAATATCTGTCCTCCCTCTTCTTTCCAGTTGGACTTTCGCATGTTCCCGCGCAGATTGAACACGTAGATTCTGGCGAACTCGTCGGCGAGGGACAGTCGAATCCCGGCGGCGGAGTTGCCGTCGATCCACCCTCCGTTCGATACGTACCCGACCACACCGGAGTCCCCGATCCGGTCGGACGCCCAGCGGAGGGCGCGGTACTCGGAAGCGTAGAGGCTGTTCTTGTTCTTGCCGGTGGAGTGCTTGACGTACGTCTGTGCGATCCGTCCGTCCAGCGTGGGGTAGGCGAGGTTCGCGTTGAGGTCGTTCGCCGAGGTCTGCCCTTTTGAGTACGGCGGGTTGCCGACGATCACGTTGATCGGGACGGCGAGCTGTTTGATGATCCGGTCGTTGTTCTGGGGGAACATGGCCGCGTCCATCGTGTCACCGTCTTCGGTGATCTGGAACGTGTCAGCCAGGACGATGCCCTCGAACGGCGTGTACTCGGTCGCGTCGGTGACCGCGTGGTAGGTGGTTTCGATGTTCACCGCGGCGATGTAGTAGGCGAGCAGCATGATCTCGTTCGCGTGCAGCTCGCTCGCGTACTTGCGGGCCAGGTCCGACGGTGCGATGAGTCCGGATTGCAGAAGCCGCGTCATAAAGGTGCCGGTGCCGGCGAACGGGTCGAGGATGTGGACGCCCTCGTCGGTGAGGCCCCTGCCGAAGGCGTCGCGGGAGGCTTGGTCGGCGGCGCGGAGGATGAAGTCGACGATCTCGACCGGGGTGTAGACGATCCCGAGGGCTTCGGATTGCTTGCGGAACCCGATGCGGAAGAACTTCTCGTACAGGTCGGCGATCACCTGCTGCTTGCCCTCCGCCGTCGTCACCTCGGCTGCTCGCACCCGGACGGAGTCGTAGAAGCCTTCCAGGTGCGCGGTCTCGGCTTCGAGCCCCGCGCCGCCGAGCCGGTCGACCATCGCCTGCATGACGATGGCGACGGGGTTGTGGGAGGCGAAGTCGTGGTCGGCGAACAGGGCGTCGAAGACCGGTTTGGTGATCAGGTGCTGGGCGAGCATGGACACGGCGTCGTCGCGGCTGATCGAGTCGTTGAGATTGTCTCGCAGGCCGGTCAGGAACTCGTCGAACGCGGTGGTCACAGAAGGGTCCGCAGCGGCGAGGGTGGCGTTGATCCGGGTGGTCAGCGCGGCGGCGATGTCGGCGACATCGGCCGCCCAGTCCTCCCAGTACGCGCGGGTACCGACCTTGTCGACGATCTTGGCGTAGATCGCCTCCTGCCACTCCGACAACGAGAACAGCGCCATCTGCGTCGCCATCGCCCCGTCGCCGGTGGCCTCGGCCTCGCCGCTGGCCGTCTCCCCGTCGGGGGTCAAGGTCTCGTCGGTATCGGTGGGGCCGACGTGACCGCCCAGCAGCCGGTCGCTGCCCTTCCCGGCCTTCTGGTCGGTCTTGGCGTTGAGGGCGATAGAGTTGACCATCGCGTTGAAGCGGTCGTCGTGAGCGCGCAGGGCGTTGAGGACCTGCCACACCACCTTGAAGCGGACGTTGTCGTTCAGCGCCGCAGCGGGGCTGGTGCCAGCGGGCACCGCGACCGGCAGGATGATGTAGCCGTAGTTCTTGCCGTCGGCCTTGCGCATCACGCGTCCGACGGACTGCACCACGTCGACCACCGAGTTGCGCGGGTTCAGGAACATCACCGCGTCCAGCGCGGGCACGTCCACACCCTCGGACAGGCAGCGGGCATTGGTCAGAATCCGGCACTCGGACTCCGGGACGGGCGCCTTGAGCCAGGCGAGTTCCCGGTTCCGTTCCAGCGCGTTGAAGGTCCCGTCCACATGGCGCACGGCGCACGTCAGGTCGAGGTTGGTTGCGTCGACTCGTTGTCCGTCGTTCTCGTCCTCGGAGAGCAGTTCGCGGTACGAGTCGACGACGGCGGGGAACACCTCGGCGACCTGTTTGGACGCGGCGATGTCCTTGGCGAACGCCACCGCGCGCCGCATGGGCGGCTCACCAGGCTCGAAGCCGGTACCGTCCGGCGACTCGCCTGCCCGCTTGGCGAGGGCGTTCCAGCAGCCGACGATCTTGGAGGCGTCGTCCAGGCGCAGCTCGCCGACCTCCCCTGCGAGCTGTCCTTGCAGGGTTGAAGCCATGACGGATTCGTCAACGGTCAGGACGATCACCTTGTAGTCGGTGAGCAGACCCCGGTCCACGGCCTCACCGAACGAGAGGCGGTGGAACTCGGGACCGTAGGTGTGCTCGTCGTCCATCGACGTGATCTCGGCGGAGTGCTCGTCGGCCTTCGCCTTGACGTTGTCGTCGAAGATTCGCGGGGTCGCCGTCATGTAGAGGCGGCGGGTGGCTTTAAGGTAGTCCGGGTCGTGGACCTTCACGAAGTTCGACTCGTCGTCGCCGAACAGCGTGACCCCGGTGGTGCGGTGAGCCTCGTCGCAAATCACCAGATCGAACGGTTCCAAGCCTCGCTTCTGAGCTTCGGCTACCACCGGGAGTGACTGGTAGGTGGTGAAGACCACCGTCAGTCCCTTGGCGCGCTTGCGGTACTCCGTCTCGGCGTACAGCTTGTTCGCGTCGGTGGTCACCGGGATCGCCACGTCGTAGCTGCTGATGTCTTCGGCGGTCTTGGACACCTTGCGGTCCGAACAGACGGCGAACGCCCGCATGTCGAGCGTGCACTGGGCTGTCCACTCCCGCAGCGTCTGGGAAAGCAGCGAGATCGACGGGACCGCGAACAGAATCCGGGCACTGCCACCGTTCTCCACGGCGGTGCGTTCGGCGATCTTCAATGCGGTGAACGTCTTACCTGTACCGCAGGCCATGATCAGCTTGCCGCGATCTACTCCGGTGTCGAACCCGGCGAAGACGGCGTCGATGGCCTCTTGCTGGTGCAGGCGCGGCTCGTGCTTGACGGCCTTAGTGAGGCTGACCTCGAAGTCGTCGCCCGGGTAGACGATGTCCCAGTTGATCGGCGACTCGGCGATCTCCGCCAAGCCGATCCGCTGGACCGGGATCAGCTGGTCGGCCAGCGCCTCCTCAGCGTTCGACCCCCAGCGGTCGGTGGTGGAGATGATCAGCCGATTGCTGAACGGCTTCTTCCCCGACGCGGTGAAGAATGAGTCGATGTCACCCTTCGAGAGGGTTGTGGTCGGCTCATAGAACTTGCACTGGATCGCGGTGTAGTCGCCCGTGTCGCGCTTGCGAGCAACCAGGTCGATCCCGGTGTCCGGCTTGCCGTCGCGACCCGGCCAGTCGATCCAGCGCCACACCTGGTCGTACTCCTGCGACAGGGTGGGGTCGAGCTGGAAGTAGCGGACCATCAACTCCTCGAACTTAGTGCCACGCTCAGAGTTCGACGGAGCCCGCCGAAACGCCTCAATCACCTCATGCACTGACGCCACGCCGCGCCCCTTCGCTACTCGGCCCCGGAAGAACTCCCGAGCAAGACCACCACGGGCCATCATGTCAGCAGAGCCCGCCATCGACACAGGGGACGTGTCAGTCGCCAGCCCAGGTTCCTGTCACGACTCGGCGGTACTGCGGCAGGTTCGCGAGGCCCGCACCGCCCCGATCCACGGGCCCCGTTCACGACGGAGGCACGTTCACGCCCGAGACAGCACGAGCCAACGGCAACTGGGCACCGCGCAACGCGAGAGGCCCTTCCCGGTATCCCGGAAAGGGCCTCTCGCCTCACTTGGTGCGCCCGTAGGGATTCGAACCCCAAACCTTCTGATCCGTAGTCAGATGCTCTATCCGTTGAGCTACGGGCGCTGGTACGCAGAACGACTGTACAGGAAGTACATGTTCCGACGCTATTCGGTTGTCCGGGCGGGCCCGGTCAGCGGAGACGAGAGGATTTGAACCTCCGGTCCCTTTTTCAAGAGACAACTCATTAGCAGTGAGTCCCATTCGGCCGCTCTGGCACGTCTCCCGGTCTCAAGTCCTTGCGAACTCGCCGGAAACAGAGACTACACAGGGCCCGCGCGCGGAGGCAAATCACGACGGCCCGCCGTGATCGGCACGGGCGAAGCGCCTACATTGGAATGTCGTGACACTCCGTATCCGCCCCGATCTCGACTCCCTGCCCGCCTACGTGCCGGGCAAGACTTTCCCGGGCGCGCTGAAGCTCGCGAGCAACGAAGTGACCGAGCCGCCGCTCCCCGCGGTGGCGGCCGCGATCGCCGAGGCGGCGGCGGGCGTCAACCGCTATCCGGACAACGGCGCGGTGGCCCTCACCGACGACCTGGCGAAGACGCTCGGGGTGACGCCGGCCGAGGTCATCACCGGCTGCGGCTCGGTCACGCTGTGCCAGAACCTGATCACCATCACCAGCGGGCCGGGCGACGAGGTGCTGTTCGGCTGGCGCAGCTTCGAGACGTACCCGCTGGCCACGCGCGTCGCGGGCGCCACGCCCGTCCAGGCGCCGCTGACCGGCGACGCCGTCTACGACCTGGCGGCGATGGCCGCGGCGATCACCGAGCGCACCCGGCTGATCTTCGTCTGCAACCCGAACAACCCGACCGGGACCGTCGTGCGCGCCGACGACCTGCGCACCTTCCTAGAAGCGGTGCCCGCCGACCTCATCGTCGCCCTCGACGAGGCCTACATCGAATACACCCGGAACGACGACGCGCACGCCGTCGACGCCCTCGAACTGCGCAGGGAGTTCCCCAATCTGGTGGTGCTGCGCACCTTCTCCAAGGCCTACGGGCTGGCCGGGCTGCGGGTCGGCTACGCCGTCGCCGCGCCGGAGGTGATCACCGCGCTCGGCAAGGTGCATCTGCCGTTCTCGGTGAACAGCATCGCCCAGGCCGCCGCGCGGGCGGCCCTGCGCGCACAGGATCAGCTGCTGGCCCGCACCGACCAGGTGGCCGCCGAACGCACCCGCGTCACCGCGGCCCTGCGCGACGCCGGCTACCGGGTGCCCGACTCGCAGACCAATTTCGTCTGGCTCGACCTCGGCGACGAGGCGGCGCCGTTCGCGGAGGCAGCGACCCGGGCCGGCGTGATCGTGCGGCCGTTCGCCGGCGAGGGCGTCCGCGTCACCGTCACCGTCCCGGCCGAGAACGACGTCTTCCTCGACTTCGCACGCGGGTACCGCGCATGAACCCCGGCCTGGAGGTCCCCGACGCCACGAACAAGCGCCGCCGCGGCAACACCCGCCGGCGCCTGCTCGACGCCGCCTACGAGGTGTACGCCGAGATCGGCTTCGGCCATACGACGGTCGAGAAGGTCGTCGAACGCGCCGGGTTCACCCGCGGCGCCTTCTACTCCAACTTCGACTCGCTGGAAGAACTGTTCCTGGCGATGTGGTCGGAGCGTTCGACGGCGATGATCGCCGACATCCGGGCCGCCCTCGACCGGTTGCAGAACGACGGCGTGGTGGACCTCAGCGCGATCGTGCACGGGATCATCGACGCCCTGCCCCTCGACGCGCGCTGGTGGGGCATCACCGCCGAGGTCAACGCGCACGCCCTGCGCACCCCGGAACTGCGGCAGACCATCGCACTGCGCGAAGCCGCGATCGGCGACATGCTGCTCCCGATCGCCGTCGATCTGCTCGCCAGCATCGGCCGGACCATCCCGGACGCGCCGGCCTTCATCCAGGCGCTGATCGCGGTGTACGACGGCACCGCGATCCAGGTGCTGATCGAGCCCGAGAATCCGGTCGCGCTCGCCCGACGGCAGTTGCTCTTCGAGCAGGTCGTGCGGGCCTACACGGTGCCGGACGACGAAGCGGCCCGCGGCGAGTAGTTCGCGGAGGCAGGGGCCGACGGCCACCTTCGGCTCGAGGGCTCCTTCGTCGCCCGCGACTCAGGGACCGATCGGGGGCGGAACCGGCCCGATCGGAAGTCGACCAGCACCGCGAGCGACCCGTTCAGACGTCGACCGGCTCAGCGGTCGACCGGCTCAGGGATCGACCGGCCCAGGGAGAGATCGCGTCGAAGAGGAGAGATCGCGTCGACGAGCGGCGGTCAGGCGATCGACGGGGCCAGCACGGCCCAGGCGTTCGGCAGGTCCTGCTTCCAGTACACCCAGTTGTGGGTGCCGATCAGCCGGAAGCCCGGGGTGAACTGAATCCCCGCCGAACTCAGCTGCGCGGCGAACTCCAGCGAGCAGCGGTAGGCCGCGGCCTCCAGCGCCGAACCGGCGGCGATCTGCGCGTCCTCCGGGCCGTCCTTGGGATCGCGCTTCTGGGTGAGGTCGGCCGGGCCGATGGCTCCCGAGCCGGCGCTGAGGTAGATGGCCTTGCCGCGCAACGCATCCAGGTGCAGCGACGGGTCGTGCGCACGCCACCGCGGGGAGCCGGGGGCGCCCCACATGTTGGAGGCGTCACCGCCGGACTTGGCGACGGTCGTGCGGACGTAGGCCTCGTTGGCCGGGCCGGACACCGGCGGGCAGCCGCTGAGCGAGGCGGCGCCGTTGTACAGCTCGGGGTGGCGGGCGGCGAGCGCGAACGCCGACTGGCCGCCCATCGACAGACCCATGACGGCGTTGCGGCCGTTGGACCCGAACTGCGCGGCGATCACCGGCGGCAGTTCCTCGGTCAGAAAGGTCTCCCACTGCGGCTTGCCGAGCTTGCTGTCCTTGCGGATCCAGTTGGTGTAGAACGACCCGCCGCCACCGGCAGGCAGCACCACGTTGACGTTCCGGCCGGCGAAGAACTGCGCCGCGCCGCCCTTGGTGATCCAGTCGCTGACCTTGGTGCCGGCGTCGGCGCCGTCGAGCATGTAGAGGGTGCCGCGCGGCGCGGAGCCACCGGGCGACAGGACGGTGACCGGCACGCTGGTGCCCATCGCCTTGCTCTTGATGTTCAGGTCGGTCCGATGAATGCTGCGCTGAACCTTCTTGACGACGGTGGCACCGGGCGCCGCACCTGCCGGTGCTTCGACCAACGCGGACGCGGACACGATCAGGAGACTGAGGGCGGCCAGGGTCGAGACGAATCGGCGCGAGGTCATGGTTGCAAACGGTACCGACCAAAAGTTGCGGTTCGGTAACTTCCGCCTGTGAGACCACTGAGGAAACAGTGAAGACCTGGGGTTACACTTCGGCCATGCCCGATGCGCAAAACTCCTACGCGTTCGTCGCGCACATCCCGGTGCGCTGGTCGGACATGGATGCCTTCGGCCACATCAACCACGCCCGGATGGTCACCCTCATGGAGGAGGCGCGCATCCAGTGGCTCCTGTCCGCGGGCGAGGAGTACGCGCCGCTGATCAAGAGCGCGATGATCGTGCACGTCGAGATCCGCTACCGGGCGCAGCTGCGGCACGACGACTCGCCGCTGTCGATCGCCATGTGGATCAAGGGTCACCGCAGCGTCGACTTCACCATCGGCTACGAGATCCGTGGCGCGACCGCCGCGTTCGACGAGAAGCCGGCCTGCGTCGCCAGCACCCAGATGGCCGTCGTCGACATCGAGGCCCACACTCTGCGCCGGCTGACCGACACCGAGAAGGGCTACCTCGCCGCCTGGGGGCGCAACGGGAGCTGACCCGCGAAGCTTAAGGAACGTTGAGACGGATCGGGTATTTCAGCAGGTCAGGGACCTTGTTCCCTGTGACAGTCAGGGCAGGCTTGGTTAACCTGGGGGTATGACTCCCCTGTCCGATGTCGCCGTCGGGGCGACCGCCACAGTCCGTGATTTCAGCGACGACTGCCCCGAACCCGTGCGCCGGCGGCTGGCCAGTCTCGGCTTCGCGGGTGAGACGCCGATCGCCAAGGTGCGCCGCGCACCGCTCGGCGATCCGAGCATCTACCGGGTGATGGGGTACCAGGTCTGCCTGCGCGATCGCGAAGCCCGGTACATCCAGTGCGAGGTGGCCGGCGAATGAGCGACTGCTGCAGCCCGGGCGGCGGCCTGTCCGGAGACGCCGACCCCGGACACGTGCACGACCCGTCGTGCGCCCATCACGGCACCGGTATCCCCGAACCCGGCGCGGACGACACCCGTGCCCGGATAGCGCTGATCGGCAGTCCCAACGCCGGCAAGACCTCGATCTTCAACGCGCTCACCGGCCTGCGCCTCAAGACCGGCAACTACCCGGGCGTCACCGTCACCCGCTCGGTCGGCCGGGTCCGGATTCGCGCCGCCGAGCCGGCCTCCGCCCTCGTCACCGCCGGACCAGCCGCCGCGCCGGTCAAGAAGAAGCACCAGCACGCCTACCTCGAAGACCTGCCCGGCACCTACAGCCTCACCCCGATCTCGCCCGACGAGCAGGTGGTCGCGGATCTGCTGACCGACGGGCTGAAGGGCGTACGACGGCCCGACGCGGCGCTGGTCGTGGTCGACGCCACCGTCCTGGAGCGTTCGCTCGCACTCGTCGCGGAGACACTCAACCTGGGCATTCCGGTGGCCGTGGCGCTGTCCATGTGCGACGAGATGGAGCGGCGCAACGGGCACGTCGACCCGGCCGCGCTGGAAGAGGCGCTCGGTGTCCCGGTCCGCGCCGTCATCGGGACGAAGCCGTCGACGCTCGAGCCGGTGCGCCGGCTGCTCGCCGACCCCGCCGCCTGGCCGCGGCCGGTGGTGCCACCGCCCGCCGAACCCGGACGTGAACGCGCCGACTGGATCGCTTCGGCGCTCGCCGAATCCGGGTACCGGACCCCGCGCGAGCACTCGATCACCACCGCCGTCGACCGCCTGCTGCTGCACCCGGCGTGGGGCACCCTGGTGTTCCTCGCCGTGATGTTCGCCTTCTTCCAGGTGATCTTCACCCTCGCCGCCCCGCTGCAGGACTACATCGAGACGTTCTTCGGCTGGCTCGGCACCCTGGTGACCGACCATGTCTCCCAGCCGTTGCTCGCCGACTTCCTGGGCACCGCGCTGATCGGCGGTGTCGGCGGTGTCCTGGTCTTCGTGCCGCAGATCATGCTGATGTTCCTGCTGATCTCACTGCTGGAGAACGTCGGCTACATGTCGCGGGCGGCGTTCCTCACCGACCGCGTGATGAGCCGCGCCGGGCTGGAGGGCCGCGCCTTCGTGGCGATGCTGAGTTCGTTCGCCTGCGCGGTGCCCGGCATCATGGCCACCCGGACCATTCCCTCGTCGCGCGACCGGATCGCGACGACCATCACCGCCCCGCTGATGACCTGCTCGGCGCGCATCCCGGTGTTCGTCCTGCTGATCGGCATGGTGATCTCCAAGGACGCGCGGTTCGGGCCGTTCAACGCCCAGGGCACCGCGATGTTCGGGCTGTATCTGCTCGGTGGACTCTCGGCGATGATCGCGGCCGCGATCTTCAAGCGGACCAAGTCGCTGCGCAGCGACCTGATGCCCTTCTACATGGAGATGCCGCCCTACCGTCTGCCCGGCATCCGCACCGTGCTGTTGACCATGTGGGACTCGTCCAAGCAGTTCCTGCAGAAGGTCGGCAAGATCATCCTGGCCACGTCGATCGTGCTGTGGATACTGATGTCGCTGCCCGCCCACACCGAGCAGGCCGATGCCGCCCGCGACACCGCGACGGCCGCGGCGCTGGCGCACGGCGCCACCCCGGACGCCGCGGCCGCGCAAGGCGAGGCGGCGGCCCGCTCGTTCGTCCTCGACCACAGCATCGCCGCGTCGATCGGCAAGGCGGTGGAACCGGTCTTCCGTCCGCTGGGCTTCGACTGGCGCATCGACATCGGCATCCTGGGATCGTTCGCCGCGCGCGAGGTGGTGGTCTCCACCCTCGGGCAGATCGCCGCCGCGGAGGACCCGGAGAATCCGGCGGACGCGCTCAAATCGATGCGGTACACGCACGGCCCGAACAAGGGCGAGATCGTCTTCTCCCCGCCGACCGTCGTCGCCATGCTGCTGTTCTTCGTCTACGCGTTGCAGTGCATGTCGACCCTCGGCGCGATCCGCCGCGAGACCAACTCGTGGAAGTGGCCGGCCATCTCCTGGACGTACATGTTCGTGCTCGCCTGGGTCGCGGCGTATCTGGGTCACACCATCACCGCCGCGGTCACCGGGTGAGCGCGCCCACCCCGGTCCACCTGCATCCGGAGGCCGCCGCCGACGGCGACCCGGCGGTGATCGGCTGGCGGATCGGACCCGGCCTGGTGCGGTTCACCGGCGACGTCCCCGCCGGCGAAGCACCGCCGCCGGTCCGGGCGCTGTTCGACGACGCCGTGCTCACCGCCGTGCACGTGTCGCCGGGCCGGATCGAGACCCGGCTCGCTCCGGGCCGAACCGCCGCCGGTGACGGGGCGCGGATCCGCTCCGCCCTGTACGCGGTGCTCGCCGCGGAGGGCGGCTGGCGCCGCGACGGCGCCGACGAGGAGGGCCCCGCCGTCCGGGCCGCCGCCGACCGGGAGATCGCCGAGCGGGTCCGCGCCGTCCTGGACGGCGACTTCGGCGACTACACCGCGTCGCACGGCGGGAGCGTCGACCTCGTCGGGGTGACCGACGGCGTCGTGAACGTCGTGCTGGGCGGCCAGTGCCACGGGTGTGCGGCCGCCGACAACACGGTGCGCCAGAACCTCGAGGGCCGGCTGCGGGTGATCCCCGGATTCCGCGGGATCGCGGTCGCCGGTGACCGCAACTGCGCCACATCGGACAATCGTCGGGTATCACTGAAACTGCGGCGCCTGCGGCGCAACCCGGACGGAAACGGAGCCTGAGATGACCTTTCTCGCCCTCGACCGGGCCTTTCCGGCCTTGGTGAGTGCGCCCGTGCGGCTCGGTGGCTCGGCCGTCGCGCTGCCCGGGCGGATGGTCTCGGCCGCGGCCGGGGTCGCGCGGGCCACCGCGGGCGCGGTCGGCGAGGCGATCGGCGGAACGCCGGTGCGCCGCGTCAGCCGTTCCGGGCCGACCTACTGGATCGAGGTCCGCGGCCTTGATCTCGCCTACGACCGGCTCGCCGCCGCGCTGCGCCGCCGGCTCGAGCCGCTGCCCGGCGTCACCGCGGTCACCGTCAACGGCCCCCTCGCCCGCGTCCTGGTCACCGTCGACGACGACGGCCCCGGTGCGCGCGAACTCTGCGCGGCCGTCGCGACCGCCGAGGACGCCGTCGCCCGGCAGGTCGACGGCGTCGGCGTCGCCGTCGTCGCGCCCGCACCGCTGCCCGGCGACGATGCCGGGCTGGTCTCCGCCGCCCTCGGCACCGGGATCACCGGCGCCGCGGTGGCCGCCGCGACAATCGGCTCCGTCCTCGGCGCGATCCTGCCGCTCCGCGGTCTTGGGCTGCTCACCGCACCGGTCTCGGTCGCCGCCTTCCACCCCACCGTCCGCGCCTTCCTGGCCGACCGCATCGGTCCCCAGGGCACCGATCTGCTCCTCCGCTCGGCCTCCGGTGCCGCCGGCGCGCTCGGCGGCCGCCCGCTCGGGGCCGTGGTGAACACCGGGCTGGGTGTCGTGGAGACCGTGGAAGCACTGACGGCGCGGCGCCGGTGGGACACCGTCGGCCCGCAGCTCGCGAAGGCCGCCACGGCCGCCGGCGACACCGCGCCGCCGCCCGGCTCCGGGCCGGCTCCGGTACCGCAGTACGGGCGGCGCTACGAACGATTGTCGGCCAACAGCGGGCTGGCCGCCGCCGCGGTGATCGGGGCGGCCGGCACCGGGCGCCAGGCCGCGGAGATGGCGCTGGTCGGCGCCCCCAAGGCCGCCCGCACCGTGCGCGAGACCTTCGCCGCACGACTGGCCCGCGGCCTGCAGCAGCGCCACGGCGCCGTCGTGCTGAATCCCCGTCCACTGCGCGGCCTCGCCGAGATCGACACCCTGCTGATCGACCCGCGCGCGCTCTTCACCGATCGCCTGCGGATCATCCGGGTGAGCGGCGTCGACGCGACCGTCCGCGCCGAGGTCTGGCATCGCGCCGAACGCGCCCTGGCGGCCGGCGAGCTGACCCGCGGACGGGGCATCGTCCACACCCCCGACGGCGACGCCGAGGTGCTCGTCGCACCCGTGCGGCAGCCGCTCGCCCCGGCGCTGCTGATGGCGGCCCGTCGTGCCGGACTGCGCGTGCACTCGGTGACCGACGACGGCTACGGATCGCTCCACCACGCCTTCGATCACCTCTATCCGGCCGGCGACGACATCGACGCGGACCTCGCCCGGGCGGCGCGGGAACTCGGCGACGAGGGACATCGCGTCGCCCTGCTCGGCCGCTCGGGTACGCAGGCCCCGCTCGCGTCCGCACTGAGCATCGGGCTGCTCGGCGGGCCGGACATCTCCTGGACGTCCGACATCCTGGTACCCGGCCTCGACGGCGCGTGGCGGCTGCTGGCCGCCGTGCCCGAGGCCGTGGCGGCGGCCGAGCGCGGGATGTCGTTGTCGGTCGGCGGCAGCGCGCTCGGCGCGCTGATGGTGATCCCGAACGTGCCCGGCAACGGCCCCGGCTACGTCGACCTGCACGCGATGTACGGCTTCCGCTCGGGCACCAGGATCGGCGCGCGTGCGCTCGCCCACCCGGTACCGGCCGGCACCACCGACGACGACTGGCATGCCATGCCGATCTCCGAGGTCGCGCGCCGGCTGCCGCCGCCCGAGCGCGACGACGAGTCGTCGCCGAGCGGTCTGCGGGCGCTCACCGACCGCCGGGAGGTGGCGATCCCGCGCGCCGCGCTGGCCCGGGCGCGCGGCTACCTCGGTGAGTTCACCGCGACCATGCGCGACGACCTGAACGACCCGATCACCCCGATCCTCACCACCGGCGCCGCGGCCAGCGCGCTGCTCGGCTCTCCGCTCGACGCCGCCATGGTCGGCGGCGTCCTGGCCCTGAACACGGCGATCTCGGCGCAGCAGTCGCTGCACGCCGAGCGGCTGCTGGCCCGGATGCTGAAAGAACAGGACCCGCTGGCCCGGCGGATCAGCGGGATCTCCGACCACACCGAGTACGCCGAGGTCCGCGCCTCCCGGCTGCTGCCCGGCGACATCATCGAGGTCCGTTCCGGCGAGGTGGTCCCGGCCGACGGGCGGATCATCGACGCCGACAACGCCGAGGTCGACGAATCGTCGCTCACCGGCGAGTCGTTGCCGGTCACCAAGAACACCGACGACACCCCCGGCGCCCCGCTCGCCGAACGGACCGGGATGCTCTACGCCGGGACCACGATGGTCGCCGGCAAAGCGCGCGCCATCGTCACCGCGGTGGGCGCGTCGACCGAGGCCAGCCGCGCCCTGGCACTGTCGCCGCGCCAGGCCAAGGAGGTGGGTCTGGCCGCGCAGCTCGGCGACATCACGCGCCGGGCGCTGCCGTGGAGTTTCGCCGGCGGCGCGGCGATCGGCGCGCTGTCGCTGCTGCGCCGTCGTCCGATCCGCGAGGTGGCCTCCGGGGCGGTCTCGATCGCGGTGGCCGCGGTCCCCGAGGGGCTGCCGCTGGTGGTCACCCTGGCCCAGTCGGCGTCGGCACGGCGTCTCACCGGCTCCTCGGTGCTGGTCCGCAATCCGCGCGCGATCGAGGCGTTCGCCCGGCTCAAGGCCGTCTGCTTCGACAAGACCGGCACGCTGAGCGAGAACCGGCTGCGCGTCGACACCGTCGTCGGGCTGGCCGGACACGACGACGCCGACGTCCTCGCGGTGGCCGGCGAGACCATGCTGGTGCGCCGCGACGGCAGCGTCGAACATGCCACCGATGCGGCGATCCATGCCGCGGCCGGCGACGCCGACATCACCTTCGCCCGGCCCGACGTGCTGCTCCCGTTCCAGTCCGAGCGGCCGTACGCGGCCGCCCTGGTCGGCCGCACGCTCATGGTCAAGGGCGCGCCGGAGGCCGTCCTGGGCGCGCTGAAGCCCGCGCAGCAGGAGCTGCTGCGCGACGCGCTCGGCGAACTGGCCGCGCGCGGTCTGCGCGTGCTGGCCGTCGCCGAACGGCAGGTCACGCCGCGGCAGGCCGCACTCGCCGCCGACGATGCCGCGGCCCTGGAGAAGCCGGCGACGGCCGCGCTGAATCTGGTCGGGGTGATCGGCCTGTCCGACACCCCGCGACCGGCCGCCCGGCCGCTCATCGAGGCGCTGCGCGGCCGCGGCATCCAGGTGCGCATCATCACCGGTGACCACCCCGTCACCGCGGCCGCGGTCGCCGGTGAACTGGGCCTGGAGGTGGCCGCCGAGGAGGTGATGACCGGCGAGACCTGGGACGGCTTCACCGCGGACCAGCGGATCGCCGCCGCCCGCACCCACGTGGTCTTCGCCCGGATGTCGCCCGAGCACAAGGTGCAGGTGGTGCAGGCCCTCGAGGAGGCCGGGCTGGTCACCGCGATGGTCGGCGACGGCGCCAACGACGCCGCCGCGATCCGCGCCGCGTCGGTCGGCATCGGCGTCGCCTCCGGGGGCAGTGACCCGGCTCGTATCGCCGCGGACGTGATGCTTCTCGACGGGGACATCAGCGGCATCATCGACGCGCTCGACGAGGGCGAACAGCTGTGGCGCCGGGTGCTCTCGGCGATCTCGGTGCTCCTCGGCCACAGTGTCGGCGAGCTGGCCTTCGGACTGATCACCACCCTGCTGACCGGCAAACCCGCCCTCAACGCACGGCAGATGATGCTGGTCAACATGCTGACCGACGCGCTGCCCGCGGCGGCGCTCGCGGTCAGCCCGCAACGCGACCCGGACGTGCGGGGCGCTCACGACGAGTCGACCATCTACCGGGCGGTCGCCGTGCGCGCGACCTTCACCACGCTCGGCGCCACCCTCGCGTGGGCGCTGGCGAGCATGAGCGGCCGGCAGCGGCGGGCGTCGACCGTCGGGCTGGTCGGGCTGGTCGCCTCGCAGATGCTGGAGATGCTGGTCGATTCCGACGGGCCGCTGGTGATCGCCACGAATGTCGGAACGTTCGCGCTGATGGGCGTGATCGTCACCGTTCCGGGGCTCAGCCACCTGTTCGGCTGCGCGCCGATCGGTCCGATGGGCTGGTCGCAGGCGCTGCTCGGGGCCGCCGTCGCGGCGGCCGTCGCCAAGCTGCTCCCGGACGCGTTCGACGCACTGGCCGACGCGCTGTCGGGAATCGGGGACGAGGAACCGGGCGCGAGCGAAGGCGGGGAATCGTCCCCGGGTGTCGACGGGAGTTCCCCGAGCGTCGACGGACGGCCCGTGCGCGGGGCCGAGGGGCGGTCCCCGAGCGGAGTCGAAGGGTCAGTCGTCGATGACGAGGACGCCGGCCCGGACCAGGACGGTGTAGAGGTGCTCGACGGCCGGCGTGAAGAACCGCACTCCGGCGTGGACGAGGGCGTCCGGGCCGAGGGAGCGAGCGAAGTCGGTCATGACAGATAAGCCTAGCCATACCTCGGGCGGTGTCAACGGTTTCCTCGCCGAACATCGCGAACTGAGTGCTTTGGTCCGTGATGCCCGGAAGTTCTCCGTGCGGCTGCCGGTGATCGGCAAGGTCGGCGTCCCGCAGCCGCGCGATCTGGCGATGTACGCCGTGCTCGGCGGCCTCGCCGTCGCCGGAGTGCTGGAGTGGCCCGCGGCGATCGGGCTGGCGATCGGGGTGACCGTCGCCGAACAGGGCTTCAGCAATCTGCGCAAGACCGAGCCGGAACGACGCACCCGTCCGGCGCCGGTGACCGTCGACGGCGAGGTGCTCGCCGCGCGGCCCGCACCCCTCACCAAGCGTTCCGCCCGCGGCCCGTCGCCGCGCCCCTACCCGCGGCGCCGCCGGTAGCGTCGCGCGCCGGTGATCTCGTCGTCGCCCACTCGGCCGAGCGGGCGAGAACGAAGAGAGCGGGCGTCGCCCACTGAATCAGTGGGCGCGTCCCGAACCGAAACGGCCGTCAGCGCTCGGGCTCGTAGCGCTCCGGCAGTTCCCGGTACTGCTGGTGCGGCAGGATCCGGGAGATGTTGCCCTGCAACACGTCCCGATAGACCCGGAGCTGTTCCTCCCCCGCGCGGACCTGTTCGGAGAGGCGGCGGGTGTTGTCGGCGGAGAGTTCGCGGTCGCCGGAGCGGGCCAGCAGGTGGTCGATCCGGGCGTCGAGGGTGGAGGCGCGGTCGTATTCGTCGAGGATCCGGAGTTCGACGGCCGCCGACTCCACGGTCTGCGCGATCTCGACCAGGGCCTGCACACGCTCCAGGAGTTCGGTCCAGACCGGCCGGAGAGTGGACTCCCGCTGATCCAGGTGGTCGGCGAAGCCCTGGTCGAAGCCGCCGCTCGCGCGGGCCCGGTCGAGGTCGACACGCAGGCCGCGGAGCGTGACGATGTCGGCGGCGATCTCGGCGAGCTCGGCGTGCAGATTCACCTGGGTGCGCTGCATCTCGAAGAAGTCCGAGCGCCACGCCGGGCTGCGCTGGATGCGGTCGTAGAAGTGGCCGGCGATGAACTGCAGCGTCTCGTAGCCGTCGCTGAAGCCGGACCCGCCGCGCCCGGACACCGTCGCGCTGCCCGGCGACGAGCCGAGGGCTTCGTCGATCCACTCCTGGACGCTGCTGGCCGCGCCGCGGCCGGCGAGACCGCCGACGAAGCCGGCGATCCGGTCGACCGCGGCGCTGCCCGCCCGACGCACACCTCCGCCGGACGGCAGATCGGCGGTCGGGGTGACGAGGAGACCGTTGAACAGGCGCTCACGCTCCTCGATCTCCAGGTACAGGTTCTCGCGGCGTTCCCGGCGGATGGCGCGGGTGCTGGTGGCGAACACGCCCTTGCCGATCACCACGACGCGGCGGGCGTCCTCCCGATTGCGCAGCATCCCGGCGAGCCGGGTGCGCAGCACCGTCGCCACCACGTTCGGCATCACCCCGGTCGACAGCTGCTGCTCGATGTAGGTGATCGAGTGCTGGAGGCGACGCAGGTTGACGTACGGGTACGGCAGGCGCGGCAACGGAAGGCCTGCCGACATGCGGCGCACCATCAGCGCGCGCCCGGCCGGCGAGATGTGTCCGGCGGCGATCAGCAGCGCCGCGTCGTCGGACAGCGGCGGCGGATCGCCGGGGATGCGCGAATCCTGCGTCCACCGCCGCAGATCGGCCGTGGTCACCGGAACGCTCGCAGAGGTCATGAGGTCATTCTACCGGCGGGTCGCGGCGGCGTGGCCAGGAGAAACGGGCCACAGCCGGGCCCGCTGGCGCTGCGCGGGCGTTCCGGTGATCCAGTGCAACAGCCAGGCGACGGGGGTGGCGACGACGACGGTCACCGCGAACGCCGCCGCCGTCGAGCCGGTGAAGGTGCGGAAGCCGAGCCAGCCCATCACGAATTCCAGCACCATCACGTGCACCAGGAAGAACTCGTACGAAATCTCGCCGAACCAGACCACCGGCCTCCACCCGAGGGCGCGGCGCCACGGGTCGGGCGGCACCTCGTCGTCCGTGCCGAGGGGCGCCCGCGGGTCGTGCCCGGCGGCGAGCGGCCCGATCAGCGCGAGCGCGGCCACCAGGTAGAGGAGATGCTTGACGATGGTCTGCCCGGCGTCGTCGGGGATGATGGTCGGCCCGCCCGCGTACGACCCCGCCGACGCGAGGAAGGCGAGAAGTCCGATCGGCACGGAGACCTGCCACGGCCAGCGGGTGACCAGCTCGGTGACGACCGCCAGCGCCATGCCGCCGAGGAACCAGCTCGCGAACGCCGGCGGCCACAGGCGCATGGTCGGGTTGGCGTCGGGCAGGCCGTGGACGACGACGGTGAACACCGGTGAGATCAGCGCGAGGCCGCACAGCCAGACCAGCAGCAGATCCGGGCGCCACCGGCGGTGGCAGACCAGCGCGGCCAGCGGCCACGCGATCAGCGGCAGGACGACGTAGAACGCGACCTCCGCGCACATGCTCCACATCTGGGTGAGCCCGGTGTGCAGGTGCCCGTAGCCGTAGACCTGGGTGAACGTCATGTTCCGCAGGAAGCTCCCCCAGCCGTGCCCGGTGCCCCCGGGGTCGTCGCGCACCAGGTAGATCAGGTAGACCGCGATCACGACCACCCAGTACGGCGGCACCACCCGGCGAAACCGGTGCCACGCGTATCGCGTCACCCCGGTCGAGCGAGACCGTTCACCGGTCCGCAGTTCCCGCACCCACGGCCGGAACAGCAGGTATCCCGACAGCACGAAGAAGATCGCGACGCCGAACTCGAAGCGCGCGAAGAGCCGCCCGACGACGTCGTCGGTGTACCGCCCCGTCCAGAACGCCGCGTGGGTGAGGCAGACCGACAGCGCCGCCACCGCCCGGATGCCGGTCAACGACGCCGAGCGCGATGCAGTCACCCGTCCATCATGACGGGTGCTGTGGGCCGGCACGACCGGCCGCCCGCCGTCAAAGCTCCGATTCGGCGTACGTTCTCACCTGGTCGCGGTCCGGGAGCCGCGTCGGCGGCTCGTCGCCGTACCAGGTCTGCTCCACCAGATCGGCGAACCCGTCGAGCACCCAGAGGATCAATTCCCCGGCCACGTCCCCGGAATCATCGATCACCGGGATGATCACCGGCGCCGGACCGTCGGGAATCGAGGAGCGCGGTGATCCGTCGCGGAGGCGCAAGGTCGCCATCGTCGCCGTTCCGCCGACGGCCTCGAGTCCTGCGATCTGCCGCCGCAGCGGCTCGTCCGCTTGTCGTTCGGCCAGGAAGACCAGGGCGGCTCTCTGGGTAGAACTCAGCACGATGGTCACCTCGCTGCCTCCTGTTCGGCTGGAATCCGTCGCGGATCGTGTCGGTGTGCCATGGATGTCGCGGATTCTGCCGGATCCGTCGGCGAATCCGCGACAGATTTTCGCCGCGGCACGATCCGCGACAGCTCACTCCGGCGCGGTCGGCCCCCCGCGGGTCAGATCCAGCCGCGGTCTTCGGCGATGCGGGCGGCCTCGGCGCGGGTGGTGGCGCCGGTCTTGCCGATCGCCGACGACAGGTGATTGCGCACCGTGCCGCCCGAGAGGTGCACCTCGGCGGCGATCGCGGCGACGGTCGCCCCGGTGCGGGCTACCCGGAGGATGTCGATCTCGCGCGGGGTCAGCGGGTTCTCTCCGCTGGTCAGAGACTCGGTGGCGAGCGTCGGGTCGACGACACGCAGGCCCGCGTGGACCCGGCGGACGGCATCGGCGAGTTGCGCCGCGGGAGTGTCCTTCACGACGAAGCCCGACGCCCCGGCGGCCATCGCGCGCCGCAGGTAGCCGGGCCGGCCGAAGGTGGTCACGATCAGGCTGTGCACCCCGGGCAACTGGTCACGCAGCCGCTCGGCCACCTCGATGCCGTCGGCGCCGGGCATCTCGATGTCGAGCAGGCACACGTCGGCGCCACCGGCGCGGGCCGCGTCGACCACCTCGTCACCCCGGCCCACCTGAGCGACCACCCGCAGGTCCGGCTCCAGGTCGAGCAGCGCCGCCAGAGCGCCCCGGACCAGCGCCTGATCGTCGGCGATCAACAACCGGATCTCGTCCGTCACCGGGTCTCCTCCATGTCGGCGATCAGCGTCGTGCCGTCCGGGCCCGACTCGACGTCGAACCGCCCGCCCGCGTCGCTCACCCGCTCGGCCAGCCCGGACAGCCCGTTGCCGGAGCCACAGCTGAACCCGGATCCGTTGTCGCACACGGTGATCCGGAAGGCGGACAGCCCCACCACGCAGCGCGTGGCACCGCTGTGCCGGACGACGTTGGTCACCGCCTCGCGCACCACCCAGGCGAAGAGACCCGCGATCGCGGGATCGGCGACACCGGGATCGGGCAGCACCGCGTCGATACCGGCGGCGGTGAGGGCGCTCTCGGCGGCGGCCAGCACACTCGGCAACTGCGGCGACCGCAGATCACCGACCGTCGAACGGACCTCGGCGAGCGCCTCCCGCGCCAGGGCGTTCACCTCGGCGAGTTCGGTCTTGGCGCGTTCGGGATCGAGGTCGATCAGCCGGCCCGCCAGTTCGGTCTTCACGCTGATCACGGTGAGCGAGTGACCGAGGATGTCGTGCACGTCGCGCGCGACCCGTTCCCGCTCGGCGATCACCGCCAACTCCGACTGCAGCACCCGCTGCCGCTGTTCGGCGCGCTCCCGCTCGGCCTCACGGGCCCGCATCTCCTGCCCGGCCAGCATCGACAGCCCGATCGCGGCGATGATCGCGATCACCCCGAGATCGACGTGCCACCCCGCCACCTCCGGGATCACCACGGCGGCGGCCAGAATCGCGACCATCGCGACCAGCCGCCAGGGCGATGGGAGACTGAACGCGGCGGCCACGATCAGATACGGCGCCAGCCCGACCGCGTCGGGCCCGAGGATCGGGAGCAGCGCCGCGGTCAGCAGGACCAGGACGGCGGTGGCCGCCAGGGCGGGCCGCCATCCGGGCTCGGTCTGGAACATGGCGTTCCGGCAGAACCACACGTAGACGACGATGAACGCGACCAGCAGCGCCGCACCCGCCAGCCGCTCGGCGAGCGGCATGGGCTCGGTCACCAGGGTGGCGATCGGATAGCCGAGGAACAGCAGCCAGACGGCGCCGAACAGCCAGCGCAGGTCGCGCCGGCTGTTCGGGGTGGCGGTGGTCATCGGTTCCTTCGACTGGAGTCAGCGTCGGGCGGTGCTGCGAGTGTAGAAGAACACGGCTGCGGCGGCGAAGATCGCGGCCCACGCGGCGGTGTTGACCACCGGAATCCACAGGGCGATGTGCTCGCCGTACACGGTGACGCCGCGGTCGAGCGGGTAGCGGGCCAGCGTCGTCACGCCGAACATCGGGGTGAACTGCGCGATCGTCAGCATGGTGCCCTTCAGCGGCACGAAGACGTTGCCCGCGAAGGCCAGCAGTGCCAGCACGCCGCCGAGCACCTGCATGGCACCCTCCGAGGCGAGGGCACTGCCGACGGCCAGGCCGAAGGCCGCGAAGATCCCGGCGCCGGCCAGGGCGATCGCCAGGCACGCGATCCAGACCCAGACCGGGGCGTGGGCGCCGGTCGCGATCCCGGCGATCACCAGCACGCCGACCGGCAGCGCGGCCATCGTCAGGGCGACGGCCACCTTGGTCGCGACGTACCCGGACGGACGCAGCGGGGTCATCGCCAGGGTGCGTGTCCACCCGGCGAGCTGTTCCAGGGAGATCGCGGCGGCATTCGTGGTCGCCGCGAGCACCGCGCCGTACAGCGCCATGCCGACCAGGACGTAGAACGCGACATTGCCGGAACCGACAGTGCCGGAACGCGATTGGGTCGCGCCGAAGACGAGATACAGCAGGGCGGGCATGACGACGGTGAAGATCATGGCGCGCCGGTTCCGGAGGACCCGGCGGACGTCGTATCGGTAGTAGGTGGGCGCGATGGCGGCGATGGTGGTCATGGGGACGGCTCCTCTTCGATGGGGGTGGGCTTCGACACGGTTCGTCACGGAGTTCACGTTGAGCCCCGCCGAAACGTTCCGGACCGGCTCAGCCGGCGGAACGGGGCTCAGCCGGAGTGGGATGACGAGGTCAGGGCGACGAAGGCGTCTTCGAGGTTCGCGCCGGCGACCTCGACGTCGTGCGCGTCGGTGCGGGTCAGCAGGTACCGGACCAGCTCGTCGGAGTCGGCGGCGGCCAGGTACAGCCGGCCGCCGCGATGTTCGACGACGTCCACTCCGGGCAGTTCGGCGCGCAGCGGCGTGAGCCACTGGTCACCGACGACGGCGGACACGACGCGCCGCCCGGCCCGGGCGCGGATCTGCGCGGTGCTGCCGTCGGCCACCACCCGCCCACCGGCGATCATCACGATGCGGTCCGCGAACGCGTCGGCCTCCTCCAGGTAGTGGGTGGCGAAGACGACGGTGCGTCCGGCGCCGGCGTCGGCCCGCATGGTGGCCCAGAAGGCGCGCCGGGACTCGACGTCCATGCCGGCGGTCGGCTCGTCGAGCACGATCAGGTCCGGGTCGGGGAGCAGGGCGAGCGCGAACTTGAGGCGCTGCTGCTCACCGCCGGAGCACCGCGACACCTTGCGGTCGGCGATCTCCACCAGCCCGGCGCGGGCCAGCACGGCGTCGACCTCGTCGTCGCGGCGGTGCAGAGAGGCGATGACGCGGACGGTCTCCAGCACGGTGAAGTCTTCGAGCAGGCCGCCGGTCTGCAGCACCGCGGCGATCCGGCCGGCGCGAGCGGCCCGGCGCGGCGGCAGGCCGAACACCTCCAGGCGACCCGAATCCGGCTGGGAGAGGCCCAGGACCATGTCGAGGGTGGTGGTCTTGCCCGCGCCGTTGGGACCGAGGAAGGCGACCACCTCGCCGGGGGCGACGCGCAGGTCCACGCGGTCGACCGCGGTGACGTCGCCGAAACGCTTGGTGATTCCGTCGAGGCTGAGTGCGAGTGCTGTCTGGTTCATGCCTCTACGATCCCGCCGCGGCGCGAGCCGATCCCAGAGCGGATGTCACCTTTCCGCCATGACGTCTGTCATGGACTCGCGGGGGCGCTGCGGGTCAGAGCCGGGCGTCGGATGCCAGCCCGTCCCACTTCCCGGCGACCATCAGCGCCGCGGCGAGCATCCGGGACTCGCGCGGCTTCGTCGGATCGAGCCCGGTGAGCTCATGGATCCGCCGCAACCGATAGGTGTACGTATTCGGGTGCACGTGCACCTGCGCGGCGGCCGACTTGCGGTCCGCACCGAATTGCAGGTGCGAGTGCAGCGCCTCCAGCAGATGCGGCTGGTCGAAGAGCGGTTCCACCCGCTCGGCGAGCCGGTCCCGCGCGGGGCTGGGCCGGGTCACCTGGAACTCCAGCAGCAACTGATCGATGCGGTACGCCCCCGGTCCCCGGTTCAGCCCCTTGGCCAGCCGGCCCAGCTCGGCGGCGTCGACCGCGGCCTTCGGGATCTCGCCGACCGGAACGTCTTCCAGGAACGCCAGGTAGACGCCGACCCCGAATTCTTCGGTGAGGCCGGCCGCCAGCTCCGCCCAGCGCGGGCTCGCCGCGTCCGATTCGGCGACCGTTCCGGCGATCAGGGCGACCCCTTCCACCCCATCGAAACGGGCCGGGGTGATGTCCGTGGTCAGCTCGTCGAGGGCGTTCTGCAACACCCGTTTACGCCGGTGCAGCACCATGTTCGGGGGCGCGACCTCCGGGTCGACGTCGAGCAGCACCGTCACCACCAGGTACCGGTCGGCGACGACGGTGTCGGCGCGCGCCGCCAGGCCCGCGGCGGGCCGGCCGTGGACCAGGGCATCGCACAGCTCACGCCGCGCCTCGCGTTCGGAGTCGAGCGGGGAGTCTGCCAGGTAGGCGTCGACGACCACCAGATTGATCGAGGTCAGCACCTGCAGCAGACGCGAGCCGACCGCGACCAGCTCGGACGTCTCGTCCGGACGCGCGGTCGCCGCGGCGTGCGCCAGCAGTACCTGCGCCGAAGCGTGGATCGCGGTCATCAGCACCGGCAGCGGGAGCCGCTCCTCGGCGTGCTGGCGGGCGACCGGTCCGACGAACCCGCGGATCTCGTCGTGACTCGGCACCTGCCCGGCCGCCAGGGCGGCCAGCACGGCGTAGCCGGTACCCGCGATCGCCGGCCGCAACTCGTCGTAGTGGTCGTCCGGAACGCCCGCCGGGGCGTAGGCGCCGAGGCCCTCGGTGAGCAGTTCGCCCGACAGATCCGGCCAATCGGCGAGCAGACGCTGGACCAGATTCGCGTTTGTCTCCGGCGACGAAGGATCCGGCAATTGTTCTCTCCTCAGTAGAGTGACCTGGGCGAATGCCCCTGCCTACGGTGTTCATAGTCGGCCGAACCGGTCGTGTTACCAGTTAGTAACCTACGGCTACGTCGCCGTAGGTCAAGTCCAGGGGAGAAACAGCCTTGCGTCTAGCGCACAGAATCGGCGGCGTACTGCTGACCGCCGCGGTGGCCGCCGCGGCCTTGACCGCCACCGCCGCGAACGCGGACGCCCGGCCCGGCGCCCAGGCTCCGCACGTCGACACGCGGGTGTCGGGAACCACGTTGCCCCCGATCCCGAACACCGTGGGCGAGGGCCCGGCGTCGTCCGGATTCTGGTCCGGCTACGCCTACGGCCAGCTGAACCCGAACGCCGCCCCCAAGGGCGCCAACGACTTTCACTGCAAGCCGAAGGACGGCCGGAACCCGGTGGTCCTGGTGCACGGCACCTACGAGAACGCCTACGACAACTGGGCGGCGTTCTCGCCCGTCCTGAAGAAGGCCGGCTACTGCGTCTTCGCACCGAACTACGGCCGCACCGACCTGCTCGACAAGGGCGGCGTCGCCATCGTCATGCCCGGCGTGCAGGGGGTGGCCTCCATCCGCCGGTCGTCCGAACAGCTCGGTACGTACATCGACCGGGTCCGCAAGGCCACCGGCTCGGACAAGGTCGACATCATCGCCCATTCGCAGGGCGGCCTGGTCGCCCGCCACTGGATCAAGTTCGGCGGCGGCGCCGACCGCGCCGATCCGGCGAAGAACAAGATCGGCAAGCTGATCATGTTCGGCACACCCAATCACGGCACCACGCTCGACGGCCTCGCCGCCTTCGGCCGCGCCATCGACGACCTCGGCCTGCCGGTGATGGAGTTCTACTCCTGGCTGTACGGTGCGGGCCCGATCGACCAGGCCGTCGGCTCACCCGCGGTCAAGGCCATCAACGCCGGGCGGATGACCTACCCCGGCATCGAGTACACGTCGGTCGCCACCGAGTACGACGAGGTGGTGACCCCGTTCGACAGCGCCTTCATCAGGGGCGGCGGCGTGCAGAACATCGTGCTGCAGCACGGCTGCGAGGCGGACACCTCCGACCACCTCTCGATGGTCTATTCCTCGCGCGCCATGTCGATCGCCCTGCGCGCCCTCGACCCGAAGACCTACCCGAAGCTCGTCTGCGCTCCGAACGTCTGGGCCTTCAGCTTCTGACCGGTCCGCTCACCGCCCGCCGCGCCGAGAGGCCCGGCGGGCGTTCGGCTTCCGGTTCCCGGCGGCCTTGCGCGGTGGGATGGTGCCCGCGGCCTCCTTTGCCGCACGACGTGCCGCCGCCTTCTCCTTGGCCGACCGCTTGGGCGCCTGCTCGCTCTGTCCGCGCGACGATCCGGCACGACGCCCCCGCACGACGCCGATGAACTCCTCCACCAGCTCGCTCGTCGGCTCCCGCCAGAGCAGCCCGACCGGCGAGGCGGGCCCGTCGGCCAGCGGACGGTACGTGAGATCGCGACGGTGATGCAGCCGCGCCAGCGACATCGGCACCACCAGCAGGCCCATCTCCTCGGCCACCAGCCCGACCGCATCGGCGGTGGACTCCGGCCGGAAATCCAGGGTCTCCCCCGGGCGATCGGCCCAGTCGAGGACATCGTCCTCCGGTCGCAGCAACCACTCGGAGTCCAGATCCGCGCAGGTCAGCTCGTCGGCCGCGGTCAGCAGATGCTCTTTGGGCACGACGACGACCGGCACCTCGTCATAGACCCGGATCACCGCCAACCCGTCCTCGCCGCCGGCGGCCGGGCGGGCCAGGGCGGCGTCGACGGCGCCGGAACGCACCCGCAGCGCGGCTTCGTCCGCCGGGCAGGCCACCAGCTCCACGTCGACGCCCGGCCGACGCTCGGCGAACGTCCGCACCCACTTGGCCGGCATCACGCCCGGGACGTAGGCGAGCCGGAAGGTGCTCACCGGGCTCGCCGCGGCGGCGCGAACTGGACCATGGTCTGCACGTGCAGCTCGGTGTCGCCGACGGCGGCCTCGATCTGCTCCGTGGCCACCGCCAGCGCGGCGGACACCTCGTCGTACGTGCGATGCGCGGGCGCGGTCACGACGATCCGGATCAGTTTGGCGCCGCGGTCGTCGAGCGCCTTGACGGAGACGTCCTCGAACAGCGGATCGGCCTTGAGGTCGTCGGACACGGCGGACGCGATGAGTCCCGGCGGGATGGTCATGCGGCCGCCCTCCTCGCTGCCGTCCAACACCAGGCGCTCCACGGCCTGCGGGCGGATCAGCGTCGCGAGCAGCCGGAACCCCCACAGCACGGCGAGCGCCACGATGCCGACCAGCACCCACGTCCACCAGTCCTGATGGGCCGCGCGGTCGATGGCATCGGAGTCGATGCGCTCGTCCCAGTCGGACAGCGGATGGATGGTGACCTGCGAGAACAGCAGCGCCAGCCCGACCACGACCAGCAACAGTCCCACCAGGCCGACGGAGAGTCGGTTCCACGCCGCGGGCAACCGGTTCATCGGGCACTCCTTCCGCCGCGCACGCGGACCTTCACCTTGGGCGCGTGCCCGGTGAGCGGCTCCACCACCTCGGTGACCGTCTGCGCGACGGCCCCGGTGTCGATCACGCCCTCGGCCGCGGTGATCACGACGACCACCTTCCGTCGTCCGTACACGGTGCTGACCGCGTCCACGCCCGCCAGTTCGCCGACCGCGGAGCTGCAGCGTCGTGCCACGTCGAGGGGCCGGGTCCAGGTGGTCGTGCGCGGACCCTGGTGACCGACCGCCACGTAGCGATGCTTGCGCGGCTTGACCGCGAGCCACAGGAGTCCCAGCCCGGCGACCAGCAGCGCCACCACCAGCGCCCACATCCACGCCTGCCACCCGGTCCGCGTGCCCCAATCGGTGGCCCCGCGCAGCCATTCGTCGCCGCTGATCCAGCCGGCCCGGACGATCAGATCCCGGATCGCGATGCCGGCCAGCACCAGCAGCACCAGCCCGAGACCGGCTCCGGCGAGCGCCGCGGCCGGCAGTGCCGCCGGCGTCCGCACCCGCGTGCTGTCGTCGCGGCTCACAGCACCGTCTCCCCCGGCTCGGCCGAGGTGCGCGCCACCAGCGCCGCCACCGCGACGTCCACGGCGGCGGGCGTCACCCCGGTGAGACGCGTCAGTTCCTCGGTCAGGTGGGTCCGCAGCCGCCGGCACACCTGCGTCACCGGCGACGGCCAGGCGAGCGCGACCTCGATCGACAGGCGCGGCGCGGCGACGCCCATGTCGATCTGCGCGCGCGGGTACGACCCGCCGACCATCGCACGCACGGCGGCGTTGCCCCCGGCCAGCGATCCGACGCCGGTGCTGTACGCGACGACGTCGTCGACGCCCAGCGCGGCCCGCTCGGCGATGACGCGGCCGACCCGGTCCGCGATGGTCAGCGCACCCGGCGGCTCGGGCGTCTCGGCCGGTTCCGCCTCCGCGGGTGGTGCGACGTCCGTATCCGGCAGGTCAGCCACGGTTACGGCTCCGCACCACGGCGGTCAGGTCGATGCTGCCGTCCCGATGCAGCCCCAGGATCAGCCCGATGCCGCCGAGCACCACGCCGATCAGGAAACCCACCAGGCCACCGGTGGTCGCGCACAGCGCCAGAAGCAGGCCCGCGAGGAGCCCGATGGTCGCGAAGTTGTTCATGCTCGCTCACTTTCTCTACGCCCGGAATCCGGGTCCGGTGGGGTATCCAGGTCGGCGATCAGCACGTCGATCGGGAGACCGGTGATCGACGAGGCGGCCGCGCGGATCCGGTCGGCCAGCTCGGCCAGCGGATGACCGAGCGACGCGATCACCGCGACCTCGCCCTCGTCGGCGCCCAGCCGCACACCGACCACCCGGCGGCCGGGCAGGTACGTGGCGATCGTTCCGTACGACCCGCCGGAGAGACCGGCGACGCCCGGCACCGCGCGGACCGCCTCGGCGATCCGCGCCGCGAGTTCACCGGCGGGGTCGGTCCCCCCGATCCCGCCGGCCGGCCCCGGCCCGGTCATCACTGCACGCGCGGCGGTTGCGCGGGGTCGTCGGCGGCGGAGCCGGAATCCGGGAGGTGCACGTCGTGCACCGCCACGTTGACCTCGGTCACCTCCAGCCCCGTCATGCCCTCGATGGCGGCGACCACGTTGCGCCGGATCGCGTTCGCGAGCTGGTGGATGGCGACGCCGTACTCGGCGATGATCTGCACGTCGACCGCCGCCTGCTTCTCGCCTACCTCGACGTTGATGCCCTGCGTCACGCTGGACGACGTTCCCGGGATCACGTCGCGCACCTTGCCGACCATCCGTTCCCCGGCCCCGCCGAGGTCGTAGACGCCGCCGATCTCGCGGGTCGCGATGCCCGCGATCTTCGCGACCACGGTGTCGGCGATGACGGTGCGGCCACGGTCGTCACCGCGATCCCGGCGCGCCACTTCCTTGTGCTGGTGCGCGCGGGTGGTGGTCGGCTCGACCCCGGCCGGCTTCTCGGCCGGCTGCGCCGAGTCCGCGGCCGGGTCGCCGGTCGCCGCGTCGGAGATCGCTTCGGTGGCCTCGTCGGTGTGCTCGGACATCAATCCCTCTCCTTCTCGCACCCCGCGCCTACCGCCGGGTCCGTATCCCCGATTATTGCCGACGTCACAGTCCCCATGCAGAATCGAAGGCACGAACCGGGTTCCGAGTGGTCAGGAGGCGTCATGGCCGACGCTGCGATGACACACATTCGGCGTGCCTACGAACGGCTCCTCTCCGGTGCCGATCTGCCCGCCGAAGCGGTGCGCTCGGTGGTCCGCGACTCCTGGCTGCGGTCGGTGGCCCGCGGCATCGACCCGTCCGCGGCGGATCCGGCGCCCCCGGCCCGCGACCTGTCGGCCGACGACTTCGAGGCCTACCGGGCGGCCCACCCGCTGACCTCCATGCGTCCCCTCGTGCAGTCCCTGATGCTCGACGACATCGCCGACGCCGGGGTGGTGGTGGCCCTCACCGATCACGAGGGACGGCTGCTCTGGGTGGAGGGCGACTTCTCGGCCCGGGACAGCGCCGCCGCCATCAACTTCGTCGAGGGCGCGGTGTGGAGCGAGGACACCGTCGGCACCAACGCACCCGGGCTGGCGCTGGCCGTCGACCGCGGCGTGCAGATCCGCGGGCCCGAGCACTTCGCGAGCTCCGTGCAGGAGTGGAACTGCGCCGCGGCGCCCGTGCACGACCCGCTCACCGGCGATCTGCTCGGCGCCATCGACGTCACCGGCGGCTCGGCGGCCGCGGCACCGTTCGCGCTCGCCGCGGTCCGCTCGGTCGTCGCCGCGGTGGAACGCGAGCTGGGCTCGCGCGCGGTCGATCTCGCCGCGCCCGCCGTCCCCCGCACCCGCGGCGCGACGATCAGCCGGCTCACCGTGCTCGGCGCGCCACGCTGGACCGCCGCGGACGGCGTCACCGCATCGCTCAGTCCCCGGCACGCGGAGATCCTGCTGCTCCTCAGCAGCCACCCCGAGGGCCTGAACACCGACCAGCTGGCGATGCTGCTGTCGGACGGCGACCTCGGTGCGGTGACCGTCCGCGCGGAGATCTCCCGGCTGCGCCGCGACCTCGGCGACCTGATCGCCGCCCGCCCGTACCGCCTCACCGTCGAGGTCGAGTCCGATGTGGACGACGTCCGGCGGCTGCTGCGCGGCGGCTCCCTGGTGCAGGCGGTGGCCGCCCTCGGCCGCGGTGGCCTGCTCGCCGAGTCGAACGCGCCCGGCGTCGTCGAACTCTTCGAAGAGCTCCGGGAGGACCTGCGGTCGGGCATTCTGAGCGCCGCCGATCCGCGGGCCCTGAGCGCGTGGACGTCGTCGCCGCACGGCCGCGACGACACCGCCGCGTGGCAGCGGCTGGCCGCGGTGCTGCCGCCGGGACACCCCGATCGGGCGATCGCCGTCGGCCGGATCCGGCTCCTCGACCGGCGCTTCGGTATCGGCTGACCTGCCGCGGCAACGTTGCGCATTCCGATGCAACGTGACTGCAACCACAGCTGGCCTACCGTGTGTAACAGATCACCACGGGGTGACCTGAACGACAATCCCCCGCCGCACACGAGGAGTTCCGATGACGGTATTCGCCAAGCCCGGTTCCGAAGGCTCGCTGATGAGCTTCGAGCCCCGATACGACAATTGGATCGGCGGCCAGTGGGTCCCGCCGGTCAAGGGTCAGTACTTCGAGAACCCGTCGCCCATCGACGGGAAGACCTTCTGCGAGGTGGCCCGCTCCACCGCCGAGGACATCGACCTCGCGCTCGACGCCGCCTGGGCCGCCGCACCGGCGTGGGGCAAGACCGCCGTCGCCGAGCGCTCGATGATGCTCCTCAAGATCGCCGACATCATGGAGGCGAACCTGGAGAAGATCGCGCTCGCCGAGAGCTGGGAGAACGGCAAGGCGATCCGCGAGACCCTCGCCGCCGACATCCCGCTCGCGATCGACCACTTCCGCTACTACGCGGGTGTGATCCGCGCCCAGGAAGGCGGCATCTCGGAGATCGACGAGAACACCGTCGCCTACCACTTCCACGAGCCGCTGGGCGTCGTCGGCCAGATCATCCCGTGGAACTTCCCGATCCTGATGGCCGTCTGGAAGCTGGCCCCGGCCCTCGCCGCCGGCAACTGCGTGGTCCTCAAGCCGGCCGAGCAGACCCCCGTCTCGATCCTGTACGTGATGAGCCTCATCAACGAGGTGATCCCGGCCGGTGTCGTCAACATCGTCAACGGCTTCGGCGTCGAGGCGGGCAAGCCGCTGGCGTCGAGCAACCGGATCCGCAAGATCGCCTTCACCGGTGAGACCACCACCGGCCGCCTGATCAGCCAGTACGCCTCGGAGAACCTGATCCCGGTCACCCTGGAGCTGGGCGGCAAGAGCCCGAACATCTTCTTCGACGACGTGCTCCTCACGGACGACAGCTACGTCCAGCGCGCCCTCGAGGGCTTCGCGATGTTCGCGCTCAACCAGGGCGAGGTCTGCACCTGCCCGAGCCGCGCACTGGTCCAGCAGGGCATCTACGACGACTTCGTGGAGCGCGCCGTGGACCGGGTCAAGAAGATCAAGCAGGGCAACCCGCTCGACACCGAGACCATGATGGGCGCGCAGGCGTCGAGCGACCAGTGGGAGAAGATCAAGTCGTACCTGGCCATCGGCAAGGAGGAGGGCGCCACGGTGCTCACCGGCGGCGAGCCGATCGACCTCGGCGGCGACCTCTCCGGCGGCTACTACATCCAGCCGACCGTCTTCGCCGGCAACAACGACATGCGGATCTTCCAGGAGGAGATCTTCGGTCCGGTGCTCGCGGTGACCAGCTTCTCCGACTACGACGACGCCATCCGTATCGCCAACGACACCCTCTACGGCCTGGGTGCCGGCGTGTGGAGCCGCAACGGCACGGTGGCCTACCGCGCGGGCCGGGACATCCAGGCCGGTCGCGTGTGGACCAACACCTACCACGACTACCCGGCGCACGCGGCGTTCGGCGGCTACAAGAACTCCGGTATCGGCCGCGAGAACCACCTGATGATGCTGTCGCACTACCAGCAGACCAAGAACCTGCTGGTCGGCTACGCGCAGGACCCGAAGGGCTTCTTCTGAGCCCCGGCGATCCGCTGAACTGAACATCCATGGTGCGCCCCGAGAACCGCTTTCGGGGCGCACCATGGTCATTGCGGGGACCTATGCCGCGCGCCTGCGCGGAGATCAGGGAGTGAGTGATGAGCGAGAACACCGCACCGGAACGCGTGGTCGCGACCGACGACGCCGTCGCGCTGCTGACCAAGCTGACGGAGTTGCACGGCGGTCTGATGATCCACCAGTCCGGCGGCTGCTGCGACGGCTCGGCACCGATGTGCTACCCGGTCGGCGAGTACCGGATCGGCCAGCGTGACGTGCTGGTCGGCGAGGTGGCGCTGCCCGATCCGCTCCCGCTGGTGCGGGTCTGGATCAACGGCGACCAGTTCGAGCTGTGGAAGCACACGCAGCTGATCCTGGACGTGGTGCCCGGCCGCGGCGCCGGGTTCTCGCTGGAGGCCCCGGAGGGGGTGCGCTTCCTGTCCCGGTCCCGGACCTTCTCCGACGACGAGAACGCGCTGCTGGCGGCGTCGCCGCCGCCGACCGGCGCCGAACTGGGCGTCTGACGCCCGGCAACCGCGTCCCCGCCCACCGGCCGCCGGCATCGCCGGCGCCCGGGCGCGCGGCGCACCACGTCGGGGGCTATGCCGTCACAGGGACCGGCCGATCAGTTCTTTCATGATCTCGCTGGTTCCGCCGTAGATGGTCTGGACGCGGGCGTCGGCGTACATGCGCGCGATCGGGTACTCGATCATGTATCCGTATCCGCCGAAGAGCTGCAGGCAGCGGTCCACGATCTCCTTCTGCTTCTCGGTACCCCAGAGTTTCGCCATCGACGCGGTCGCCGGATCGAGCGTGCCGGCGATCTGCTCGGCGATGCAGTGGTCGACGAGCGTCTTGCCCGCCAGGACGTCGGCTTTGCACTCCGCGAGAACGAACTTGGTGTTCTGGAACTGCATGATCGGCTTACCGAACGCCTCCCGCTGTTTGGCGTAGGCGATGGTCTCGGCCACCGCGGCCTCGGCCGCCGCCACCGCACCGACGCCGATGATCAACCGCTCACGCTGGAGTTGATTCATCAGCTGGTAGAAGCCCTGCCCTTCGACGCCGCCGAGCAGGTTCGCCGCGGGGATCCGCATATCGGTGAACGCGAGTTCGCGGGTGTCCTGGCCGTGCTGACCGATCTTCTCCAGCACGCGCCCGCGCTCGAATCCCGGCAGATCCTCGGTCTCGGCGACGAAGAGGGAGATGCCCTTGGCACCCAGCGCCCGATCGGTCTTGGCGACGATGACGAGGAGGTCGCAGTGGCTGGCGTTGGAGATGAACGTCTTGGAACCGTTGATCACGTAGTGATCGCCATCGCGGACCGCGGTGGTGCGCACCGACTGGAGGTCCGATCCGGTACCGGGCTCGGTCATCGCGATTGCCAGCACCGAGTCTCCCGTCGCGCATCCGGGCAGCCAGCGCCGCTTCTGCTCGTCGGTGGCATAGGTGTTGAGGTAGTGCGCGACGATCGTCGAATGCACGGCGAAACCGAACGCGGAGTCGCCCGCCCCCATCAATTCCTGCTGCACGACGGCCTCGTGGCCGAAGTCGCCGCCCGATCCGCCGAACTCCTCCGGGATGTCGAGGCAGAGCAGTCCGGCGGCGCCGGCCTTGTTCCAGAACTCGCGGTCGACCTGGTGCTGCCGTGCCCACCGCTCCTGGTTGGGCGCCGATTCCTTGACGAAGAAGGCGCGAGCGTGGGCGCGGAGCGCCGCCTGGTCGTCGCTCTCCCAGGGGGCGCGGTAGTGGGGAAACAGTGTGGCCATGAGGGTCACCTTCCAGTGAAGTGCGGCGGTCGTTTGTCGAGGAATGCGCGTTGCCCCTCGTGGCAGTCGTCGGAGCGGAGGGCGACGTGGAAGTTGCGCCGCTCGTATTCGAGTCCTTGGGCGAGGGAGGAATCGAGTGCCGCGTAGGCGGCGTCCTTGGCGAGGGCGACGGCCAGGGGCGAGTTGGCGGCGATCCGTTCGGCCATCGCCACGGCGGCGGCGCACGCCGTTCCCGCAGGAACGACCTCCGCAACGAGGCCCGCGGTCTCGGCGGCGCGGGCGTCGATCGCGTCGCCGGTCATCAGCATCGCCATCGCCTTGGCCTTGCCGACGGCGTGCACGAGCCGTTGTGTGCCGCCGCCACCCGGGATCACACCGAGCCTGACCTCGGGGACCGCGAAGCGCGCGCCCGCACCCGCGATCACCGTGTCGCAGGCCAGCGCGAGTTCGCATCCACCCCCGAAGGCGACGCCCTCGACCGCCGCGATCAGCGGTGCGGGAAAGGATCTGAGCGCCGCCCACATCGCGCCGCCGGACGCCTCGTGAGGTCCGATCAACGCCTCGGCACGCAGTGCGTCGAACGCGGTGATGTCGGCTCCGGCGCAGAAGGTCCGCTCGGATCCGGTCAGCACCACCGCGCGCACGGCGCCGTCGGACCGGCAGGCGTGGAGATGTTCGGTCAGCTCGGCCATCACCTGCCGATCGAGCGCGTTGTGCGCCTCGGGACGATCGATGCGCAGGACGACGACGGCGCCGCGGTCGTCCGCGGTCACCACCGGCGCGCTCATCGGACATCCCGGTAGGTATCGGCATGCGAAGCACGCATGACCTTCTTGTCGAGCTTGCCGACGCTGGTCCGCGGCAGCGCGTCGACGCGGAGGACGACATCGGGAAGCTGCCACTTGGCGAATCGTCCCGCGAGCAGTTCGTGGATCTCCGGCAGGGGGACGTCCGCGTCGTCGTTCGTCGCGAGCAGCACCACCGGGCGCTCCTGCCACTTGGGGTGAGGCACACCGATGACCGCCGCCTCCGTCACTCTCGGGTGCGCGACGATGGCGTTCTCCATGTCGATCGACGAGATCCACTCACCGCCGCTCTTGACCACGTCCTTGAGCCGGTCGACCACTTTGAGGTAGCCGTTCGGATGGATCACCGCGACGTCACCGCTACGCCAGAAGCCGTCGACGAAGCGTTCGCCGGGCACGTCATCGAGGTCGTGGTAACGCTCGGTGATCCACGGCCCGCGGATCAAGAGCTCGCCTTCGGACACGCCGTCGTGGGGCAGTTCCCGCCCCGCGGGGTCGACGATCTTGACATCGACGCCATTGACCGGAAGCCCCTGGCAGCGCTTGAGATCCCACTTCTCGTCGTCGGTGATTCCGGTGAGCGTGGGCTTGAGACCGGCATTGACCGTCACGAACGGCGTGGTCTCGGTGGCCCCGTAGGCGTGGATCACGTCGGCGCCGGTGCGCTCGAAGAAGCCGCGCATCATGGTCAGCGGGGGTTCGGTGGCACCGCACAGGAGCCGGGCCCGGTGCAGATCCGGCATCTCCTCGAGGGTTCCGATGTAGTCGAGCATCGGTTCGAAGATCGCCGGGGCGCCGTTGGCGACCGTCACCCCTTCGGCGAGCATCGCATCCACCAGCACCGAGGTGTCCCCGGCGAGGTACCGGCCGGGAAGCACCACCTTGGCCTGCGAGTAGACGGCGGACTGGGGCAGGCCCCAGCTCTGCCCGTGGAACATCGGGGTGATCAGCATGACCGAGTCGTCGCTGCCCATTCTCAACACCGCCGCCTGCGCCATGGTGTGCAGGCAGATGCCCCGATGTGAGTAGTAGACCCCCTTGGGGCGTCCCGTGGTTCCGGTGGTGTAGCAGGCGCTGTAGGCGGTCCGCTCGTCGATCACCGGCCAGTCGAAGACCTCGGCGGCCTGCGCCATCAGATCCTCGAAGAACAGCGCGTTCGGCAGGCCCGCGTCGACCTCCGACGACGGCCGGTCGGTCATCACGATCCAGGTCTTCACCCCGGGGGCGTGCGGCGCGAGGTCGCGGGCGACGGACAGCAACGATTCGTCGACGAAGACGACGGAAGCCCCGCTGTGGGTGGTCACGAATCCCAGATCCTCCGGCGCGAGCCGCAGATTCATCTGCAGCATCGTCGCCGCGGTGCCGGGAACGGCCCAGTACAGCTCGAAGTGCCGCTTGCTGTTCCAGTCCAGGATCCCGACGACGTCGCCCGGACCGATGCCGAGACCGGCGAGTACGTTCGCCGCCTGCTGCGCCCGGGAGTACAGGTCGGCATAGGTGTACCGGTCCCAGCCCCCGTCGGAGGTCCGATAGACCACCTCCTGCTCGGGGAAGGTGCGGGCGGCATGCCGAATCAGGGTGGTGGTGTTCAGTTGGTAGCTGTCGCCGTGCGTCGACGGCAGTCCGGTGACGATCTCGGTCATGGTCTTCACATCCGTTCGATGATGGTCGTGTTGGCGGTGCCGGTCGCTTCGCAGACGGTGAGCAGGCCGATGCGCTTTCCGGTGCGTTCGAGCTCGGCGAGCAGGTCGGTGAGCATGCGCGCCCCGGTCGATCCGAGCGGATGGCCGATCGCGATCGATCCTCCGTTGACGTTCAGCTTCTCGTCGGGGATCGCGAACTCGCGCTGGAACATCAGTGGCACCCCGGCGAACGCCTCGTTGACCTCGAACAGGTCGACGTCGTCTACGCCCAGACCCGATCGCGCAAGGGCCTTGCGGGTGGCGGCGAGCACCGCGGTGAACTGGATGACCGGATCGTCGGCTGCCACGCTGAGCGCCCGGAAGCGCGCCCGCGGGCGCAGCCCCAGCTCGGCGGCGACGTCGGAACTCGCGATGAGCAGCGCCGCGGCACCGTCGCTGAGCTGCGAGGAGTTGGCCGCCGTCGTCATGCCGTCGGCGGCGAACGCGGCGGCCAGGCTCGCCACCTTGTCCGGGTCGAGGTGTTCGCGAATGCCCTCGTCGCCGGCGACGATCGGCGAGTCCTCGTCGTCCGGATCTGTGCGCACCGGCACCAACTGATTCCGGAAACGTCCTCGCGCCGTCGCCTCCGCAGCGCGGCGGTGACTGCGCATCCCGAACGCATCAAGCTCTGCCCGGGAGAATCCGAAGGTCGTGTTCATCAGCTCCGACGACAGTCCCTGCGCGGTGAGCCGGCCACCGTATCGGGCGAGTTCCCGCGGACTGTACTGCGGTCCGAGCGGCGCACCCGGCATCAGCGACGGCGGCATCGGCACCTGCGACATCGACTCGACACCGGCCGCGACGACGAGATCCTGCGATCCCGCCATGACCGCCTGCGCCGCGAAACCGATCGCTTGCAGGCCCGACCCGCATTGCCGGTCGACGGTCACGGCCGGCACCGACTCCGGCAATCCGGCCGCGAGCACCGCGTGCCGCGCGAGATTGCCGCTCTGCTCCTCGGATTGCAGTACGCACCCGGCGATCACGTCGTCGATGAGCGCCGGGTCCACGCCCGTCGTCCCGACGAGGTGCGCGAGCGTCACACCGAGTAGGTCGACCGGGTGCCAGCGGCGGAGTGCGCCACCGCGGCGCCCGACGGGGGTGCGCACCGCGCCGACGATCACTGCTTCGGGGGATGTTGTCATGTCGGTTCCAATCGTGGTCGGAGGGGATCAACGGGAGGGGTACGTGTGCACTCGCGCGATGGGCACGTCGACGCGGTCACCGAACTCGACCCAGCCGGCCGTCGAGCGCGAGGCGAAGGCCGCCGCCAGCCCGTCGTGGTCGTCGGCGCCGAGTTCGTCGTACAGGCGCTTCCGGAAGTGCGGCTCGATCGCGGCGACGGCGATGTGCCCGTCGGCGGTGGCGTAGGAGCCATACGCGGGGTCGGCGCCACCGAGCGGAGCACCCGGTCCGAGGAGGCCATGCCGGATCGCCGCGCCCGCATCGGCGGCAGCGGCGTCGAGGACCACCCGGCGCAGACCCCCGCTGCCGGTGCGGTCACGCTCGCGCAGCGCCAGCAGCGCCTCCCACACCACGCGTTCGGCTCCCAACAGGTCGATCACCGGGATCAGCGGCGCGATGCCCGGCGTCAGCGTGCCGTGAGCGGCCTGGTAGGTCAGATCGTGCCCGGACTCGTCCGCGCGACCACCGTCGTAGCCGACGATCTCCACCTGGGACAGCCGCCGGTGGCGCGACCGGAACTCGGCGACGCCGAGGCGGTCGGCGGCCGATGGCCGCATCGCCGTGATCAGTACATCGACCTCGGCGAGCAGTGCGTCGAATTCGCCGCGTCCCGCGGGGCTCTTCAGATCCAGTGTCACCACCTGCTGGCCCGCGGCGAGTTCGTCGTACCAGCTGCGAGCGACGGCGGCCAGCGGGTCGCCAGACGGCGGCTCCACCTTGACGACCCGCGCCCCGAGCCGCTGCAACCGGTGCGCGGCGAGCGGACCGGGGAGATTGACTGCCAGCGAAACGACGCTGATTCCGGCGAGATCGTGTGTGTGGTTCATGACACCCTTTCGCTATACAGCCGTATAGTATTCACGACAGTTGAATAGTGTCAACAGGTAGGCTGATCGGTGACTCCCCCTGAGCCGAGAAGGAGAAACGGTGACGAGCGATCCCCGATCACGCGACGCGGATCTGACCGCCAAAGCGAAGATCCGCAACGCCGCCCTCGATCTCTATGCGGATCAGGGCGAGGGCCGGGTGTCCCTGCGAGCGGTCGCGGCCGCCGCGGGCGTCTCGGTCAGCCTGTTGCAGCATCACTTCAAGACGAAGGACGGCTTACGCGCCGCGGTCGAGGACCTGATCGTCGACTATCACCGGGCCGCGATCGCCGGCGTCCCGAACGAAGGCAGCGCCGCGGACATCGCAGCCGCCCGCGACGATGCCGTGCGGAAGATGCTCACCGAAAACCCGCCGGTCGTCGACTACATGCGCCGGGTCCTCCTCGACCCGAGCGGCCCGAGAACACTGCTGTCGAAGTTGACCGAGCTCAGCAGGCAGGAGGTGGTCAAGCTCCGCGATCGGAGTCTGGTCTCGACGCGGCGGAGCGTGGCCGAGCAGACCACCGAGTTGATGGTTCGGCAGCTGGGCCACATGTTTCTGCAGCCGATGGTCGATGCCATGTGGGATCAGCTCGACGGCACCGATGACGGTGGAATCAAGCCCCGACTCTCGGTGACCATGCGGCGCGAGGGCGGCGACGAGCCGCCGCGGCCCGTGGTCACCGGTCAGTAGTCGCTCGCCGGGTCGACGACGGAGATCAGCTCCTCGCCGGCCCGGAAGCGACGCACGTTCTCGGCCAGCCACGGCGCCATCTCCCGGGTGAGGCCGGGTGACGGGTTGGCGATGTGCGGGGTCACGATCAGGTTCGGCAGCGACCAGAGCGGGTCGTCGTCGGCGGGCGGTTCCGGATCGGTGACGTCGAGGGCGGCGCCGGCGATGATGCCGGCGCGCAGCGCGCGGCCGAGTGCTTCCTGATCGATCAGCGGGCCGCGGGCCACGTTCACGATCCAGCTGTGCGGTTTCAGCAGGGCCAAGGTCTCATCGTTGATGAGGTGCCGGGTCTGCACCGTCGCCGGGGCCGCGAGCACCACGTGGTCGGCGTCGGTCAGCACCTGCCGCAGCTGCGTCACCGGCAGCGTGCGGTCGGCGCCCTCGACGGCGGTGCCCGACCGGTTGACCGCGACCACCCGGGCGCCGCATGCGGTCAGCCGCGGGGTGAGTTCCCGGCCGATCCCGCCGGCTCCGATGATCGCCACCGTCGCACCGCGCAGGGTCTGCACCTTCGGCGGGAGCGTCTGGTCCCAGTGTCCGCTGAACACGGCGGCGGAGATCTGCCGGATACCGGCCAGCAGCAGTCCGAGGGTGTGCTCGGCGCACCCCGCCGCGTAGAAGCCGGAGGCGTTGGTCCAGCGGCGCCGGTCGTCGATCACGCCGGCCGCCCGGAAGCCTTCGATACCGGCCGTCTTGAGTGCCACCCAGTCGATCGCGTCGGGGAGCGGCGGGAAGTCGTTCGGCTCGCCGATCCAGACCAGCACGCGCGCCTCCTCGAGCGGGACGATCTCGCCTCCGGCGGAGGTCACGGCGTCGACCAGGTGCGGGTCGTGGGCGGGCTCGATCGCCACCGGCAGGGGCGTCTGGGCGGGCGCGGTCATGTCTTAAAGGTTTACGCGACGAGCAGCGCCCCGGCCAGACCGAGACCGGCGATCCACGCCGAACCCAGGGCGCCGAGGACGAACGGCCGCGGCCCGACGGCACGCAAGGCGCTCACCCGCACGCCCGTCCCGAGCGCGAACATCGCCGCGGACAGCAGCGCCACCTGGACGGGATTGCCGAAGGCCAGCACGTGCGCCGGCACCAGCCCGGTGGACGCGATCGCGACGCAGACCGCGAAGCCGACGATGAAACCCGGCACGACGGGCGGCCGCGTCCCGGGCGCGGCATGGCGTCGCCGGCCCAGCCCGATCAGCGCGACCACCGGCGCGAGAAGCAGCACGCGCCCCAGCTTCACCACGACGGCGACGGCCAGCGCGCCCGAGCCGATCAGCCCACCGGCCGCGACCGCCTGCGCCACCTCGTGGATCGACGCCCCCGCCCAGAGGCCGGCCTGCCGCTGCGACAAGTGCAGCGCCGCCGCGCCCAGGGGAATCAGGCCGAGCAGCGCCGTACCGAAGACCACCACGATGGCGACGGCCGTCGCGGTGTCCTCGTCGTCGGCGTCGATCACGCCGTCGACCGCGACCACCGCGGCGGCCCCGCAGAGCGACGTGCCGCCCGCGATCAACAGCCGCTGCGCGGGACTCAGCCCGAGGAGTCTGCCCAGCCAGAGGCAGGCGGCCATGCTGAGCGTCACCACCGCGATGATCAGCCCGATCACGCCCACACCGAGGCCGAGGATGTCGCCGACCACGAGTTGCAGACCGAGCAGAGCGACCCCGATGCGCAGGAGCCGCCGCGAGGCGACCGCCAGACCCGGCGCGTAGCGCGGACCGAGCGGGCGGAGGTTCGCCACCAGCACGCCGAGCACGATCGCGACCACCGGTGGGCTGAGCAACGGCACCAGCGCGTGCACCGCGAAGCCCACCGCCACGGCCACCGCCGAGACGGCCAGGCCGGGCCACGGTGAGGCCGCGGACAGAGGGGTGCGCATCGTCGTCGGTCGGTCGAGTCGGCTGGTCATGCTTCCAGGCTGGCCCCGGCCGGCGCCGCGCAGAAGCCACCTCTTCGCCATAGCGCCATATCAGAAGTGCATTGCCCGACATATCCGTGGGGAATAGCCTGGAGGCATGGCTCTCGGCACACTCGACCTTCAGGCGCTGGAGCTGCTGGTCGAGGTGGACGAGCGCGGCAGCCTCTCGGCCGCGGCCCGGGAGCTGCGCATGGCGCAGCCGAACGCCAGCCGCGCGATCGGCCGCCTGGAACGACGACTCGGCGTCACCCTGCTCACCCGCTCGACCAGCGGGTCCCGGCTCACCGCCCAGGGGACCGTGCTGGTGCACTGGGCCCGGGAGACCCTCGCCGGGGCACAGCAGTTCCTCGACGTCGCCGCCGGTCTGCGCGGCGAACGCGCCACGGAACTGACGGTCGCCGCCTCGCTCACCGTGGCCGAACATCTGATGCCGCGCTGGCTCGGACGATTCGCCGCCGAGTACCCGGAGACCGCGGTTCACCTGCAAGTACAGAACTCGGCAGGCGTCGTGGACCTGCTGACCGGCGGCGCCTGCGACGTCGGATTCGTCGAGTCACCGACGGTCCCGGCGGGCCTGCACTCCGCCGTCGTCGCCGCCGACGAACTGGTGCTGGTGGTCCCGCCGGACCATCCGTGGGCCCGGCGCCGCCGGCCGGTGACCGTCGACGAGCTCGCGGCCACTCCCCTGCTGGCCCGCGAACCCGGGTCGGGAACGCGGGAGACCCTCGACTCGGCGCTCGACGGCTTCGCGCGCGCCGCGCCGCTCCTCGAGTTGGGCAGCAGCGCCGCGATCACCACGGCCGTCGCCGACGGGATCGGACCCGCGGTGCTGAGCACCCTCGCCACCGCGACCGCGGTCGCCACCGGGGCGGTCCGCACGCTCCCGGTCCGCGGTCTTCGGGTGCGTCGGCAACTGCGCGCCGTCTGGCGCCCGCCCCGGGAACTGACCGGCCCGCCCGGCGATCTGGTGCGGCTGGCCGTCGGCTCGTAGTCGGGTCACCCGGGGAAGGCGGTGGCGGCGCGGGCCGCGAAAGCGAGGAGGCGCTCGGTGGTCGCCGATTCGGGATCAAGCAACCGGAACTGCAGCACCTCGCGGCCGGCCGCCTGCAACACGCGGGCGGTCAGCTCCGGGTCGCGGACCAGCTCCGGCCCGAGCTCGGTCAGCGTCACGGTGAGGTATTGCTGAACGACGGCCTGCGACGCGGCCAGCTGGGCGTGATACTCGGGTGGCGCACCCTCGGGCGGCACCAGGAACAGCCGCCACGTGTCGGGCGCGTCGTCGACGGCCCCGATCATCGCGGCGAGGACCGCGGAGAGCCGTGCCGCCCCGTGCCCCGCGGCGCCCGCCACGGCCGCGGCGAACTGCTGCGCCGCCCGGGATCGCTCCCTCTCGATCAGCGCGACGAACAGTCCGGGAACGTCGCCGAACTGCTGATACAGCAGTGAGCGATGGACGTCGGCGGCGGCGGCGATCCGCGTGGGTGTCGCCGCGGTGAAGCCCTCGTCGACGACGATCCGGTGAGCCACGTCGAGGATCTGCTCGCGCCGGTCCGCAGCGCTCATCCGGCGTCGTCCAGCGTGCGCAGCCATGGTTGACACCGTAACTCACACCTTGTTATCTGTAACTCACACTGTGTTACTTAGCCGCTCGTTCAGTCGGGAGTCGCCATGTCCGTTCCGCATACCGCGCTCGCCGAGCGGGTGGCCGCCCAGCGCACCGATCTGCCCGAGGTCTACGGCGACATCGACTTCGCCGCCGTGCCGTACCGCTTCACCGTCGACCCGGCGGCCCCGTCCGCGCTGCCCGCGCGACGGGGTGACCGTGCCGCGTATCTCGCCGACACCGCGCTGGTCGATCTGCTGCGCACGGCCACCCTGCTGGGCGACGTGACCGCCGACCGGGTGGCGGCGCTGTCCTCGTCGTACCGGGTGTCCGAACTCGTCACGATGGTGGCGCAGGTGTGCCGCGACGGGCTCGACGCCCACCCGGACACCCCGGCACCGGTGGCCGCGCTGATCCGGGAGATGGAGCGGCTGCCCGACTGGATCGACCGGGATCTGGTGGAGCGCGGCGCGGCCGTCGCACGATTGAGCGCGGGACTGCTGGCCCCCTTCATCACGCGCGGCGCGTTCATCGCCACGTTCACCAATTCGTATGCGGCACTGCCGATGACGATCACCGGCGCCCTCTCCGGCACGCGTGCGGCGCACCGTGTCAACGAGACCACGGCCTTCTTCGCGGTCACCACGCTCCCCGGCGCGCTGGACCGGTACGGCCCGGGTTTCCAGGCCGCCGCGATGGTACGCCTGATGCACTCGATGGTGCGCTACAACGCCCTGCACAGGAGCACCCGCTGGGATCCGGCGGTCTACGGGATCCCGGTGCCGCAGTCCGATCAGCTCCCGGCCGGGCTGATCGGGCCGTATCTGACCTCGCTGCGGGCGCTGCGCTCCGGGCGCACCGAGTTCACGTCCGGCGAACGCGCGATGGTCGAGTTCTCGCGCTACCGCTGCTTCCTCCTGGGCCTGCCCGAGGAACTGGTGCCGTCCACCCCGCAGGGCATCGTCGACATGTTCCACGGCCGCGCCGCCACCCTCCGGCACGGGTTCGACGACGACTGCCTGCGCTTGGTGCGCTCGACGATGGACGCCTACCTGCGGCCGGGCGACGGCCCGTTCGACCGCGCCGCCGATGCGGTGGAGCGCAGCTACAGCAAGGTCGCGTTCACGCAGGCGTTCTGCGACGGCGACCGCGCCATCGCCCGCCGGATGGGCGTCGACCTGACGCTCGCCGACTACGCGCGGGTGGCGGTCACCGCCCCGTTCCTGGCCGGCCGGGTGCTGGTGGTCGGACTCGCCGCCCGCCGCCGGCGGCTGCGCCCCGTCGTGGATCGCTACCTGGTCCGGCAGGTGCGTCATCGTCTCGACGTCTACGGCATCCCGAAGTACACCAGCGACGTCGCCGAATACGCCCACTGAACCGAGCGGCTCCTGAACCGGGCGGCTCCGGCGGCGACCTTGGTGGGAACGCCCAATTTCGCGCGCCAGATTCTCCTCTCCGTGCAGAGACGACGCGCACCCGCCGACTTACGTTGGAAGCCATGAGCCTTGCGGTCGCCCTGCCCGACGACGATCCCTTCCACCTGCCGCGCAACGGCCTCGATCGGCACGCACCGGGCACCCTGCTCGGGGCCCGCGAGGTCCAGCTGGCCGCGTTCGGCACCATCCGGGTGGCGACCCGGGCGTGGCAGCTCCGTTTCCGCACGACGAACCTGCGCGGGCGGCCCGAGGTCGGTATCACCACCGTCGTCCGCCCGGCGGCCTCTCGCGGGATCCTGTCGTACCAGTGCGCGATCGACGCGGTGTCGCCGCGCTGCTTCCCGTCATACGCGCTGCGGCAGGGCTCGCGGGCCCACGGGGCGCTCGCGCGTCTCGAACTGCCGCTGATCCTCGCCGCGGCGCGGCAGGGCTGGACGGTCTCGGTGCCCGACCACGAGGGGTTGCGCGGGCACTTCGGCGCCGCCCGGGAGCCGGGGTATCGCGTGCTCGACGGCCTGCGCGCCACCCGCGAGTTTCTGAACGAACCGTCACCCACACCGGCGGCGCTGTGGGGCTACTCCGGGGGCGGACTCGCGACCCTGTGGGCGGCCGAGGCCGTCGACGCCTACGCACCCGGCCTCGGCGTCGTCGGTGCCGTCGCGGGGGCACCGGTCGGCGACCCCGGCGCGACGTTCCTCCGCCTCAACGGCGGCCGCTTCGCGGGCTTCCCGTTCGTGTTCATCGCGGCGCTGTGCCGGGCCTATCCCGAACTCGACAGCGTCCTCACGCACCACGTGTCCCCCGAGTTCCGTGCGCGGATCGCCGCGAGCGCGGACCGGACCACCGTGGCGGTGCTCGGCCGGTTCGCGTTCCGCGACCTCGGCAAACACCTCCACTTCGGGCTCGACGCCCTGCTCGCCGACCCGGTACTGGCGCGCGTCCTGACCGACATCCGGCCCGGAGACGTCGCCCCCGCCGTGCCTCTCCTGGTGCAGCAGAGCCGCCGGGACGAGGTGATCGCCGCCTCCGACATCACCGCGCTGGTGGATCGCTACGCCGACGCGGGCGCCTCGGTGATCCACCGTGAGCGAGCGCGCGGCCGGCACCTGCCCACGCAGTTCCGGGTGGCCCCGGAGGCCCTCCGCTGGCTCGCCGGCCGGCGCGGACACGCCGGAGCCGGGAGCCTCGTCAGCTCGGGAAGGTGAGGAGCTGCGGCGTCGACTGCTCGTTGCCGGAGCTGCCGGTACCGAGGGTGTTGTTGCCGCCGTAGCCCCAGCACCACACCTTCTGATCGGTGCTCTGCGCGCACGTGGTGCTCGACTGCGTCATCACCGTGCGGATGTTCTCGCCCGCCAGCCCGGCGACCATGGTCGGCGTCCCGTTCCAGGCGGTCTTGCCGTCGCCGAGCTGACCGAACCGATCGGTACCCCAGCACCACACCTTGCCGTCGGCCACCACGCAGGCGGTCTCGACGTCGGTGGCCACCGCGGTCGCGTTCGCCGGGGCGCCGGCGACCTCCTTCGGTGCGTACTCGCGCGAGCCGTTCTGGGCCTCCATGTCGTGCCCCCAGCACCACACCTTCCCTGCGGCGATCGCGCAGGTGGTGAAGTCGTACTTGCCGTCGGTGATGCTCTTGCCGATCGACACCGCCGTGACATCGCTCAGCACCGTCACCCGGTTCGGCGAGAGCCGATTGGTGGAGGTGCCGTCACCGAGCTGGCCACTGCCGTTGAGCCCCCAGCAGTAGAGTTCCTTCTTCGCGACGGCGCAGGTGCTGCCACTGTTCATCACCACCCTGGTCACCCCGTCGAGCCCGTTCACCTTGGTGACCGCGGTGACCTTCTCGGCGGTCGAACCGGTCCCCAGCTGACCCTCGTCGTTGTTGCCGAAGCAGTACAGCTCGGCGTCTCCGGCGATCGCGCACGTGCCGCCGGAGCCGATCGCGACCGCCTGCACATCCTTCAGGCCGTCGACCTTCTTCGGGCTCCAGCGCGACTCGGTCGCGCCGTCGCCGAGCTGGCCGTACCGGCCCGAGCCCCAGCAGTAGAGTTCCTTCTTCGCCACCGCGCAGGTGCTCGTCACACCCTCCGACGCACCGCTCGGAATGTAGCCGCCGACGGCCACCGCGGTCACGTCGTCGAGCCCGGCGACCAGCTTGGGCGTGGTGCTCGCCGTCGACGTGCCGTCACCCAGCTGGCCGGTGTTGTTCGGACCCCAGCAGTACAGCTTCTTCTGGACGATCGCGCAGGTGGTGCTGTAGTACGACGCGACCTGCTGCTCGGGATGGGCCATCGGCGGCGGGCCGTCGTTCGACGACGGCCACCACAGCGGCGCGGTGGCGGCGACCGCGATGATCGCCACGACGACCGCGGCCAGCGCGATCCACAGTCCGCGCTTGCTCTTGGCCGGCGCACCGGCCGGATACTGCCCGGCCGGCGCGCCGTACATCGGCGCGGTCCCGGGATAGGCGGGCGGACCCGCGGTCGCGTATCCGGCCACCGACGGCGACATCGGTCCGGGATACCCCGGCTGACCGGGATTCGACGGGTACATCGGCTGCGACGGGCTCGACGGATTCGACGGGTAGGACGGCTGCGAAGGGCTCGACGGCTGCGATCCGACGGGCACGACCGGCGGGACGGGCGCGATCGTCGTCGCGGTACCGGCCGGGGTCTGCCGCAGCGCGCCGGCGAGTTCGGCGGCGAAGGTCCGGCAGTCCGGGTAACGCTGCGCGGGGTCCTTGGCCATGGCTCGTTGCAGGACCGGATCGAGGGCCGCGAGGTCGGGCCGCACCGCGGCGAGCCGCGGCACCGGCTGGGAGAGGTGCGCGTTCATGATCGACGCCGAGCTCTCCCCCGCGTACGGCGCACGACCACTGAGCACCTGGTAGACGGTGCAGGCGAGCGCGTACTGATCGGCGCGGGGACCCGCGGCCTGCCCGGCGATCACCTCCGGCGCGGTGTAGTTGAGGGTGCCGACGATCGCGTTCATCGACGTGAGCTGCGGGGAGTCGGCGAGCTTCGCGATACCGAAGTCGAGCAGCGAGGCCCGCGCCACCGAACCGTCATGATTCTGGGTGACGATGATGTTGCCGGGTTTGATGTCGCGGTGCACCACGCCGCGGCCGTGCGCGTAATCGAGCGCGTCGGCCACCTGCCCGATCGCCTCGACCAGCGCGGCCGGGGTCAGCGTGGCCTTCGTCAGATCCACACCTTGCAGGTGGTTCATGGTGAACCAGGGCCGGCCGTCGTCGACGCCGTAGGCATAGATCGTGACGATGCTCGGGTGATCGAGGGAGGCCGAGAGTCGTGCCTCGTTGGCGAACCGCTCACCGAACTCCGGATTGCCGGCGCCCGCCGCCGAAATGAGTTTCAGTGCTTCGCGGCGGTTGAGCTGCGGATTCTCGACGAGGTAGACCTCGCCCATCCCACCCCGCCCGAGCTGCGCGACCACGCGGTATCCGGCAATGGTCGATCCCGGTTCGAGCGCCATCTTCTCTCCTCGTCTCCGCGCCCGCGACCGCGGTGCGCTCCCCTGACCTCGCAGATAACGTACCGTCGCAGCCGCGGCGCCGTCACCATGACCTCGCAGGTCATGCCCGTCGCACGTCGCCCGGGGCTACGGTGGAGCACCATGACGACCGCCGGTTCCCTGATCCGCACGTGGCGGCAGCGGCGCCACCTGTCCCAGCTCGACCTCGCCCACCGGGCCCGGGTGTCGACCCGCCATCTGAGCTGTATCGAGAACGACCGCACCCGCCCGACCAGCGCGATGCTGCTGCGCCTGTGCGCCGATCTCGGCGTGCCGCCGCGCGAACAGAACCGGGTGCTGCTCGCCGGCGGCTACGCGCCCGCGCACCCCGAACACGGGCTCACGACCCCGCCGATGGCCGAGGTCAACGCGGCGATCGAGATGATTCTCGCCGGTCACCTCCCGTATCCGGCGCTGGTCGTCGACCGGCATTGGGATCTGGTCGCCGCCAACGACGCGGTCTGGGCGCTTCTCGACGGCGTGGCGCCCGATCTGCTGGAGCCCCCGGTGAACGTCCTGCGCCTCTCCGTCGACCCGCGAGGGCTGGCCCCCTCGATCGAGAACCTCGACGAATGGCGCGGAGCGCTGCTGGTCCGCCTGCGACACGAGTACGACGCGGCCCCGGACGACGAGCTCGCCGAGCTGATCGACGCGATCGCGGCCGGCGGCCCCGCGGCACCGCCGGCGGCCACGTCGATCGTCGTACCGCTGCGGCTGCGCCGGGGCGAGAACGTGCTGTCGTTCCTGTCCACCACCACCGTGTTCGGCACCGCGCGCGAGGTCACGCTCGCCGAACTCGCGATCGAGGCCTTCTACCCCGCGGACCAAGCGACACGAGACGCGCTGACGCGCGGGCAGCCCGCGCCGGGAAAGTGACCGCTCTCGGCGGCGGACCTCGCGGTCCCGGGCGATCGGTCGCGGATCCTGTCGACGCCGAAATCTGTCGCGGCGCACAGGGCGGATCCGGCAAGATCCGCGACGTCTGTCGGCCGCCGGCAGAATCCGCTACCGATCCGGGTCAGCGAAAGAGGCGGCTCGTCGCCTGGCCGGTCGCGACGAGAGTGCCGTCCGTCCCGCGGACGGCGACGTCGGACTGGGTGAGCGAGCGCGTCCGATGCACCACGGTCGCCACGACGTCGACCGTGCCCGTCGCCGGCCGCAGGTAGGCGATGTTGAGGTGACTGGTGGCGCCACCGGTCACACCGTCGTCGTCCCGGATCCCGGTCGCCAGGGCGGCCGCCGCGGCGATGTCGATGACGGTGGCGATCACGCCGCCGTGCAGGACGCCCGGGACGGTGACCAGCCGGTCGGCGAAGGGCAGCCGGAGGTGGATGCGGTCGTACTCGGCGTCGACGAGCTCCACGCCCGAGGTCTCCGCGACCGGCGATCCGAGAAGTATCTCTTCGATCCAGTGCTTCGCGGTGGCACCGATCTCTCGGCTCCGCGGACGGTCGTCGGTCGTTGTGCTCGTCATGATCGGCCTCCGGGGTTGACGGTCTGACCGGTCCCATTGTTCCCGTCCGGCCTCCCGCGGTCCATGACCTCCGAGGTCATCCGATCCCGGCGGGCGGCTCCGCGGGAGGTGCAATCGCCGACATTCACCAGCTCACTAACGCTTTGGCCGTCGTAGTCTGAGACCGATTGCCGCGAGCTTGACCAGGATGCAGAATCCCCCGGGGACTTCCCGAGGGATTCTGTGCTCAAACACGGGTGCGAGCTTTGCCGAACAAGCACCAACTTTGTACGAGTATCTTGCGTCAAGCATTGAGTTTTTTCAAGTTGAACTCGACGCATTCGGGCGTGTCTTCCCGCGCTCGTCCTGGTCATCGCCGCCCGACTCACGACACACCCGACTCTGTGCAACACGCCGAATGGCCTGTGGACAACCTCGCGTTCACCAGGGAATTTCACGAATGTTATTCACAAGCAGTTGTGGTCGATGGAAATATCGGACACAAGGTGTAGTGTTCCAGGTGCCGAACAAGACTGTCCCCGAATACGCGAGGAGGCACCAACTTTGATTCCGGCGCCATCGGGCGCCAACCTCAAGCAGACCGCACTGAACGCGCTACTGGAGTTCCCCGCAACTCGCGCACCGAGGCACGCCGCAGTATCCGGTGACCGAGCCTTTGACGCTCATCGTCACGGCGCCTTCTTCTCCGTCCGGTCGGCCCGAGGCCCGCCCATCCAGAACGAACCACTCGTCGCCACATCGGCGACACACGAGTGCATCCGACAATTCCGTCGCGCACCTGCGCGACGCCAAATCTACGACTTCGAGAGGAGTCAAACTATGTCCTATCCGCTTGGCCCTGGTGGCCGCTGGAAGACCGGGCAGCGCGTCCCGGCCACCGGCAATTACGTCGACCAGTTCGGCACCGTTTCCTGGCATGAGGAACACCGGACCTTCCCGCCTGCAATCGACAGGAAGGGCTCGGTGGCGTACCGGACCCCTCACAGCAAGCGGCGGTCTGCTGGCTGACCATGAGGCGTCGGTGACAGTTCCATATGTGTGGCGCACATGTTCTGCATCGACAACTATGCCACCCGGGAGGGTGGTCGGTCGGCACTTTCAGCTGACCGGCCACCCGGGGTGTCACTTCCAGCCCAGGTAGCAACGCCTGGACCGGCCACTGGTGACATCGGTCACCAGTGGCCGTCTGGCACCCTTTGGCTGCGCGACGACGCGGCACGAGTCGACGCCGCCACCAGCCGGTAGGGACGCGATCAGGTGAACTGGATACGCGGGGGTACGCCCCTGGGCGATGACGCTCGACGTGTACTCCGATCTGTTCGACGACGATCTGGAAGCCGTCGGTGTCGCGCTGAACGCTGCACTCGCTCCGAGTGGGCAAAATGTGGGCACGAACGTCGTAGGATCCCAGAATCGCGGTCAAGAAAGCCCCTGACCTGTATTGATGGTCAGGGGCTTCGGCGGAGACGGAGGGATTTGAACCCCCGGTGGTTTTACCCACGCTCGCTTTCAAGGCGAGTGCATTCGGCCGCTCTGCCACGTCTCCCTGGCGAACAAGGCTAGCAGCGGTGTCACAAACCCGGCGCCCGCGGTGTCTACGAGTCCGGAACACTGGACACCACGAGGAGGCATCACCATGAGCACCACCAGAATCGTCATCGTCGGCGGCGGCTACGCCGGCTGCATGGCCGCGAATCGGCTCGCCCGCAAGACCGATCCGGAGACGGCCGCGATCACGCTGATCAACGCACGACCGGACTTCATCGAACGGGTCCGGCTGCACCAGCGGGTGGCCGGCACCGGCGAGGCCGGCACGCCCCTCACCGAGATGCTGAACGACCGGGTGTCGCTGCGGATCGGCGCCGCCGCGTCCATCGGCGACGGCGTCGTGACGCTCGACGACGGCACCGAGATCGCCTTCGACCGGCTGATCTACGCGGCCGGCGGCGCGCCTCGCGGACCGGAGGGCACGCTCGCGGTCGGCGATCCCGAGCAGGCGACGACCGCCCGCGCACGACTCGCCGCACTCGGCGACGGCGCGCACGTCACCGTCGTCGGCGGCGGCCTGACCGGGATCGAGACGGCCACCGAGATCGCCGAAGCCCGGCCCGAGCTGGCCGTGACGCTGGTCAGCGCGGGCGAGGTCGGGGCCTCGCTGCACCCGTCCGCGCGGCGCCGGATCCACGACGAGCTCGGCGCACTCGGCGTCGACGAGCGGCGCGGCACCTACGACCCCGGGCAGCGGTCCGACCTGGTCCTCTGGGCGATCGCCACCGACGTCTCCGGCCTCGCGCAGCGGAGCGGACTCCGCGTCGACGCGGACGGCCGGCTGACGGTGGACCGCTACCTGCGAAGCGTCACCGCCCCGCGGATCTTCGGCGCCGGCGACGCGGCCGCCGTGCCGGGGCAGCGCCTCAGCTGCCAGACCGCGATGCCGCAGGGCGCGCACGCCGCCGACAACCTGGTGCGCGAGCTGAAGCACGCACCCCTGCGGCCCTACTCGATGGGGTACGCGGGCCAGAACGTGTCGATCGGCCGGCGCCGGGCCGTGATCCAGGCCGCCCGCCGCGACGACACCCCCATCCGGCTCTGGTTCGGCGGTCGCGCGGGCGCACTGTTCAAGGAACAGGTCTGCGCGATGGCGAAGGCCGCCGCCGGCAGCGGCCACTACACGTGGCTCCCGGCGCCCCGATCGGCCCGGACACCCGCCACCGAGACACCCTCGCCCGAGACGACCTCGGGCCGGACACCGACCGGCCGATGACCGCTCCCGAGGAGACCTTCGCCGAATACCGGCCACTGCTGTTCTCCATCGCCTACGAGATCCTCGGCTCGGTGACCGACGCCGAGGATGTGCTCCAGGAGAGCTATCTGCGCTGGCAGTCGGCGTCCGGCGACGTCGAGCATCCGCGGGCCTACCTGGCGCGGATCGTCACCCGGCAATCGCTCAACGCGCTGCGCGCGGCGTCCCGGCGACGCGAGGAGTACGTCGGCACCTGGCTGCCCGAACCCCTGCTGACCACCGGCGACGAGCCCGGCGAGCACGTCCTGACCGGCGAGGCGGTCAGCACGGCCATGCTGCTGGTCCTGGAGACGCTGCCACCCACCGAACGCGCGGTCTTCGTGCTGCGCGAGGTGTTCGACTTCGCCTACCCGGAGATCGCCGAGGCCGTCGGCAAGTCCCCGGCGGCGGTGCGGCAGATCGCCCACCGCGCCCGCGATCACGTCCACGCGCGGCGCCGCGTCGCGCTCGCCGGACCCGCCGAAGCGCAGGCCGCCGCCGAAACCTTCCTGCAGGCCGCGGTCACCGGCGACGTGCAGGCGCTGATGGACGTGCTGGCCCCCGACGCGGTGTTCCTCGGCGACGGCGGCGGCCGGGTGGCCTCGGCACGACGCCCCGTTCACGGCGCGAACGCGGTGGGCCGCCTGATCCTCGGCCTGGTGCGGCTGAGCGAGAAGCTCGGCGAGATGCGGGTCGGCTTCGCGCCCTACAACGGCATGCCCGCGCTGGTGGTGGCGTTCGACGGTGTCGTCGACAGCGTGATGTGCCTCGAGGTGGCGGACGGCGTGATCACCGCGGTCTACGCGATCCGCAACCCGGAGAAGCTGTGCGGCGTCGCCGCGCCGTGAAACCATCGCTTCCGAACCGCCGCGCGGCGCCGATCGCTCGACGCTGCCGCGTCGCGCTGGAAGACTCGATGCCATGTACGCCATCACCGGTAGCGACCTGGACTGGACGCGAGTCCCCGACCCCGAACCGGCGCCCGACGAGGTGATCATCGAGGTGGTCGCCGCCGGCGTCAACCGCGCCGACGTCCTCCAGCGGGCCGGGAACTATCCGCCGCCGCCGGGCGCGTCGGACATCCTGGGTCTCGAGGTGTCCGGGCACATCGCGCAGGTCGGTGCGCAGATCGCGGGCTGGGCGGTGGGCGATCCGGTCTGCGCCCTCCTCAGCGGCGGCGGCTACGCCGAGCGGGTCGCCGTCCCGGCCACGCAACTCCTCCCCGTTCCGCAGGGGGTCAGCGTGCACGACGCCGCCGCCCTGCCGGAGGTCGCCTGCACGGTGATGTCGAACCTCTTCGGCACGGCCCGGCTGGCGCCCGGTGAACAACTGCTGATCCACGGCGGCAGCAGCGGTATCGGCACGCACGCCATCCAGGTCGCGCGGGCCTTCGGCGCGCACGTCGCGGTCACGGCACGCAATCCGGAGAAGCTCGCACGGTGCGCGGAACTGGGCGCCGAGGTGCTGATCGACTACAGCTACGAGGACTTCGTCGAGGCCCTGCGGCCGCACGGCGGCGCGGACGTGGTGCTCGACGTGGTCGGCGCGAAGTACCTGGCGCGGAACCTCGACGTGCTGACCATCGGCGGACGGCTGGTGATCATCGGCATGCTCGGCGGCCGCAAGGCCGAGATCGACCTGGGCAAGCTGCTCGCCAAGCGGCTCACCGTCGCCGGCACCACCCTGCGCTCCCGGCCGGCCACCGGCCCCGGTTCCAAGGCCGAGGCCGTGGTGGCGACGCTGGAGGGCACGTGGCCGCTGATCGCGGCCGGTGCCGTGCGCCCGGTGATCGACTCGGTGTTCCCGATCGCCGAGGCCGCCGCGGCGCTCGACCGGCTGACCAACGGCTCCGCGGTCGGGAAGGTCCTGCTGACGGTCAGCTGACTCCGGAACCCGCCGCGGCGTGTTCGCCGACCCGGCGGATCAGTCCGACCAACTGCGCGTACTCCTCGTCGGACAGCACGTTCAGCACCAGATCGCGGACCGCCTGGTCGCGGGCGGCCAGCACCGGGGCGAGCGCCTCGCGGCCCCGGTCGGTGATGGCGACCCATTTCTGCCGGGCGTCACCGGCCTCGGCGTTCACCGTGGCCACGTAGCCGTCCCGAATCAGCCGGCTGACCTGGCGAGACACCGTGCTCATCCCGATGTGGGTGCGTTCGGACAGGTCCGAGATGCGCAGCTGCGGCTTGGCCGTCAGGCATTCCAGCAAGCGCCATTCGGCATACGTCAGCTCCGACACCGACGCGGTGCGGCGACGGAGACCGTGGAACAGTTCCCACCCGGATTCCACGAACTCCTGCCATTGACTTCTCTGCTCCGGTGACACGACGACGGCACCGCAGAGTTCCCCCTCTGCCAACTTCTTCCTCCCCTTGGCCAGACCCCGCACCACCGCCCACAGGGGTGGCACAGGCCCCCAACCATAGCGAAAGTGCCTGGACAAGACACATCCGGCCGCCGGTTCATGCCCTCAGCCGAATGAACCGAGCACCCGCGCGAGCTGATCGATCTCATAGGGAAGCGCGTACGGCCCCAGGCCGATGGTGACCGCGCCGCCCGCCTCGGAGGCCCCGATCCGTGCCAGCGCACGGCTCGGGACATCGCATTGAGCACTGATCCCGTTGTCCGCGAGACGACGGCACACGGCGGCCGCGGTCACTCCCTCGACGACGATGCTGACCACCGGGACACGGTGCGCATCGTCGCCGATCACCCGGACCCGCCCGAGGTGGATCAGCGAGTTGATCAGGTACTGCGTCAGGCGCTGCCCGTACTCGTAAGCGGCCTCCAGGGACGTGGTCAGCCGTTGTCTGCGTTTGCCGGCCGCCGCGCCGTCGAGCCCGGCGAGATGCTCCACCGACGCGACCAGTCCGGCGAGCAGCGGACCGGCCATCGGCTCGGCTTCCAGCCGCGCCGGGCCGGTGGAACCGGGATCCATGGAGACGCGGCCCAGTCGCTCGATCCGGTCCGGCTCGGCGAAGGCCATCGCCGCCATCCGCGGGCCGCCCCAGCGCTCCGGGCTCACCAGCAGCACGTCGGCGCCCAGTTCGCCGATCGACATCCGCGCGTACGGCGCCACCGCGCTGGCATCGACCACCAGCAGCGCACCGGACGAATGCGCGTAGTTCGCGATCTGTGCGACGTCGACGATCGCACCGGTCACCGACGACGCCAGCGTGACCGCGACGATCTTGGTGCGGCCGGTCACCAGATCGCCGTACTGCCACGCCGGGAGCGTGCCGTCGGACACGTCGATCTCGGCCCAGCGGACGCTCGCGCCGTGCGCCCGCGCACCCCGCAGCCACGGCACGATGGTGGCCTCGTCGTCGAGCCGCGAGCAGATCACCTCGCCGGTCCAGTCACTCGCGGGCAGCGCGTCGGACAGGGCGGTGACGAGTGCGCTGCGCGACGGCCCGAGGACCACCCCGGCGGGATCGGCGCCCGTCAGGTCGGCGACGGCGCGTCGTGCCGTGCGTTCGGCGTCGGCCGCCGCCTCGGCCTGCGGACCGACACCCGACGGGTCGACGGGCAGCGCCCGGACACCGGTGCTCATGGCGCTGGCGACGGCGTCCGGGATCTGCAACCCGGCGCCGGCGTCGAAGTGGATCCAGCCGTCCCCGAGGGTCGGGAAGAGGCCCCGAACCGAGGCGACGTCGAAGGCCATGGGACTCACGATAGTCCGCGGCGTATCCTGAGTCGTTGTGTCAGTGGCAAACCCCGACGGCGGCATCCCCCCGGCTCCGCCCGTCTCCGATTCGCGGACCTTCGCGCGCGGCCTCAAGGACCTGATCGACGGTTTCCGCGACTCCGAACTCTGGCTCCACCTGGGCTGGACCGACATCCGGCAGCGCTACAAGCGCTCGGTGCTCGGACCGCTGTGGATCACCGTCGCCACCGCCGTCACCGCGGTCGCGATGGGCCTGCTGTACGGCGAACTGTTCGGCCAGAACATCCACTACTTCCTCCCCTACGTGGCGCTGGGCCTGATGTTCTGGAATTTCATCGCCGACTCGATCAAAGAGGGCTCGGTGGTGTTCTCCACCAACGAGGGCCTGATCAAACAGCTCCCGGCGCCGATCAGCGTGCACGTCTACCGGGTGGTGTGGCGGCAGCTGATCATCTTCGCGCACAACATCGTCATCTACGTGGTGATCCTGATCGTCTTCCCGCAGCCGCTGAACTGGTCGGCACTGCTGTTCTTCCCGGCGATGGCGCTGTTCGTGCTGAACGCGATCTGGGTGACCATCGTGTTCGGTGTCATGGCGACCCGCTTCCGGGACATCGGCCAGCTGCTCACCACGGCGGTGCAGCTGGTGTTCTTCCTGACGCCGATCATCTGGTCCACCAAGACCTTCAACGGCAACGGCCAGATGTCCGAGCGGATGCGGCTGGTGGAACTCAACCCGATGTACCACTACCTCGAAATCTCCCGCGGACCGCTGCTCGGGCAGCCGGTGGCGGCCTACCACTGGTACATCGTGCTGGCGTGCACGGCCGTCGGCTGCGGCGCCGCCATGCTCGTGATGCGCAACTACCGCGCCCGCGTGGCGTACTGGGTATAGGAGTCCCCCTGTGGCCAAAGGCAATCCGACGTCCGGACCGATCCGGGTCGACACCTGGGACGCCGGCGTCGACTTCCCGATCTTCGACGCCAAGACGCGCTCGCTGAAGAAGGCGGTGATCGGCGCGGCCGGCGGGGTGATCGGCTCCAACAACTCGCGCACCGTCGTCGTCGAGGCCCTCCGCGACATCAACCTGCACCTGGAGCACGGCGACCGCGTCGGGCTGGTCGGGCACAACGGCGCGGGCAAGTCGACGCTGCTGCGGCTGCTGTCCGGGATCTACGAGCCCACTCGCGGCAGCTGCCGCGTGCACGGCCGGGTGGCGCCGGTCTTCGATCTCGGCGTCGGCATGGACCCGGAGATCTCCGGTTACGAGAACATCCTGATCCGCGGCATGTTCCTGGGTATGTCGCGCAAGGAGATGCTGGCCAAGACCGACGAGATCGCCGAGTTCTCCGAGCTGGGCGACTACCTCGAGATGCCGCTGCGCACCTACTCCACCGGCATGCGGGTACGACTCGCCCTCGGCGTGGTGACCAGCATCGATCCCGAGATCCTGATTCTCGACGAGGGCATCGGTGCGGTCGACGCCGAGTTCATGAAGAAGGCTCGCACGCGGTTGCAGGCGCTCGTCGAGCGATCCGGCATCCTGGTCTTCGCCAGCCATTCCAACGAGTTCCTGGCGCAGCTGTGCGACCGCGCGCTCTGGATCGACCACGGTCAGATCCGGATGGACGGCGGCATCGAAGAAGTGGTGCAGCAGTATCAGGGCGACGACGCCGCGGCACAGGTCCGCAAGGTGCTCGCCGAGCAGGCGGGACCGGGGGACGGCGCGTGAGTGCACCCGCCACCGGCCGCGTGATCGGCGTCGTCGTCACCCACCGGCGACGGGAACTGCTCGCCGAATCGCTGGCGGTGCTGTCCGCACAGGACCGGCCGCTCGACCACCTGATCGTCGTCGACAACGCCGCCGAGCCCGAGGTCGGCGAGCTCGTCGCCACGCAGTCGATCCCGACCACGTACCTGCCGTCGCAGCACAATCTGGGCGGGGCCGGCGGGTTCGCCCTCGGCATGCTGCACGCCCTGGCACTGGGCGCCGACTGGATCTGGTGCGCCGACGACGACGGCCGCCCGGAGGGTCCGCAGGTGCTCTCGACGCTCCTGGACTGCGCCGTCCGGCACGGACTCGGGGAGGTCTCGCCGGTCGTCGTGAACATCGACGAGCCGGATGCGCTGGCGTTCCCGCTGCGGCGGGGACTGGTGTGGCGCCGCCGTCGTTCGGAGCTGTTCGGTTCCGCCGATGATCGGTCCGATGACCTGCTGCCGTCGATCGCGTCGCTGATGAACGGCGCGCTGTTCGCGGCGTCCACCCTCGACCGGATCGGCGTCCCGGATCTCCGGCTGTTCGTGCGCGGCGACGAGGTCGAGATGCATCGTCGTCTGGCCCGGTCGGGCGTGGCCTTCGGCACCTGCCTGACCACCGCGTACCTGCATCCGGACGGCAGCGACGAGTTCCGGCCGATCCTCGGCGGGCGGATGCACACGCAGTACCCGGACAACGAGACCAAGCGGTTCTTCACCTACCGCAACCGCGGATACCTGATGAGCCAGCCCGGAATGCGTAAACTCCTTCCCCAGGAGTACGCCCGGTTCGCCTGGTATTTCCTGGTGCAGCAGCGGGATCTCGCCGGTTTCCGCGAGTGGATGCGACTGCGCAGGCTGGGCCGCCAGGAACGCTTCTCCCCGCCCGGGCACTGACGCGTTAGGGACACGATGGACCAGATGATCGCCGGCTACCGGGTGCTGCGGCCGCTCGGGCAGGGCGGCATGGGCAGCGTGTACCTGGTGCAGAATCCGCGCCTGCCGCGGCAGGAGGCACTCAAGCTGGTCGCCGCCGACCTGAGCGTCGACGACGTCTTCCGGGCGCGCTTCGAGCGGGAAGCCGACGTCCTGTCGAAGCTGAACCACCCGAACATCGTGCACGCGTACGCGAGCGGTCGTTCCGAGGGCCGGCTGTGGCTGACGATGGAGTTCATCGACGGGCCCGACGCCGCGACCCTGCTCGACCGCTACCGGCGCCTGCCGCTCGCGCAGGTCGACGACATCGTCACCGGGGTCGCCGCGGCGCTCGACTACGCCTGGGCCACCCAGCGCCTCACGCACCGCGACGTGAAGCCCGCGAACATCCTGGTGCAGAACGGCATGACCGGGCCGGCCGCGGTGAAGCTCGCCGACTTCGGCGTCGCGACCGGACCCGACCGGACGCGGCTGACGCAGAGCGGGCACGCCGTCGGGACGCTCTGGTACCTGGCCCCGGAAGGACTGTCCGCGCCGCGCGTCGACGACCGCGCCGACCAGTATTCGCTGGCGTGCACGGCCTATCACCTGATCACCGGCTATCCGCCGTTCGGCGATCGGCCGGCCGCCGACATGATGCGCGCCCACATGACCGAGACCGTCGCGCCGCCGTCGACGCTGGTCCCCGGCCTGCCGCCGTACGTCGATGCGGCGATCACCCGGGCGATGGCGAAGGACCCGGCACAGCGTTTCGAGTCGAGCACCGCGTTCGCCGCGGCGCTGCGGGGGGTCGTACCGGAGGCCGTGACCGCCGACATCGCGGGGCCCCTCGTACGTCCGCCGACCCGGGCGATGGCCCCGGGCGACTACGCCGCCGAGTACGCGGCCGCGGCCGCCGCGGCGTCGTTCTCGCCCCCGTCCGGTCCCGGTCAGGCCGGGGCGCCGCCCGGCGGCGACGGCGGTCGGCCCGATCGCAAGATCGGCATCATCATCGGCGTGGTCGCCGCGGTGCTGCTGGTGATTCTGCTGGTCGGCGGGCTGATCCTGTACGTCACCCATCGCGGCGGCGATTCTCCCGCTCCGGTCGCCGTCTCGTCGGTGACCTCCAGCGCCACCTCGTCGGCGCCGTCATCGAGCACGACGACGTCGAGCGTGACCTCGTCGGCCACCACCTCGGCGGCCGGCGCCTCGCTCGCCGCGCTCGACGGCGCCTGGACCGGCACGTACACCTGCAACCAGGGCGAGAGCGCCCTGAAACTGACCTTCCGCGACGGCGGCGACCGCACCACCCGCGCCACCTTCGAATTCGGCCCGACCGGGAGCAATCCGACGGTGGCGCGCGGGTCGTACGAGATGTACGGCGTGCGGATCGGCGACACACTGACCCTCACCGGGACCCGCTGGATCGACCAGCCGAGCGGGTACCAGATGGTGCCGCTGCTGGTCGACGGCCCCTTCACCACCGGCATGTCCCGTCTGACCGGAACCGTGCCCTACACCGGCTGCACGTCGTTCTCCGTCACCCGCTGAGACGGCCCCCTCTCGCAGAACACCGGCCTCCTCAGCGCCGCCGAGGGCATATCGCCGCCCGCACCGCGGAGACGGCCGATGTTCTGCGGAAGTCCATCCCCCTTTCGGCATCCTTCCCACCCAACTAGAACGTGTTCTAGTCTGAAGGCATGCGTTTCACGTTCGCCGAGGCGATGACCGACCCCGCCTACTACGCACCGCTCGCCCAGGCCGCGGAGGCGGCGGGCTTCTCGGGGATGACGATCCCCGATTCGCTCGCCTATCCCGAGGTCTCCGACGCGAAGTACCCCTACACGCCCGACGGGAACCGCGAATTCTTGGAGGGCAAGGACTTCATCGAGACCTTCATCCAGGCCGCGGCGCTCGGCGCGGTCACCACGACCCTGCGGTTCCTGCCGTTCGTGCTGAAACTGCCGGTCCGGCCACCGGCGCTGGTCGCCAAGCAGGCGTCGTCCGTCGCGTGCCTGACCGGGAATCGTCTCGGCCTCGGCGTCGGCACCAGTCCGTGGCCGGAGGACTACGACATCATGGGCGTCGATTTCGCTCGCCGCGGCAAGCGGATGGACGAATGCATGGACATCATCCGGGGCCTGACCAGCGGCGACTACTTCGAGTTCCACGGCGAGTTCTACGACATCCCCAAGGTGAAGATGTCACCCGCCCCCACCGAGCCCATCCCGCTGCTGGTCGGCGGCCACGCCGACGCCGCCCTGCGACGCGCCGTGATCCGCGGCGACGGCTGGATGCACGGCGGCGGCCCGGCCGAGGAACTCGACGACCTGCTCGCCCGGATCAGCGCGATCCGCACGGCAGAGGGCAAAGCCGACGACCCGTTCGAGATCCACGTCATCTCCATGGACTCCTACACCGTCGACGGCGTGAAGCGCCTGGAAGACAAGGGCATCACCGACGTCATCGTCGGCTTCCGCCTCCCCTACATCATGGGCCCGGACACCGAGCCGCTGGCGAAGAAGATCGAGCACCTGAACTGGTACGGCGAGAACATCATCGCGAAGTCCGCCTGACAACGCCGCCCCGACACCCCCGACACCCCCGATACCCGCGACACTCCCCGCCGGGAAGCGACACTCAGCGGGGAAGCGACAACCGCGGTCGTCGCTTCCTCTCCCGATGTCGCGGCGACGATCCGAATGTCGCGGATGCACCGTCCCGGCTCAGATCTCCGGCCACTCCCGATCGAAGATCTTCAGCCAGGGATCGAACGGGCTCCCGATGATGCCCAGCTGATCGACCACCGGCGACGGATCCGCTTCCAGCGCCAGCAATCGTTGGGGGTCCGCCCCATACAACGCCGCGGCAGCGGCGGCGGCCTCGGTGCCGGTGATGGACCGCGCCGCCGTCGACGGCTCCGGATCCAATTCCGGATCCTGCACGTAAGCGCGATATACGCACTCGCTGCCGGCCGGATCGAGCTTCCACACCTGGAAGACGACGCCGTACTCGTCACCGTCCCCACAGATCACCGCCCGCCCCACCGGCGCGTCGGTGAAGAACGACGCCTCCTTATGATCGGCGACCACGCCCTGCCCATTCATCGACAGGCGGGCACCCTCGTCGGTCTCCTCGACCTCATAGACGACACCCTCGCCGTACCCCGGCCGATCGGCAAGGAACCGGGCGATGTGCTCCCCCAGCCGTTCCCCGGCCTCGACATCGGGGACGTCGGCCACAATCACCAATCCGTACGTACTCATTGATCCACCTGCACCTACCCCCGGGACTGGCCATGGCAACAACACTGGATGTTGTTGTGGAACAACGCAATCAGTCCTTCACCAACCCCGGCAACGCCCTGACCGCCCAGCCCCACCGGCGCAACCAAGGAACCCCAGTGAAACGCCCGGAACCAAGACCGGGAAATCACCCCTGCCCACAAACCGAATCTCCCCGAGAAAACAGAAACTCATATACGAGAAACCAACGTCGGTGGATCACGGTTCAGGACTTGTCCTGGGCGTCCCAGTAGTCGAGCATCTGCTGCCCACCCATCGCACTGACCACGAACCAGACGTCGTATCCGCCATCGAAGGGTGCGGGATGGTCGGAGATGTACTTCCGCAGTCGAGCTTCCTGGTCTCTGCGGTTCAGTGCCCAAGGAATGAATCCCTCTCCTTGAGTCACCGCACCACCAAGCGCTATGCCCTCACTCGCTATATAGCCGACCACATCACCGAGAAACGTGACTGCGTCAAAATTTCGAGTTCCAAGGCAGACTTGGGTCGCCGAGTATAGCGACTGAATCGGAACCCAATCGTCACAGCCGTCGGAGAGGCCGTACCAGAGTATCTCTTCTTGAATTTTAGATAATTGCTTCGACATGGCAACCTACTTCTTCGGGAGATGAATTTTCTGTTCGAATCCATCTGGGTAATTGATGTCAATTGTACGCCCACCGCTCGAAGAGTCTTCCCGCATCTGCACGAGAGTTCCATCTGGCATTCTGACCTGCCTTCCCGGGTAATTTCCCACTCTCACAGTCTCGCCACCCTCAGAAATCTCGTCGAACAGCCGTTGCATAGCTTCGTCGGTCGGAACCTCCCGGTTATCCTTCTTAGGATTCTTTGCGCTACCCTTCGGAAGTTTATCAACTATCCCCCTAATTCGGTCCGCATCTGGTGTATCACGATTTTCAGAAAGGTACCTCGAGACAATTTCGGCGATCTTATTCGATATCAGTGCAGCGCCTCGTACGCTGTCCAATATCATCGCATTCACATCTGTCAGATGCGTCATCACCCAGAGCATGCCGAATGCCGCGATCAAGTAGGTCAGGAATTCGATTACCGCGGCTTCGATTATTGGTTCTACGGCGACTAATATCCACCACAACTGCCGCTGATACTCGGGCGGGGCATCACGCCCGAGACGGTACATCAGGTCCGAAATGCCGAACTCACTCAAATCGCCTCGCGGGTCAAACAACCGACCACTGAAGTATTCGTCGGGGTCCACCGACGGCTGCGCAGGCGCCCTGGGCGGCGCAGGACTTGGCTGAGTCGGTTCCATAGGCGGAGGTGGCTGCACCGGCTCAGGGGGCGGCTGTGCGGGCTCTACCGGCTGCTGCGGCGGGGGAGGGGGCTGCACGGATTCCGGAGGTGGATCGTCTGTGTGTTGATTCCAATTGCCGCCTGGGTTGTTGGGGTCATCGTCGCCCGCGCTGCCTGGGTTGTCTCGATGAATCTCGAGCACTGGCGTGGCGGCAGGCCCGAGGTTGCGTCGTTCGGGCGAAGACGTCCGTAGTGCGCGTTTGCTTCCTGGGTAAGACGCGGCGATCGCGGCGGCGGCGGCGGCGAGGAGCCATGCCCATACCGGGGTGAGGTTGTGGTCTTCGTCGTTGTCGGCGGGTCCATCGCCGTTGGCTGGCCGGGCGTGTTCGGCCGGTGAGACCGTACTCGGTGCCGGAGGGGTGGTAGGTGCGGGAGTTCGGGATGGAGCTGGGGCTGCCGGCTCGGTGGCCCGGGTGCGCGGTGGTGCGGGGACGACCGTGCTGCCGCCGCTGGGTGGGTGCTGGCCCGGTGGGCTCACGATCGGGGTGCCGTTGCCCTGGCCGGGGCCGTCTCCGGGACTACCACCGATGTTCGGGCCACCGCTGGGACTGTCGGTCTGCCCGGGCTCGATCGGCGGCGCCTGCTGTGTCGGTGGTGGCGTGTACATCGGCACGTCCAGGCAGGGCCAGCCCGCCCCGAACTGTGCGCGGAGGGCATCGCATTCGGGATTGGCCGATGCGAGACCGCCACCCACACCGGCGGACCACAGACCGGTGAGCACCAGTACCGCCAGTGCGGTGATCGCCGACACTGTGCGGCGGCGCGGCGAAGTCGCTCCGCGGGCGTGGTTCACACGCATCATCGACCCTGGCGGCGGAAGGCCGCGAT
>NZ_JBPSDN010000011.1:0-88377 GCF_052036135.1 Gordonia marina
TCGACAGGGACGGGTCGTCCGCTATCGGTCGGTGCCGGTCAACCGCAAACGGCTGCGGCGAGACAGGTCTCTAAGGAGTCACGTTGGACGGGCTTCTATTCAGTCATCGCCGCAGAGGGCGACCGGCACCGGCCCCGCCGGGTGGACAAGTCGAAACCCAGCCAGTCCAGCACCAAAGCCAGACGGCAAGACACGGAGTAGCCACACCCGGCCAGGCCGGTACCAGCATCCCTCAACCGACTCACTCGCCGGCCACGATCTATTAGAGACACGGACTCGCCTAACGGATCGTCCGGCTCAACGGGCTAGACGACTGCTCGTCGGGCGGGACGGCTGCTGGAGACAATCCCCGACAGCCCGCCCCGCCGACCCGAGACGAACCACCAGGCGTCGGGTCCGCGTTAGTTCGCGGGCTTGGAGACCTCGTAGGTGCCGTCGTTGTCGGTGACGCGAACGGTGACCAGTTTGTTCTGGCCGCCGACGGAGACCGAGCAGGTGAAGGTCTCGCCCTTGCGTACCTTCTTGCCGGACGGGCAGCTCACGTCCTTCACGTCGTCCAGGCCGTAGCCCGACGCCGAGTTCTTGTCGGTGAGCACCTGGTGGACGCCCTTCTGCAAGGCGTCCTGCGAGAGCGTCTTGGTCCCCCAACCGGGCCACACGAACGCCGACAGCGCTACCAGGGCCGCGACGATGACGATCACGACCGCCAGCACGATCCACAGCACCTTGCGGGACCGCCGCTTCGGGGCGGGCGCCGCCGATTCGGCGCCGGCCTCGCCGGGAGCGGCCGCCGGGTTCTCCAGCGCCTGCGTTCCGTAGTCGCCCGCGGCGGCCGGCACGACCGAGGTCTGACCGTCGATCGGGCCGTACTCGTGTGCTCCGGTCGAGACGATCGCGGTCTGGCCATCGGCCGGCTCCGGCGCCCGTCGGCGGCCCGGACGCGGCTCGCCGTACTGCGGTGCCGGACCCTGCGGTGCCGGCCCCTGCGCGGGCGGCCCCTGTGGCGGCGGTCCCTGCGGCGGGTAACCGGGGGGGACGGGGGGACCACCGTGGCGGCCCGGCACCTGCGGCGGCGCACCGTACTGGGGCCCGGTCGGCGGACGCTGACCGGGCGCCGGTGCACCGTACGGTGCCGGCCCGGGCGCGGGCCGCTGCCCGGGCGGCGGGCCGTATGCGGGCGGACCGTATCCGGGACCCGGTCGCGGCGGGCCCGGCTGCGGCGGCGGACCGGGCTGCGGCTGTCCGTGCCGGGGAGGGCCGGGCGGCCGGCCCCAGGGGGACGGCTGCTGGGGGTCGTTCGGGGTGGTCACGGCCGTCACACTACCGCAGGCGGTCAGTCGAGATCGGCAGCCACGACGCCGCGCCGCAGACTCTTCGCGGCGCGGCGGGCCACCGCGGCCAGCGGGTCGTCCGGCCCGACGCTGCTGCGGATCTGCTCGAGCAGATCGATCACCTGCCGGTTCCAGCGAACGAAGTCGCCCGGCGACAGCAGGTTGCCGCCGGCCGCCGCGGCGGTCAGCGCCTCCTGCAGCGACCGGCCGTGCGCCCACGCGGAGACGGGCCCGCAGAATCCGGTGTCCGGCTCGCGCGTGGTCAGCGTCTCCGAACCGCCCGAGTGCCGGGCCTGCACCTCGTTGGTGGCCGCCCAGACCTCGAGGGTGGCGGTCAGCGCATCGCGCAGTTTCGGGTTGCCCGGCATCGCGTCCACACCGCCGCCGTAGGCATCGCGCCGCGATTGATAGACCATCGCCGACACCACCGCCGCCAGTTCCGGTGCGCTCAGCCCGTGCCAGATCCCGGCGCGGATGCACTCGGCGACCAGCAGGTCGGTCTCGGCGTAGATGCGGCGCAGCACATCACCGGTCGGCGTCACCCGCAGGCCGCCGCGCCCGCCGGACTCCAGGTACCCGAGCTCGCGCAGCACCGCGGTGACCACGTCGAAGTCCTCTTCCAGACGGGACTTCCGCTCGGTGATCGACCGCTCCAGGCTCTCCACGTCGCGCAGCTGCCGGTTGCGCCGCTCCCCCAGTCGCAGCAACTCGTCCACGCCGCCGCGCGCCTTCCCCTTCGCTCCGGCCGCCGCGTGCAGCGTGTGCGCCCGCAGTGCGGCGCGCAGGGCCGCCAGTTCCGGATCGACGCCCTTCTCCTTGGTCCGCTTTCCGGCGCGGCCGACCGGGCGTGCGATACCGCTCGCCTGCAGCGCCTGCGCCAGCCGGTGCCGGCCGCGTCCGGTCCGGGTGTCCATGTCTCGTGGGATGCGCAGGTGCCCGAGCACCTCGGGCGGGTTCACGAAGTCGTCGGCGCCGACCCGCGTGGTCCAGCCGTCGTCGACCAGCACCAGCGGCCTCGGATCGTTCCGCTGCTGCGCCGGATCGACGACGACGGCCAGTCCACGGTGGCGGCGGACACTGACCGCGATCACCTGCCCGCGTTTGAGCGCGGCGAGGTCGTCGGCCACCGCCGACTCCTCCTCGACGCGGCGCGCGAAACGCACCTCGCGCTCGCAGCGGCGGATGTCCTCGCGCAGCGTGAGGTACCCCAGGAGGCCGGCGTACCGGTCGGTGGGCGCGTCGGGATCGGGGCCGTCGAGGGCGATCCCCGGATCCAGGCCGGCCTTCTCGGCGAGAGCGACCAGTTCCTGATCGAGGCCGCGCAGGCGCCGTCGTGCGTGATCGAGTTGCCGCGCCTGCCCGACCAGGGTGCGGTCGGTCTGGAACTGCGCGAAGGAGCGGCGCAGCAGATCGCGCGAGCCGTCGACGCCGAGGCGGTCGATCAGGTTGAGCACCATGTTGTATTCCGGTGCGAACGAACTGCGCAGCGGGAAGGTGCGCGCGCCGGCGAGTCCGGCGACCCGGTCCGGGATCACCTCGGGCGACCACAGCACCACGGCGTGCCCCTCGACGTCGATGCCGCGGCGGCCGGCCCGCCCGGTGAGCTGCGTGTACTCGCCGGGAGTCAGGTCGACGTGGGCCTCGCCGTTGTACTTGACCAGCCGTTCCAGGACCACCGACCGGGCAGGCATGTTGATGCCGAGCGCCAGCGTCTCGGTCGCGAAGACGATGCGGGTGAGGCCGCGAACGAAGAGTTCCTCGACCGCCTGCCGGAACATCGGGAGCATGCCGGCGTGGTGGGCGGCGAACCCGCGGCGCAGTCCGGCCCACCAGTCGTCGACGCCCAGCACCGCGGCGTCGCCCGGGGCGAGGTCGGCGAGATGCCGCTGCACGATCTCGTCGACGAGAGCGACCTCGTCGGGTTCCAGCAGGTTCAGGTCGCTGCGCAGACACTGGGTGAACGCCGTCTCGCAGCCCTTGCGGGAGAAGATGAAGTCGATCGCGGGCAGCAGGCCGTCGTCGTCGAGGAGCCGGATCAGCTTGGGCCGGGGCAGGCCCGAACCGCCGCGGCGCCGCCGGTCGACGCGTCCGCGGTAGCGGCCCACCGGGTCGTCGCCGGAATCCGGTTCGGCCAGGGCCCGCTGCTTGATGTAGCGGGTCAGCTCCGGATTCACCTGGCGGCGGCCCCCACCCGAATCTCCTCTGCCGGACTCGCGCGGATCGAAGAGCTCGAACATCCGGCTGCCGACCAGCATGTGCTGGTGCAGTGGCACCGGCCGGTGCTCGTCGACGATCACCTCGGTGTCGCCGCGCACGGTGGTGATCCAGTCGCCGAACTCCTCGGCGTTGCTCACCGTCGCCGACAGCGACACCACCGCGACGTCGGGATCGAGGCCGAGGATCACCTCCTCCCAGACGGCGCCGCGGAAGCGATCGGCCAGGAAGTGCACCTCGTCCATCACCACGAACGACAGCCCGGTCAGCGCGGGCGAGTTCGCGTAGATCATGTTGCGCAACACCTCGGTGGTCATCACCACCACCGGGGCCGACGAATTGATCGAGTTGTCGCCTGTCAGCAGACCGACGTGTTCGGCACCGTGGACGTCGAGCAGATCGTGGTACTTCTGATTGCTCAGCGCCTTGATCGGCGTGGTGTAGAAACACTTGCCGCCGCGCGCGAGCGCGAGAAACACGGCGAACTCCCCGACCACCGTCTTACCCGCGCCCGTCGGGGCACACACCAGAACACCGCGGTCGTCCTCGAGGGCCGCGCAGGCGTCACGCTGGAAGTCATCGAGCGGAAAAGAGAGGGTGTCGGCGAACCGCCGCAGCTGGGTGCTCATCCCCTCCAGGATGCCACGGCGTCAGAGCACCTCGTCGTACATACCGGTGCGGCGCGCGCCCCGGGCGATCGGTGCGGGCGCGGCGATCGGGGCCGGAGCCTCGATGCGGGTCGCCCGATCGCCGGAATCGGCGGGACCGTCGATCGGGGAGGCCTCGTCGTCGCCCACCTGGAGCCATTCCGGACGCTTGCGGCCCTTCCGCTTGTCGTGGATGCGGGCGAACTGGATCGCGAACTCCAGCAGCACCGACAGCGCGAGCGCCAGCGCGGTCATGGTGAACGGGTCGCCGCTGGGGGTGGCGACGGCGGCGAACACGAACATCCCGAAGATCAGCCCGCGCCGCCACTTCTTGAGGCGCTCGTACCCCAGCACCCCGGTCAGGTTCAGCGCCACGATCAGCAGCGGCAGCTCGAAGCTGACACCGAAGATCAGCAGCAGATGCAGCATGAATCCGAAGTACTGGTCACCGGCGAGCGCCGTGACCTGCACCTCGTTGCCGACGGTGAGCAGGAACTCGAAGGCCTTGGCGACCACGAAGTAGGCCAGCACCGCCCCGGCGACGAACAGCACCGAGGCCAGCGAGACGAACCACGCGGCGTACCGGCGTTCGTGCTTGTGCAGCGCCGGGGTGATGAACCGCCACAGCTCGAACAGCCAGACCGGGCAGGCCAGCACGATGCCGGCGGTCAGCGCCACCTGGAGGCGCAGCATGAACTGGTCGAACGGACCGGTGGCGAGCAGACGGCACTCGTCGCCGGGGGTGATCGACGCCCGCGACGACGCGGGCAGGTCGCAGTAGGGGCCGCGCAGGAGTTCGCCGAGGGACTCGATGCGCCAGACACCGTGCGTGTACCAGAAGAAGCCGACGATCGTGGTGACGAGGATCGCCAGGATCGAGACCACCAGGCGATAACGGAGTTCGTAAAGGTGCTCGGCCAACGGCATCGAGCCGTCGGGATTGACCTTGCTACGCCGCCGTCTCGGATCCAGACGGCGCAGCAGTGCGGGGGCGGGCACTCAGGAGTCGGCGCGTTCTTGCGCCGACCGGGACACCGGATCGGCCGCGGTCTCGGCGGGGTGCTGCTCGGACGACGGGAGTTCGCGCGGGGCCTCGGGCTTCGGCGCGGGCGCGGTCTCGGACGGCTTGTCGTCCTTCTGCATCTCGCTCATCTCGGATTTGAGGATGCGCATCGAGCGGCCCAGTCCGCGCGCGGCGTCAGGGAGCTTCTTCGAGCCGAAGATCAGTATCAGCGCGATGATGATGACGATCCAGTGCCAGGGCTGCATTGCACCCACAGGGTCTACCTCCGCATAGTCCCGGGATTCAGCGGTCGGATCCCGGATTCCTGGGTTCCATGCTACCCGAACCGGGACCGGTGCCCGGCGGCGGCGGAAACCGGCCCGGCGGGCACCCGCCGGGCGGCGGCCCCGGCGGCGGGTACTGGCCGGGCTGCGGCCACGTGGGCGGGACCGGCGGTGGGGCCGACGTGCGGTTCGATCGGACGATCACCACGACGACCGCCGCGATGATCCCGAAGAACAGCACGGCGACACCGAACAGGATGATCACTTGCCACGGCTGGATTGCGCCCATCGGAGTCCTTCTATCGCGGGTAACGGTCTCGGGCCGCCGCGGCGGAGGCGGCGACCAGTTCGCGCACCCGGCGGCTGCCCGCGTCGCCGGAGACCAGGCGCACCCGGCCGCCGAAGCTCTGCAGCAGGCGGGCGAGCCATTCGTCGGACGCGTAGGTGAGTTCGGCGAGCAGCGGCGCACCGGGATCGTCCGATGGATCACTCAGCGGGCGCGCCTGGTAGTACTCGGCCACCCAGAAGGCATCCGGATCGATCTCGATCCGGGCGACGGGCATGGTCTCGTCGTGCACCGGGAGGGCGATCGGCTGGGCCGTCTCGTCGGCGGGCGGGCGGGCCGGTTCGTCGAGCACGGCGGCCTCGCGCACCCGGTCGAACCGGAAGAGACGCCGGCCGTCCGACTCGCGGCACCACGCATCGAGGTAGCTGTGGCCGTCGATCACCTCGACGCGGATCGGGTCGACGACGCGCTCGGTCACCGTGTCGCGACTGTAGGTGTAGTACCGCAGCGCCAGCGCCCGGCGGCGGGCGACGGCCTCGCGGATGGTCGACGACGACGGCAGCTCCCCGGGCCCGGCACCGTCGTCGGCGACCACCGTCCGCGACGCCCCGGCCGCCTCCTCCACCTTGGCGATCGCCCGCCGCACCGCATCGGGGTCGAGGGCGCCCCGGGCGTCGAGCAGCATGCGCAGCGCCACCAGCAGCACGTTCGCCTCGGTACCGGTGAGCCGCAGCGGCCGGTCCATGCCGGCGGTGAAGACGACGTTGACGTAGCCGTCCCAGAACTGGATGTCGATCAGGTCGCCGCCGGCGTGCCCGGGCAGGCCGCAGACGAAGAGCTGGTTGAGATCGGATTCCAGCTGATCCTGGGTGAGTCCGAGTTCGGCGGCGGCCACCGACAGCTCGATGCCGGGGCGGGCCTGGAAGTACGGGACCATCGCCAGCAGGCGGGAGAAGCGGCTCGGGGCGGCGGTCATCGCGGATCTCCTTCGTGGGCCGGGGCGAACGCCGCGGTGAGCGCGTCCAGTTCGGCGACCACCGCCGCGCGCAGGTCGGGCGGATCGAGGACGACGACGTCGCGCCCCGCCGCCAGCACCGTCCGGATCAGCCACGACCGCGACCTGATCGCGACGGTCGCCTCCTGCCCGGGTTCACCGCCCCATTCGCGGTCGACGACGTCGGTGGCGTCGCGCCGCAGATCCCAGGCGCGACCCTCCGCGAGCCACACCCGGGCGGTCGACGGCTCGCCCGCCGAAGCGCGGTCGACGGCCGCGGCGACCAGCGCCGACAGGTCGGTGCCCTCCGGCGCCGTCACCTCGCCGGCGCCGCCGATCGCCCGCACGTCGGAGATCCGGGACACCCGGAAGGTGCGGGTCGCGTCGCGGTCGCGGTCGTACCCGACCACGTACCAGCGGCCCGAGTTGGTCACCACTCCCCACGGTTCCAGCGTCCGCTCGCTCGCCGTCGGGCCCGAGCGGTGGGTGAAGGTCACGGCCCGGCCGTCGCCGACCGCGGCCAGCAGCGCGCGCACCGCGCGCTCGTCGCCCATGGACCGGCCGCCGCCGGTCTGGCCGAAGCCGAGTTCCTCGGGCGGGGTGACGTCGATGCCCGCGGCCTTCAGTTTCAGCACCGCGGTCTGCGATTCGACGGCCACGTCCGGGTCGTGCCAGAGCGCAGCGGCCGCGGCGATCACCGCGGCCTCGTCCTCGGTGAGGCTGATGTCCCGCAGGGCGTAGTGCTCGGGCAGGATCCGGTATCCCTCGTCGCCACCCATCGGCGGGTACCCGGTCTCCACCGGGATGCCGAGCGCGCGCAACTCGTTCTTGTCCCGTTCGAGCATCCGCTTGAACGACTCCGGCGACTGCTCGGTGTCCTTGTAGCCGACGATGTTGGTGCGCAGATATTCGGCGGTCACGAACGTCTTCGCCGACATCAGGCAGATGACGAGATTGAGCAGACGCTCGTTCTTGGAAGTGGCCACCCGCCGATTCTATGCGTCACATGGCGGCGATCAGGCGTTCGACGCGCTCGTCAACGTTCCGGAATGGGTCCTTGCACAGGACGGTGCGCTGCGCCTGGTCGTTCAGCTTCAGGTGCACCCAGTCGACGGTGAAATCGCGCTCGGCCGCCTGCGCGGCGGTGATGAATTCGCCGCGCAGTTTGGCCCGGGTGGTCTGCGGCGGCAGGTCGACGGCCTCGTCGATCGCCTCGTCGGTGGTGACCCGCGCCGCCAGCCCCTTGCGGGTGAGCAGGTCGAACACGCCGCGGCCGCGCCGGATGTCGTGATACGCGAGGTCGAGCTGGGCCAGCTTCGGGTGCGACAGGTCGAAGCCGTAGCGGTCCTGGTAGCGCTGAATCAGCTTGCGCTTGATCACCCAGTCGATCTCGGTGTCGACGCCGCTGAAGTCGCCGGATTCGACGGCGTCGAGTACCCGGCCCCACAGGTCGACGACCTGGTCCATCACCGGGTCGGGGGTGCGCTGGGCCAGGTGAACGACGGCCCGGGCGTGGTATTCGCGCTGAATCGACAGCGCGGTGGCGGTCCGCCCGCCGGCCAGCCGGATCTCCCGGCGCCCGGTCGTGTCGTGGCTGATGTCACGGATGGCCCGGATCGGATTGTCGAGCGCGAAGTCGCGGAAACTGATCCCCGACTCGATCATCTCCAGCACCAGCAGCGCCGAGCCGACCTTGAGCATGGTGGTGGTCTCGGACATGTTGGAGTCGCCGACGATCACGTGCAGGCGGCGGTACTTCTCGGCGTCGGCGTGCGGCTCGTCGCGGGTGTTGATGATCGGCCGCGAGCGGGTGGTCGCCGACGAGACGCCCTCCCAGACGTGATCGGCGCGCTGGGAGAGGCAGAACTTCGACTCGTGCCCGACGCTCAGGATCTTGCCCGCGCCGCAGATCAGCTGCCGGGTCACCAGGAACGGCAGCAGGACGTCGGAGACGCGGCCGAACTCGCCGGTGCGGGAGACCAGGTAGTTCTCGTGGCAGCCGTAGGAGTTGCCTGCCGAGTCGGTGTTGTTCTTGAACAGGTAGATGTCGCCGCCGATGCCCTCGTCGGCGAGCCGCTGCTCGGCGTCGATCAGCAGGTCTTCCAGGATCCGTTCCCCGGCGCGGTCGTGGGCCACCAGCTGACGCACCGAATCGCATTCGGCGGTCGCGTACTCCGGGTGCGAGCCCACATCGAGGTAGAGCCGGGATCCGTTGGGCAGGAACACGTTCGACGACCGGCCCCACGCGACGACGCGCCGGAACAGGTAGCGGGCCACCTCGTCCGGGCTCAGCCGGCGCTGCCCCTCGAAAGTGCAGGTGACCCCGAATTCGGTTTCGATTCCCATGATCCGGCGTTCCATGGCGCTCACTCCTGTTCCAGCAGTTCGGTGACCCGCGCATCGGTCAGCCGTACGAAGGCGCGACGGGGCCGGGCGCGATCGAGGATCGCGACTTCGAGTTCTTGCGGCGACGGCGCGGCGGGCGCGCCCTCCTTGTCGGCGGCGTCGCGCGCGGCCAAGGCCGAGACGGCGATCGACAGCGCCTGCGGCAGCGGCAGATCCGGCTCGTAGCGGTCCTTCATCGCGGCCACGATGGGCTCGGTGGTGCCGCCCATGACCAGGAAGGTGCTCTCATCGACGATCGAACCGTCGTACGAGATGCGGTACAGCTGCGACGGCGTGGCCGCGCCCGGGCGGGCCACCTCCGCCACGCACAGCTCCACCTCGTACGGCTTGGGCTGTTCGGTGAAGACGGTGCCGAGCGTCGTAGCGTAGGCGGTCGCGAGGGAGAGACCGCTGACGTCGGCGCGGTCGTAGCTGTAGCCGCGCAGGTCGGCCAGCTGGATCCCGGCGCGCCGCAGCGACTCGAATTCGTTGTACTTACCGACCGCGGCGAAGCCGATGCGGTCGTAGATCTCGCTCACCTTGCGCAACGCGGACGACGGATTGTGCGCGACGAACAGGACGCCGCCGGCACAGGTCAGCGCGATCACGCTGCGGCCCCGCGCGATGCCCTTCCGCGCGAGTTCCGAACGATCGCGCATGATCTGTTCGGCGCTGGCGTAGTACGGGAAGGTCATCGCGCCTGCTCCTCGTCGGCGGCATCCGTGCGGTGATCGGCGCTGCGGCGCGCGATGACGGCCTGCGCGGCGGCGGCGATCTCGGGCTCACCGATCTCGACGGCGCCGGAGGTCTCCACCCGGACCGCGGTCGGGAAGATCCGCCGGATCAGGTCCGGTCCCCCGGTCGCGGAGTCGTCGTCGGCGGCGTCGTAGAGCGCTTCGGTGGCCAGCGCCAGCGCCTCGGGCGCGGTGACTCCGGGCCGGTACAGCTTCTTGAGCGACGATCGGGCGAACACCGAGCCGGAACCGATCGCGTCGTAGCCGGCGTGTTCCTCGTGCCGGGCACCGGCGACGTCGAACGTGAAGATCCGTCCGGGCGCGGCCGGATCGGCGCCCGGATCGACACCGACCAGCAGCGGCAGCGCGGCGAGGCCCTGCATGGCGGCACTCAGGTTGCCGCGCACCATGGTCGCCAGCCGTGACACCTTGCCGTCGAGGGTGAGCGGTACGCCCTCGATCTTCTCGTAGTGCTCGAGTTCGACGGTGAAGAGTTTGACCAGCTCGAACGCGATGCCCGCGGTGCCGGCGATCCCGGCGGCCGAGTGGTCGTCGGTGACGAAGACCTTCTGGACGTCGCGCGTGGCGATCAGGTTGCCCATCGTCGAACGACGATCGCCGGCCAGCACCACCCCGCCGGGGTACGCGACGGCGACGATCGTCGTGCCGTGCGGAATCGCGTCACTCGCTCCCTGCGCCGGTCCGATCGCTCCCGGAGCGCCCCCGATCGCTCCCTGAGCCTGTCGAAGGGACCCCGGCAGCCGATCGGGTGCCGCGGCACGGAGGAATTCGCTGAACGACGAGATGTCGGGTCCCGCCGACGAGCCGGGACGGCCCGTCACTGGCCGCCCTTCTGGACGTAAGCGCGGACGAAGTCCTCGGCGTTCTCCTCCAGCACGTCGTCGATCTCGTCGAGCAGGTCATCGGTCTCGCCGGCGAGCTTCTCACGGCGCTCCTGACCGGCGGCCCCACCGCCGATCGCGTCGTCGTCTCCGCCGCCTCCGCCGCGCTTGGTCTGCTCCTGCGCCATCGCCTGTCCTCCTTCGCGAGTTCCCCTGTGCGTCTACCCTACTGGGCGCGCCGGACCGGCCGCGGCAATCGGTCGCCCGCGCTTCAGATGTAGCCGGTGAACGGCCGCTTCACCACGGCGCTCTGCACCCAGTCGATCATCGTCACGAAGTCGAAGACCGGGAGGCCGACGGCCCGCTGCACGGCGTACGACGTCGGCGGGAACAGCGTGCATTCGAGGAGGAACGCGCCGATGTCCGGGTCGTCGTCGACCATCTGCCGGGCGACGGCGACGATCTCCCGCTCGAGCTTCTTCGGGTTGTAGCCGTCGCTGTCGACGAGGATCTCGTCGTTCAGCTCCGGAATGTCGGAGATGCGGCCGCCGGCGATCACCAGCCGCGACAGGTCGGTGATTCCGGAGTGCGCCAGCGCCGCCGAGTCGGGCAGCACCTCGCCGTCGGCGCAGATGATCGCGACCTTCTTGCGCGGCGGCAGGCTGTTCAGGATCAGCGGGAGCTGCATCAGGCTGGACAGGAAGCAGGGCACGTCCACCGCGTCGCGGATCTGCGGCTGATAGTTGGCGAAGTATCCGCAGGCGCCGATGATGGCGCGGCAGCCCTGCGCTTCGAGTTCCCGCGCCGCCTCGATCAGCTCGGTCAGCACCGCATCGTTGGCCTGGGTGCCGACCACATTGGCGATACTGGCCGCGCCGACCGGCCGGTAGTGCACCGGATAGGCGAAGCTGGTGGCGTTCTCGACGCTGCCCGGCGGGAAGGTGTAGCCGGCGACGCCGAACAGCAGGATCCCGATCGCGACGCCGCCGAAAGCGCGGCCCGGTCTGTTCGGCACCACCTCGTCGGCGTACTCCGAACTCGGCACATACATCGGCTCCGACAACGACAGTCCTTCCCTCACGCTCCGACCGATGCGAATGCTAGTCAGAGGTGGGCGGCTACCGGCCGGTTCGGCGTCAGCGGGTCAGCGCGGCGACCAGTTCCTCCGCGGACGACGCCGCGTCGAGCAGATCGCCCACCATCTCCTTGGTGCCGCGCAGCGGCTCGAGCGTGGGGATGCGGATCAGCGAGTCGCCACCGAGATCGAAGATCACCGAATCCCAGCTGGCCGCGGCCACGTCGGCGCCGAAACGGCTGACGCACTGGCCGCGGAAGTACGCGCGAGTGTCCTCCGGCGGATGAGTGATGGCGTGGCGCACCTGATCCTCGGTGATCAGCCGCCGCATCGAACCGCGGGCGACGAGGCGGTTGTAGAGGCCCTTGTCGAGCCGGACGTCGGAGTACTGCAGGTCGATCAGCTGCAACCGCGACGCACCCCAGGTGAGGCCCTCGCGCTGACGGAAGCCCTCGAGGAGGCGGAGCTTGGCCGGCCAGTCGAGGATCTCGGCGCACTCCATCGGGTCGCGTTCCAGCTTGTCGAGCACGTCCGCCCAGGTCTCGATGACGTGCCGGGCCCGCTCGTCGTCGGCGTGGTGCTTGTCGTGGAAGGCGCTGACCCGCGCCAGGTATTCCCGCTGCAGGGCCAGTCCGGTGAGCTCGCGGCCGTCGGCCAGCGCGACCGTCGCGGTCAGCGTCGGGTCGTGGCTGATGGTGTGCACCGCCTGAACCGGCCAGGCCAGCGACAGGTCCGCGAGGTTGACCCCGGCCTCGATCAGGTCGAGCACCAGCGCGGTGGTGCCCACCTTGAGATAGGTGGCGGTCTCGGCGAGGTTGGCGTCACCGATGATCACGTGCAGGCGGCGGTACTTGTCCGGCTCGGCGTGCGGCTCGTCGCGGGTGTTGATGATGCCGCGCTTGAGGGTGGTCTCCAGCCCGACCTCCACCTCGATGTAGTCGGCGCGCTGACTCAGCTGATACCCGGCCTCCTCCCCCGCCTGCCCGATCCCGACGCGGCCCGACCCGCAGATCACCTGACGCGAGGCGAAGAACGGCATCAGGCCGGTGACGATCGCATCGAACGACGTCCGCCGGTCCATCAGGTAGTTCTCGTGGGTGCCGTACGACGCACCCTTGCCGTCGATGTTGTTCTTGTACAGCTGCAGCTTCGGTGCGCCGGGCACGCTCGCGACGTACCGGGCGGCCTCCTCCATCACCCGTTCACCGGCCTTGTCCCAGATCACCGCGTCGAGCGGGTCGCGGACCTCGGGCGCGGAGTATTCGGGATGCGCGTGGTCGACGTAGAGGCGCGCACCGTTGGTGAGGATCATGTTCGCGGCGCCGATCTCGTCGGCGTCGATGATCGGCGCCGGTCCGCGGTGTCCGCCGAGGTCGTAGCCGCGGGCGTCGCGCATCGGCGACTCGACGTCGTAGTCCCAGCGGGTGCGATGTTCGCGCCGCGGCACCTTGGCCGCGGCCGCGTAGGCGAGCACCGCCTGCGTCGAGGTCATGATCGGGTTGGCGGTCCGGTCTCCGGGTGCTGAGATTCCGTACTCCACCTCGGTGCCGATGATGCGATCCATGCGTCCCAGCCTAAGCGGTGGCTTCCGCCGTCGACCATCGGCGTCGCCGAGATCCGGATGCTCGCGGTCGGCCGGCTAATGCACCTGGAATCGGGCTTCGTTTCGGCAACCTCCTAGCCCCATGGGGCTCGGAGGTGCTCAACCGGCGACATAAGAGCACTCGCACGTGCTCAACGGGCGACACGAACCCGCTCGCAGGTGCTCAACGGGCGAGACAGAAAGCACTCGGAGGTGCTCGGCCGGCTGCCCGGTCAGTGCTTCTTGAGACGCAGGCGGCTGTAGATGAACCCGAGGAGCAGGATGCTCATCAGGGCCAGCACTCCGTAGGAGATCAGCGCGTGTGCGAGCGTCGGCTCCCACATCGAGTACAGGATCGGCGCGTTCGGGTCGCCCGCGTTCTTCTCCGACGGCCTGACCTGCGGTGCGTACGCCGTCGCCGGGAGGTTCACCGCCTGCGCGCCGTTCGCGTATCCCCAATAGCTCGGGAAGATCCATGACAGCTGCTTGGCACCCTGCGCGGCGATCGGGAACAGGCCGCCGCAGAACACCAGCTGCACCATCACCACGATCACCAGCGGCGGCATCGTCTGTTCGTTGGAGCGGACCGCCGCCGAGATCGCGAGGCCGATCAGCGCGCTCACCACGGCCAGCGCCGCGACCGCGAGGAAGAGCGTCAGCGCGGGCGGGATCGACGGCGGATCCTGGCCGGGCGGAGTGATGTCCTCGGCGGTCGGCATGGCCCGCACGCCGTAGCAGAGCCCCACCATGATGGCGGCCTGCACGACGGCCAGCACGCCGAAGACCAGCACCTTCGCCGACAGGTAGGCACCCGGGCGCAGACCGACCGCGCGTTCCCGCTCGAAGATCGCCCGCTCGCCGACCAGGTCGCGCACGGTCAGCGCCGCACCCATGAACGCCGCGCCGATGATCAGCACCACCAGGATCTGCAGCGGTTCCGTCGGGTCCTTCGGCGGCGCCCCAGGCGTACCGCCGCCCGGCATCTGCGCTCGCAGGCCGAAGCCCTCGCCACCGGGAATCACCATCGTCAGCAGACCGAGGACGATCGGCAGGAGGATCAGGAACACCAGATAGCCGCGGTCGGCGAAGATCAGCCGCCACTGCCGCCGGGACACGGTGCTGAGCTGCCGGCCCGACGACGCCTGCGATACCACGACCGGCGGCCCGGCGGGCGGTGGCGCCTGCGGCGCCGTCTGGTGCGGATGCCGCTGCCGGTAGTTCGCCCAGACCTGGTCCGGATGCGCGGTGACGGTCTCGAAGATCTCCGCCCAGTCATCGGTGCCGAGTTCGGCCTTCTTGAGCTTGGGGTCGCCGCAGTAGGCGGTCTTGCCGCCCGGTGCCAGGAGCAGCACCTGATCGCAGATCTCCAGGTGGGCCACCGAGTGGGTCACCACCAGCACCACGCGGCCGGCGTCGGCCAGGTCGCGGAGCGTCTTCATCACCTGGCGGTCGAGCGCCGGGTCGAGTCCGGAGGTGGGCTCGTCGAGGATCAGCAGCGACGGGCCGGTCAGCAGCTCCATCGCGACCGACGCACGCTTGCGCTGGCCGCCGGACAGCTTGTCGATGCGGGTCTGCGCGTGCTCGGTGAGCGAGAGCTCGGCGAGCACGCCGTCGATCACCTGGTCGCGGTCATGCGTCGAGAGATCGGCGGGCAGCCGCAGTTCGGCGGCGTAGCGCAGCGCCTGGCGGACGGTCAGTTTGCTGTGCAGGACGTCGTCCTGCGGCACCATGCCGATGCGGTTGCGGAGCGCTTCGTACTCGTCGTGCACGCCGCGGCCTTCGAACGACACCCGGCCGACCGTCGGGCTGTTGAGGCCGGCGGCGATCTTCGACATCGTCGACTTGCCCGCGCCGGACGGGCCGATGATCGCGGTGAGCGTGCCCGGACCGGCCTGGAACGAGATGTCGTTGAGCAGCACCTTGCCGCCCTCGACGGTCAGGCCGATGCCGTCGACCTCCAGGCCGCCGCTGACCATCGCCTTGGCGCGGCCGCGGATCAGGTTGCCCTCGGAGACGACGAAGTCGCTGTTACCGATCGTGACGACGTCGCCCTCGCGCAGCGGCTGGCGGCGGATGCGCTGGCCGTTGACGAAGGTGCCGTTGACGCTGCCCAGATCCTCGATGAGCAGGCCCTGGCCGTTCGCCGTCAGCCGGGCGTGACGGCGTGAGGCGAGGACGTCGGAGACGACGATGTCGTTCTCCGGGGTGCGGCCGATGGACTTGACGCCGGACAGCGCGATCGACTCGCGGCCGCCGCGCAGGTCACCGGGGACCTCGAAGATCGCCGACGCGTTGTTGTGCAGGGCGGCCAGGTGCGGGGCGTCGGGCAGCTTCCCGAAGGCCGGGGCGGCCGGGCGCATGCCGCCGGCCGGTCGTACCGGAGGATGCGGCGGCTGGGGCGCCGGAGGCTGCGAAGGCTGGGGTGTGGTGGCCGGCGGCCGCTGCTGCGCCGGGACCGGACGCGACGGCGGCTGTGCGGGCATCGGCTGCGACGGCGGTTGCGCGGGCATCGGCCGGGACGGCGGCGCCTGCTGAGCCGGGGTGGGCCGCGACGGCATACCCGGCGGCTGGGCCGGCATCGGCCGGGACGCCGGCGGCTGCTGCGCGGGAATGGGCCGAGACGGGGCGGCGGCCGGCGCCGGGGTGATCTCGACGACGGGCCCGAGCGCCGCGTCGCCGACCCGGATCACGACGGGGCCGCGGATCGCGAGCCGCGTGACCTTCGCCCCGCCGGAGAAGAAGCCGTTGGTGCTGCCACGATCGGCGACGATCCAGCCGTCCGGGCCCCACTCGAAGCCGAGATGGGTCCGCGAGACCAGCGGATTGTTGAGGGTGACCGTATTGTCCGGGGTCCGGCCCAGGGTCGCCGGCGAAGCGGTGACCACCTGGACCGGCCCGGAGTCGATACGGACGTGCAGTGGCGTCGGTCCTGGGCGATTCATCACCGATCACCCTAAGGCACGAACCGCCTAAAGGTACTGACCGGTGTTCGACTCGGTGTCGATCGCCCGCGACGCACCGTTGTTCTTGCCGGTGACCAGGGTCCGGATGTACACGATCCGCTCCCCCTTCTTGCCGGAGATCCGCGCCCAGTCGTCGGGGTTGGTGGTGTTCGGCAGGTCCTCGTTCTCGGCGAACTCGTCGAGGATGGAGTCGAGGAAGTGCCCGATCCGCAGGCCGCCGCGGCCGGTCTCCAGCTGTTCCTTGATGGCGAACTTCTTGGCCCGGTCCACGACGTTCTGGATCATCGCGCCGGAGTTGAAGTCCTTGAAGTACATGACCTCCTTGTCGCCGTTGGCGTAGGTCACCTCCAGGAACCGGTTGTCGTCGGTCTCGTCGTACATCCGCTCGACGACCCGCTCGATCATCGCGGAGACGCAGGCCTTGGCGTCGCCGCCGAATTCGGCGAGATCGTCCGGGTGGATCGGCAGCTCGGTGGTCAGGTACTTGGAGAAGATGTCGATCGCCGACTCGGCGTCGGGCCGCTCGATCTTGATCTTCACGTCCAGGCGGCCGGGCCGCAGGATGGCCGGGTCGATCATGTCCTCGCGGTTCGACGCACCGATCACGATGACGTTCTCCAGGCCCTCGACGCCGTCGATCTCGCTGAGCAGCTGCGGGACGACGGTGGTCTCCACGTCCGACGACACGCCCGATCCGCGGGTACGGAAGATCGAGTCCATCTCGTCGAAGAAGACGATCACCGGGGTGCCCTCGGAGGCCTTCTCCCGGGCGCGCTGGAAGATCAGCCGGATGTGCCGCTCGGTCTCGCCGACGAACTTGTTGAGCAGTTCGGGGCCCTTGATGTTGAGGAAGTAGCTCTTGGCCTCGCGGACGTCGTCGCCGCGGGCCTCGGCGATCTTCTTGGCCAGCGAGTTGGCGACCGCCTTGGCGATGAGCGTCTTACCGCAGCCGGGCGGGCCGTACAGCAGGACGCCCTTGGGCGGGCGCAGCTCGTACTCGCGGAACAGTTCGGCGTGCAGGAACGGCAGTTCCACCGCGTCGCGGATCTGCTCGATCTGCCTGCGCAGACCGCCGATGTCCTCGTAGTCGACGTCCGGAACCTCTTCCAGGACGAGGTCTTCCACCTCGGCCTTGGGGATCCGCTCGAGGGCGAAGCCGGCCTTGGAGTCGATCAGGAGGGAGTCGCCGGGGCGCAGCTTGCGCGCCGACTCGCCGCCGTCATCGGTGTGCACCAGCGTCGTCGCCAGGTGCACCACGCGCTCCTCGTCGGCGTGGCCGATGACGAGCGCCCGGCTGCCGTCGCCCAGCACCTCGCGGAGCGTGCCGATCTCGCCGACGGCGTCGTATCCGACCGCCTCGACGACGGTCAGCGCCTCGTTCAGGCGCAGGCCCTGCCCGCGATGCAGCTCCTGCGTCTCGATGTTGGGCGACACCGTCAGGCGCATCTTGCGGCCGGAGGTGAACACGTCGACGGTCTCGTCGTCGCAGACCTCCAGGAGCACGCCGAAACCGCTCGGCGGCTGGCCGAGCCGCTCGACCTCCTCGCGGAGCGCGATGAGCTGCTGACGCGCTTCCTTGAGCGTCTCCTGCAACTTCTCGTTGCGGAGCGTGAGCTTCTCGACGCGCTCGTTCAGCACCGCTGCTTCCGTGCCGCGGGCGGCACCTGGACGACTGGTCGGGCGGTCTGGCGAAGTCATACCTCCACTTTATCCGCGCGTCGGCCGACGCTGCACGCGCAGGGTTTGCTGGCCGTCGGCGAGTCGTCGTGCGGTGATGAGGAACGCGGTGTGTCCCTGCATGCGGTGCTCGGGGCGCACCGCGAGGCCGACGGCGCTCCACTCGCGGACCATCGACTCCCAGGCACGCGGCTCGGTCCAGCACTGCTGCTCACGCAGCGCCTCGACGACGCGGGACAGCTGGGTGACGGTGGCGACGTAGACGATCAGCACGCCGCCGGGACGCAGCGTCGCCTTGACCGTGTCGAGGGGTTCCCACGGCGCCACCATGTCGAGGATCATCCGGTCGGCCTGCTGCGCCGGGTCGTGATCGGCGAGGTCGCCGACGCGCAGCTCCCAGTTGTCCGGCTTGCCGCCGAGGAAGGTCTCGACGTTGCGGACCGCGTGCTCGGCGTGGTCCTCGCGGATCTCGTAGCTCAGTACGCTGCCCTCGGTGCCGACCGCGCGCAGCAGCGACAGGGTGAGGGCGCCCGAGCCGGCCCCGGCCTCGATCACCTTGGCGCCCGGGAAGATGTCCCCCTCGGCGACGATCTGCGCCGAGTCCTTGGGGTAGATCACCTGCGCGCCGCGCGGCATGGAGACCACGTAGTCGGTGAGCAGCGGCCGCAGCGCCAGATACTCGGTGCCGCTGGTCGCCGCGACGACGGTGCCCTCTTCGGCACCGATGAGGTCGTCGTGCGCGATCGCGCCGCGGTGGGTGTGGAACTGCTTGCCCTCCTCCAGCAGAACGGTGAACTTCCGTCCCTTGCCGTCGGTGAGCTGTACGCGGTCGCCTACGGCGAAAGGCCCGGTCGTCGCCATCGTGGTGAGGTGTCCTCTGCATGAATGCGGCCGCCGGCGTTCGGCGGCCGTCGATCCTCCCAGCCTAGATCGAGGGCTTCGCGGCGATGTGACTGGTGTCGACGGAGGTCGAGGCCGTCCGTGAAACGCTGCGGCCGGCCCGACCACGATGGTCGGGGTCGGTGGAGGCTCGGCTGCTGTTCCGTGGTCGCTGAGCGACCACGGAACAGCAGGCTATCGTCGGGCGGCCGGGTCTCGACTCCGCTCGACCGGCAGGGAACCTCGCTCGACCGGCATGGACCGTTCTCAGCCGACATGGACCGTTCTCGACCGGCATGGGGCAAGTCGGAGGGCAGGACGAGACGTGTCCTAGAGTGCGGGCATGGCCGCAGATTCCACCTCCCCGACCGACCACGGCGCCTACTACCTTCCCCTCGCCGCGCCGGACGGTGACGATCCCGCCTACGACTACTTCCAGCCCACCCCGGCCACGGTCAGCGTGTGGTCGCCGAACATCCAGCACGGCGGACCGCCGACCGGACTGCTGGTGCGCGCCATGGAAGGCGTCGCCGATCCGGCGGACGGCCAGGCCGTCACCCGGGTGACCATGGAGATCCTCGGCGCGATCGGGCTCGACGTGAACCGGGTCCGCGCCTGGATCCCGCGGCCCGGGCGGCAGATCAGCCAGGTCGCGGCCGAACTGGAGGCCCGCCAGCCGGACGGGTCGTACCGGGTGGTCGGGCGCGCCGTCGCCTGGCGCCTGAAGGTCACCGACACCGCGGCCGTCGAGCGGCTGCCGCGCGAACCGTTGTCGCCGTCACCCGCCGACGTCCCGCACGCCATCGGGTTCCCCGAGGTCGACGGCGTCGCCGTGCCGTGGGGCCGCATCGGATTCATCGGCACCATCGAGGTGGCCGGGGCGCCCGGGCGCAACGAGCCGACCCCGGCGGTGTGGCTGCGGCCGCTGCTGCCGCTCGTCGCCGGGTCGCCGACCAGCCCGCTGGCCTCGGCGTTCACCGTGGTCGACGTCGCGAACGGCGTCGGTTCGACGATGAACCCGAGCGAGTGGTCGTGGATGAACACCGACACCACCGTGCACCTGACCGGACAGCCCACCGGCGAGTGGATCGGCATCGACTCGGCGATGGCGGCCGGTCGTGAGGGCTACGGCGCGAGCTTCGCCGAGCTGTACGACGAGCGCGGCTACCTCGGCCGGTCCGCGCAGACGGTGCTGCTGACCGAGCTGGGGTGACCGGCCGGTCCGGCCGGCCCCGTCAGAAGCGGCAGGAGCGGATGTCCGAGGCGAGGATGGCGCGGGCGCCGAGCTCGGAGAGCTCGTCCATCAGCTGCTGGTGGGTCTTGCGCGGGACCATCGCGCGGACGGCGAGCCAGTTGTCGTCGGCCATCGGCGAGATGGTCGGCGACTCCAGGCCGGGCGTCAGCGCGACCGCCATCTCGAGCAGCGGCTTGGGGCAGTCGTAGTCGATCATCACGTACTGCTGACCGAAGACCACGCCCTGCACGCGGGCGATGAACCGCTGCGCGGCCTTCGACGCGTCACCGGCGGCGCCGCCGCGGATGAGTACCGCCTCGGAGTCGCAGAGCGACTTCCCGAACGCGGCCAGGTCGTGCAGGCGGAGCGTGCGGCCGGAGCCGACGACGTCGGCGATGACATCGGCCACCCCGAGCTGGATCGAGATCTCCACCGCGCCGTCGAGCCGGATGATCTCCGCCTCCAGACCGCGGGCCGCGAGGTCGGCGCGCACGATGTTCGGGTACGACGTCGCGATACGCTTGCCCGCGAGGTCGTCGACCGTCCACGACTGGTCCTTCGGCGCGGCGTAGCGGAAGGTGGACGCCCCGAAACCGAGCGACACCTCTTCGATCACCTGCACACCGGAGTCGGCGGCCAGGTCGCGGCCGGTGATGCCGAGGTCGAGTTGCCCGGCGGCCACGTAGATGGCGACGTCACGCGGGCGCAGGAAGTAGAACTCGACGTCATTCGCGACATCGAGGACGGTCAGATCCTTCGGATCCGAACGCTTGCGGTAGCCGGCCTCGGCGAGGATTCCGACGGCGGCTTCGGACAGGGCGCCCTTGTTGGGCACGGCGACGCGCAGCATGGCGAGGCTTTCTGGTGAGTGCTGGTGGGTTCAGAGGTAGCGGTAGATGTCCGCGGGCGTCAGGCCCCGCTTGATCATCATCACCTGCAGCCAGTAGACGAGCTGGCTCATCTCCTCGGCGAGGGAGTCGTCGGACTCGTGCTCGGCGGCCAGCCAGACCTCACCGGCCTCCTCGATGATCTTCTTGCCGAGGGTATGGACGCCCTTGTCGAGCGCGGCGACGGTGCCGCTCCCCTCGGGGCGGGTCGCCGCCTTCTCGGTCAGCTCGGCGAAGAGGTCGTCAAAGGTTTTCACGGTTACCCATTTTCGCACGACGCCGTCCGCCGCCACCGGCCGAGCCCGCCCGGCTCGGCCACCGACGGCCCGGGAGTCCGCGAAGGGCTCCGTATATTCGGTTAGTCTACCCTTCTCAATTGCGACATTCAGCGAATACCAAGGGAGTTCACAGGTGACACGACTGCGGGACCGCCGCACCATGCTGGCGAAGGCGATCCTCGGCGAGGACCGATACCGGCGGGCGATCACCGGCTACACGCGGAGCCGTCAGCGGCCCCGGGTGGGCGGAGTGGATTTCGGGGATCTCCGCCGCACCGAACCGGTGTGCCGCGAGTTCGGGAATCTGCGCGGCCGGCCGCTCGACCGCTACTACATCGAGAACTTCCTCGCCGGCAGCGGGCCGCTGATCACCGGCGCAGTCCTCGAGGTCGGCGAACGCACCTACACCGAACGATTCGGGCATGGCGTCACCCGGTCCGACATGTGCCATGTCGAAGACGTCCCCGGCGCCACCCACATCGCCGATCTGACCGACGCACCGGGCATCCCGGACGGCTCGTACGACTGCGTGATCATCACCCAGACCCTGCAGTTCATCTACGACGTCCAGGCCGCCGTCGCGACCCTGCACCGGATCGTCAAGCCCGGCGGGACGGTGCTGTGCACGCTGCCCGGTATCAGCCACCTCGGCGACCCCCACTGGGGGCCGTCGTGGTTCTGGAACTTCACCGTGCCGTCCGCGGACCGCCTCTTCGGCGACGAATTCGGCGCCGGGAACGTCACCACGCGGACCCACGGAAACGTCCTCACCGCGACCGCGTTCCTGCAGGGCCTGGCCGTCGGAGAACTGACGGACGCGGAGATGGACACGACCGATCCCGAGTACCCGGTGATCATCACCGTGCGCGCGAGACGGCCTCGATGATCGGGCCGCGCGCCCGGCGCCTCGGCGACCGGACTCGCCGCTACCGCCGGCGGTCGGGCATCCTGATGTACCACTGCATCACCGAGGCCTCCCACGACCCGTGGGGCATCTGCGTCTCGCCGCGGGCGTTCGATGAGCAGATGTCCGTCCTGGCCGGCCGGCGAGTCGCGGCCGACCTCGGGGTGCTGACCGACGACGCGTCGTACACCCGCGCCGGGTCACCGATCGCCGTCACCTTCGACGACGGATACGCCGACAACCTCCTTGCCGCCCTGCCGGTGCTGGAGCGGCACGACATTCCGGTGACGGTGTTCGTGATCGGCGACGCGATCGGGCGCACTCGGGACTTCTGGTGGGACGCCCTCGATCGGGCGATCATCTCGTCGCCGCGTCTCCCGGCCGAACTGGACTTCCCCTTCGGCGACGGCCCGGGCCGATTCGTGCTCGGCGACGCCCCGGGCACCGCCGAGGAGAACCGCGGCTGGCGCGCCGACCGTGAGCCGCCGCGCAACGCCAGGCAACTCCTGTTCCGCACCCTCTGGGACCTCATCGTCGTGCTCGAACCCGCGGCGCAGGACGACGCGGTGGATCACCTGCTCGCCTGGGCGGAATGCCGGCCCGCACGGCCGGCCGAGCGGCCCGCGCTGACCGAGGCGCAGCTGGACACGCTGCTCGCCCACCCCCTGATCACGATCGGCAGCCACACCCTCGATCACGTCTCGCTCACCGATCTGCCGCCGGAACAGCAGGGCAGACAGATCGCCCGCGGCCAGGCGCGCATGGAGGAGTACACCGGCGCGCCCGTCACCCGGTTCTCCTATCCCTACGGCCGCCTGAACGCCTCGGCCCGCCGGGCCGTCGCGGCGGCCGGGATCGAACTGGCATGCACCAGCGCGGCACTGCCGGCCGTGCGCGGCGACGACCCGCTCGCGCTGCCCCGCCTTCAGGTCACCGACTGCGACGGCGACGGCTTCGCGCGGTGGCTGCGCGAGGAGCACCGCCTGGCGGTGTGACGCGCGGTCAGCGGGCCGCGGCGAAGACCGCGGCGAGGTCGTCGAGGGTCAGCCCGGCGAGGGTCTCGCGGAAGGCCCGGCGGCTCGCCCGCGGGACCGGCACCTGCGAGGGCACGACGAGAGTCGGGATGCCCGCGGCGTGCGCGGCGGCGGCACCGGTCGGCGAGTCCTCGATCGCCAGGCACCGGTGCGGGTGGGCACCGGCCAGTTCCGCGGCGCGCAGGTACACGTCGGGCGCGGGTTTGCCGACCGCCACCTCGTCGCCGCAGACCGTCGCGAGGAAGCGGCCGGCGCCGATGGTGGTGATCGCGACGTCGGCGATCTCCCGCTGCGTGTTGGTGACCAGCAGCATCGGGATCCCGGCGGCGGCGACCAGGTCGAGGGTCTCCCGCGCCCCCGGTCGCCAGGGCAGTTCCCGATCGAACAGGTCGACCACGTAGTCGATCATCCACGCCTCGTCGGCGGCGAAGTCGCGACCCGATTCGGGCAGGTGCGCAGCGTCGTACACCTTGGTCAGCGCGTCGACGGCGTTGTTGCCGAGGGTGGCCTCGCGCAGCTGCGCCGTCATCTCGATGCCGTGTCTGCGGGCGAGGGCCTCCATCGCCTCGTCCCAGATCGGCTCGGTGTCGAGCAGGGTGCCGTCCATATCCCACAGGACCGCGTCGGGCAGAGCCGGCGACGGAGTGCGCGCGCCGGTCATGTCAGACGTTTCCGGGATCGGGTTCGGATGCCTCGCGGACGGCTTCCTCGTAGGCGGCGGCCTTGCGCGCCGCGCGTCGTTCGGCCTTCTCCTTGGCCGCCTTGGCCTCGGCGAGACGTTCCTCGGGCGTGATCGCCTTCTTGTGCGCCGGCTTCGGCGGGGAGGATGCGACGGCGCCGCCGTTCTCCGGCGCCGGAGCACCGAGGCGGCCGAGCGCGAAGGTGGCCAGCCACATCACGATCAGCGAGACGACCACCGCCACGTCGCCCGCCTTCTCCACGCGCAGATGCTCCTCGTAGATGGTCAGGCCGAGCGCCATGGCGACCATCGGCTTCATCACGGTCACCGTCGGCAACGAGGTCTGCACGTCACCGGCCTGGTAGCTGGACTGCTGCCAGAGGGTACCGAGGGTCGCGGTGATCGCCATCGCCCAGAACTCCCACGACGAGAGACCGCCGACGAACGCGTCACCGAGCCCGCTGAAGAAGCCGTGGCCGTTCTTGTAGCCCTCGGAGAAGGCGTCGATACCGGTCTTGGTGAACGGCGCGGTGTAGCCGAGCAGCAGACCCGCGGCGATCGCCAGCACCAGCGAGCGCAGGCTGCCGTGCGGCATCCGCCGGGCGCCCAGGATGCAGACCGTCACCACCACGACGAGGAACGCGATCGGGAAGATCCAGGAGCGCAGGGCCGGCTGCTGGATGCCGCTGGACGGCTCACCGAGAACCAGGAAGACCACCAGCGAGGCGATGAGCAGCGCCGCCCACGCCCATTCGGCGGGCTTGAGTTTGCGCTTGTTGACGAAGGCGGCGAGCGGCAGGGCGAACAGCAACGAGCTGACCAGCAACGGCTGGACCAGCAGCAGGCTGCCGACGGCGAGCGCCGCGGCCTGGAAGATGAACCCGGCGATGTCGGCGGAGATACCGGCCACCCAGACCTTGCGCTTCATCAGGGTGGCGAAGAAACCCAGCCCCATCGCGTTCTCGTCGCTGACCCCCTCGGTCCCCTGCTGCTGCAGCACCGCGGCGACCGCGAACAGCAGCGAGGCGACCAGCGACAGTATGACCGCCACCACGTCCATCCAATGCAAGTGCACGTCCCGCTCTCCCCTTCTCACCTGGCGTTCTCGCCGGGCGGTCGTTCGGTAACCCTACGCAATCCGCCCATCGTTCGCGCGCACCGGCCCGATAGTCCGGACCTATTCGCGGCGGGCGAGAGCGATGGTCGCGACGACCATGGCCGCCACGGCCACGACGACCGCCACATCGCCGCCCCGGCCGCCCAGTCGCTCGTGGTAGAGCGTGAGACCGAGCGCGGTCGCGACCACCGGCTCGGCCACCGTGACCGTCGGCAGCGAGGTCTGCACGCTGCCGGCCTGATAACTGGACTGCTGCCAGAGGGCGCCGAGCGCGACGGTGACGATCATCGCCCACAGTTCCCAGGTGGTCAGCCCGGCCACGATGCCCCTGCCGAAGGCATCCATCGCCGTCTTGGTGAGCGGCGCGGCGTAGCCGAGCAACACGCCGGCACCCAGCGCCAGCACGAACGAGCGGGCGGCGCCCCGCCGCATCCGCGCACCGCCGCCGATGCACACCGCGACGACCGCCACCAGAACCACCAGCGGCACGATCCAGGCCGTGAAGGACGGCCGCGTGATCCCGCCGCGCGGTTCACCGAGCAGCAGGAAGACCACGAGCGCCACGATCAGGACACCCGCCCACGACCACTCGGCGGCGCTCAGGCGCCGCTTGCGTGTCCAGGCCGCCAGCGGCAGCGCGAACAGCAGCGTGGTGACCAGCAGCGGCTGCACCAGCAGCAGGCTGCCGACCGCGAGCGCCCCGGCCTGCGCGCCGAACCCCGCAGCATCCGCCGCCACCCCGGCGAGCCACACGCGGCGCCGGACCAGTTGCGCGACGAATCCGGCCCCGAGCGCGGCGTCGTCGTCGATGCCCTCGGTGCCGCGATGCTGCAGCACCGCCGCCACCGCGAACAGGGCCGCGGCCAGCAGCGACAGCCCGACGGCAAGCCCGGTCACGTGTTGAAGTACTTGGCCTCGGGATGGTGCAGGACGAACGCGTCGGTCGACTGCTCCGGATGCAGCTGCAACTCCTCGGACAATTCGACGCCGATGCGGCCCGGTTCCAGGAGGTCGATCATCTTGGCGCGATCCTCCAGGTCCGGGCACGCGCCGTAGCCGAAGGAGTAGCGCGCGCCGCGGTACTCCAGGTCGAAGAAGCCCTGCGCGGCGTCGGGGTCGTCGTCGGCGGCACTGCCCGCAGCGAACCGCAGTTCGCTGCGCACCCGCTGATGCCAGTACTCGGCCAGCGCCTCGGTCAGCTGCACGCCGATGCCGTGCACCTCCAGGTAGTCCCGGTAGGAGTCGCCGGCGAACAGTTCGTTCGCGAAATCGGCGATCGGGGTGCCCATGGTGACCAGCTGGAACGGCAGCACGTCGACCCGGCCGGTGGCGATCGCCTGCTCCCGCGAGGCGAGGAAGTCGGCGATGCACAGGAAGCGCGGACGCTGCTGGCGCGGGAAGGTGAAGCTGTGCCGGACGGGCGCGTCCGGGCGCGGCTCGGTGAGCACATGCACGGTGTCGCCCTCACTGACCGCCGGGAAGTAACCGTAGACGACGGCGGCGTGCGCCAGGATCCCCTCGGTGGAGAGCCGGTCCAGCCAGTACCGCAGACGCGGGCGCCCCTCGGTCTCGACGAGTTCGTCGTAGTCGGGTCCCTCGGTGCCGCGGGTGCCGCGCAGCCCCCACTGCCCGAGGAAGAGCGCGCGCTCGTCGAGCATGGTGGAGTAGTCGGCCACCGGGATGCCCTTGACGATGCGGGTACCCCAGAACGGCGGCGTCGGGATCTCGTTGTCGGCGGCGACGTCGGACCGGGCCGGCACCTCGACCGGCACCTCGGCGGCCTTGCGCTTCTCGGCGATGCGCTTGGACCGTTCACGGCGGGCCTTGCGCTCGGCGACCTTGGCCGCCGCGGCCTTGGCCTCCTCGCTGTCCGGGTCGGGTCCTTCGCCGCGCTTGATCGCCATCAGCTCGTCCATCAGGGTGAGACCCTCGAAGGCGTCGCGGGCGTAGCGGACGTCGCCGTCGTAGACGTCGGCGAGGTCACCCTCGACATACGTCCTGGTCAGCGCGGCGCCGCCGAGGAGAACGGGGATCTCGCTCTTGCCGCGGGCGTTCATCTCCTCCAGGTTCTCCTTCATCACCACCGTCGACTTGACCAGCAGGCCGGACATGCCGATCACGTCGGCGCCGGACTCCTCGGCCGCCGACAGGATGGTGGCGATGGGCTGCTTGATGCCGATGTTGACGACGTCGTAGCCGTTGTTGCTCAGGATGATGTCGACGAGGTTCTTGCCGATGTCGTGGACGTCGCCCTTGACGGTGGCCAGCACGATGCGGCCCTTGCCGTCCTCGTCGGTGGCCTCCATGAACTGCTCCAGATGCGCGACGGAGGCCTTCATCACCTCTGCCGATTGCAGCACGAAGGGCAGCTGCATCTGGCCGGAGCCGAACAGCTCGCCGACGGTCTTCATCCCGGCCAGCAGGTGGTCGTTGATGATCGCCAGCGGCGGGACCTGGGCGCGGGCCTCATCGAGGTCCTCGATCAGGCCGTTGCGGTCACCGTCGACGATGCGCGCCTGCAGGCGCTCGAACAGCGGCATCGCGGCCAGTTCGGCGGCCCGCGACTCGCGCGCCGAGGCCGCCGAGACGCCCTCGAACAGCTCCATCAGGCGTTGCAGCGGGTCGTAACCCTCGCGACGCCGGTCGTAGACCAGATCGAGCGCCACCTCGCGCTGCTCGTCAGGGATGCGCGCCATCGGCAGGATCTTCGACGCGTGCACGATCGCGGTGTCGAGCCCGGCCTCCACGCACTCGTGCAGGAACACAGAGTTGAGCACCTGCCGCGCCGCCGGGTTGAGGCCGAACGAGATGTTCGAGATGCCGAGCGTGAAGTGGATCTGCGGATACGTCTCGTGCAGCCGCCGGATCGCCTCGATGGTCTCGATGCCGTCGCGCCGCACTTCCTCCTGACCGGTGGAGATCGGGAAGGTGAGGGCATCGATGATGATGTCCTCCTCTTCCAGGCCCCAGTTCTCGATGAGGTCGGTGATCAGCCGCTCGGCGATCGCCACCTTGTGGTCGGCGGTCCGGGCCTGGCCCTCCTCGTCGATGGTCAGGGCGACGACGGCGGCACCGTGCTCGCTGACGTGCTCCATGATCCGGGTGAATCGGGAGTCCGGGCCGTCGCCGTCCTCGTAGTTCACCGAGTTCACCGCGCAGCGGCCGCCGAGGTGTTCCAGGCCGGCCCGGATCACGTCCGGCTCGGTGGAGTCGATCATGATCGGCAGGGTCGACGCCGTTGCCAGCCGGGACGCCAGCGCGGTCATGTCGAGGGCACCGTCACGGCCCACGTAGTCGACGTTCAGGTCGAGCATGTGCGCACCGTCGCGCGTCTGCTCCTTCGCCGTCTCCAGGCAGGTCTGGTAGTCCTCGGCGATCATCGCCTCGCGGAACGCCTTGGAACCGTTGGAGTTGGTGCGTTCGGCGATCACCAGGAAGCTGGCGTCCTGATCGAACGGCACCGCCGAGTACAGCGACGACGTCTCCGACTCGTGCTCCACGCGGCGCGGCGCCGGGGTCACCTTCGCGACCTCCTCGGCGACCCGCCGGATGTGCTCGGGGGTGCTGCCGCAGCAGCCGCCGACGAACTGCAGACCGAACTCGGCGACGAAACCGGACAGCGCGGTGGCCATCTCGTCCGCCCCCAGCGGGTACTCGGCGCCGTTCGGGCCGAGCACCGGCAGGCCGGCGTTGGGCATCACCGAGACCGGCAGCCGGGACCGCTTGGACAGGTAGCGCAAGTGTTCGCTCATCTCGGCCGGGCCGGTCGCGCAGTTCAGCCCGACCATGTCGACGCCGAGCGGTTCGATGGCCGCCAGCGCCGCGCCGATCTCCGAGCCGACCAGCATGGTGCCGGTCGTCTCGACGGTGACGTGGGTGATGATCGGCAGGTGCCGGCCGAGCTGCTGCATCGCCCGGCGGGCCGCGACGACGGCGGCCTTGAGTTGCAGCAGGTCCTGGCAGGTCTCGATGAGGATGGCGTCGGCGCCGCCGTCGAGCATGCCGAGCACGCACTCGAGGTACGCGTCGCGGATCACGCCGTAGGTGGTGTGGCCGAGGCTGGGAAGTTTGGTGCCCGGGCCGATGGAGCCGAGCACGTACCGGTCGGTGCCGTCGGCGGACGGGCCCATCTCGTCGGCCACGCCGCGGGCGATCGACGTGCCCTTGAAGGCGAGCTCGCGGATGCGGTCGGCGATGTCGTAGTCGCCGAGGTTCGACAGGTTGCAGCCGAAGGTGTTGGTCTCCACCGCGTCGGCACCGGCCTCGAAATAGCGCCGGTGGATGTCGGCGAGGACATCGGGCCGGGTGTCGTTCAGGATCTCGTTGCAGCCCTCGAGGCCGCGGAAGTCGCCGTCGACCGACAGGTCCGCCGCCTGGAGCATGGTTCCCATCGCGCCGTCGCCGATCAGTACCCGCCGCGACATGGCCTGCAGGAAGGTCGTGTCGTAGCGGGTGGGGTCGGGAGGAGCGATAGGCATGCCCACCAGGTTAGTTCCCGGTTGGTTCGCCCCGAAATCCGCGCGACCGTAGGCTGGTGTGCGTGAGCCCACAGATCCCCGATCACCTGCCCGAACTGCGCCGGCCGGTGCTGATCGCGGCGTTCGGCGGCTGGAACGACGCCGGCGACGCGGCGTCCGCCGCGATCGAGCATCTGTCGCTGACCTGGGATGCGACCGAGCTGTACGACATCGACCCCGACGACTACTACGACTACCAGTCCTCACGGCCGGTCGTGACGCTGCGCGACGGGGTCACGCGGCGGCTGGAATGGCCGTCCACCGGGATCTCGTACTGCCGGCTCCCGCACGCCGACCGCGACCTGATCCTGGTGCTCGGTCTGGAACCGAATCTGCGCTGGCGCAGCTTCTGCCAGGAGATCGTCAACCTCGCGGTGATCATGGAGGTGGAGACGGTCGTGACGCTGGGCGCGCTGCTGGCCGACACCCCGCACACCCGGCCGGTCCCGATCAGCGGCTCGGCACCGACCGCGGAGGCGGCCGAGCGGTACGGCCTGCAGGAATCGAAGTACGAGGGGCCGACCGGCATCACCGGGGTGCTCCAGGACGCGTTCATCCAGGCCGGGGTGCCCGCCGTCGCGCTGTGGGCGTCGGTACCGCACTACATCGGCCACCCGCCGAACCCGAAGGCGACGCTGGCCCTGCTCACCCGGCTGCAAGACCTCCTGGACCTGTCGATCCCGCTCGGCGTCCTGCCCGACCAGGCCGCGCAGTGGGAACAGACCATCTCCGAGATGACCCTCGAGGACGACGAGATGGCCGGCTACGTCCACGAGCTGGAGGAACGCGAGGACGCCGACCGCGCCGAGGCCGCCGCCGAGCTCACCGAGGTGGACGGCGACACGCTCGCCGCGGAGTTCGAGAAGTACCTGCGCCGCCGCCACCCCGGCGACTGACGGTCCGTCGTGCCGGCGTCGTTTCGACACGGCCTCGGCTAGCGCCTCGTCCGGCTCAACGGGCTATCCAAGCACCTCGACCGGCGAGGCGGGCTGTCCAAGCACCTCGACCGGCGGGCGGCTGTCCACCGCCCCCTGAGCCGCCGGCGAACGAAGTGAGTCGGCGTGTCGAAGGGTCCGCGTACCTACCCGATGCGTTCGATCTCGATCACCGGGGTGGTGATGCGCCAGGTGCGCACGTCGGGGTCGTCGACGGCGCTGACCCAGAACTGCGCGGGTTCACCGACCCGGCAGGTACGCACTTCGAGGAGCGGGATGTCTTCGGAGTCGCGGCGCAGGGCGCTGACCTCCCACGACTCGTCGTCGTGCCGTCCGATGCCGGGAGCGCGCAGCAGGGTCATCTCGTCGAGGTCGATCACATAGGTCGAGGTGTGCGTCACCACGGTGAACACCCCGGTGGCGGCGCTGCCTGGAATCTGCTTCACCCGAGTCATGCGGCGCCTATCCGGCCTGCGGAGCCCGCAGATCCACCCCGAGCAGCGCGTCGACGACGCCGGCGATCCGGTCCGGCGCCTCCGTCGACGACCCGAGACCGGCGAGCGCGTCGCCCGCCCAGGCGTCGAGGGCGTCGAGGGCCTTCGGGGTGTCGAGGTCGTTCGCGAGGTGCGCGCGAACCCGCTCGACGGTGGCCTCCGCGTCCGGACCGGTCGGCAGCGCGACCGCGCGGCGCCAGCGGTCGAGCCGCGCGACGCCCTCGTCGAGGGTGGCGGCGGTCCACATCCGGTCGGCGCGGTAGTGCCCGGAGAGCAGGCCGAGGCGGACCGCGGCGGGGTCGACGCCCTCGGCGCGCAGCACGGACACCTTGACCAGGTTGCCGAGGCTCTTGGACATCTTCTCGCCGTCGAGCCCGATCATGCCGGTGTGCACGTAGTGCCGGGCGAAGCGGCGCTGACCGGCGAGGGCCTCGCCGTGTGCCGCGGAGTACTCGTGGTGCGGGAAGATCAGGTCGCTGCCGCCGCCCTGGATGTCGAAGGCCTCGCCGAGCCGGTTCAGCGCGATCACCGAACACTCGATGTGCCAGCCGGGGCGGCCGGGCCCGAACGGCGCCTCCCACGACGGCTCCCCCGGCCGCGCGGCGCGCCAGAGCAGCGCGTCGATCGGGTCGCGCTTGCCGGGCCGGTCCGGGTCACCGCCGCGCTCGGCGAAGAAGCGTTCCATCGTCGCCCGGTCGTAGTTCGACTCGTATCCGAAGACGCCGGTCGCATCGGCGCGGAAGTACACGTCCGGGTACTCGGCGTCGTCCACGACGTAGGCCGCCCCGGACTCCAGGAGCTTGCCGACGGCGTCGATCACCTCGTCGACCGACTCCATCGCGCCGATGTAGTCGCGCGGCGGGAGCACCCGCAGCGCGGTCATGTCGGCGCGGAACAGTTCGATCTCGCCGCTGCCGAGATCACGCCAGTCGATGCCGTCGCGGGCGGCCCGCTCGAACAGCGGATCGTCGACGTCGGTGATGTTCTGGACGTAGTGCACGTCGTGTCCCTGATCGCGCAGCACCCGGTTCACCGTGTCGAACGCGAGGTAGGTCGCGGCGTGCCCGAGATGGGTCGCGTCGTAGGGCGTGATGCCGCAGACGTACATGGTGGCGACACGGCCCGGCGCGACCGGCTTGACCTGGGCATCCGAGGTGTCGTAGAGACGCAGCGCGGGACCGCTGCCGGCGATCTCGGGGACGGTGGGCGACGGCCAGGAGTGCATAACCCAAGACTCTAGCGACCGGTCCCGGCGGCCGGCCGAAGGGTGGCCGTCAGAACGGCGGCCAGGGGATCGCCCGCTGCCCGGGCGGGCGCGGCAGCGTCTGGCCCGCGGCGAGTGCGGCGACGCGCTCGGCGAGGGCCTGATACTCCTCCCCGGTGATGAGTCCGCACAGACTCGCCGCGAAGGTCGTGTCACCGGCGAGGCGGTCGCTCAGCATCGCCAGGTCGGCGCGCAGCGGCTCGGCCGCCGGCTCGCCGGCCCAGCCCCACAGCATGGTCCGCAGTTTGGGTTCGGTGTGCAGGGTGAGGCCGTGGTCGATCCCGTAGAGGCGGCCGTCGCCATCGACCAGGATGTGCCCGCCCTTGCGGTCGGCGTTGTTCAGCACGGCGTCGAGCACGGCGAGCCGGTGCAGCTGCTCGGTGGTGGCGTGGGCCACCGCGATCACCGTGCCGTCGTCCTCGTGGGCACGCAGGACCGGCAGGTAGTCGTCGGGGACGGCGTTCGCCGGGAACACCTCGACCGGCTCCGGGTGCGGCGGCTCGTCGGGCTGGTCGATCCAGGCCTGCAGCATGCCGGGACCGAATTCGGCGCCGGGCGGCCCCTCGTCACGCAGCACGGTCTCCGGGATCAGGTCCCAGCCGAGGGCGGCGTCGATCAGCCGTGCGGCCACCTCTCGCCCGGCGAGGGTGCCGTCCGGGAAGTCCCACAGCGGCGTCTCCCCACGGACCGGCTTGTAGACGCAGCGGACGACGGTGCCGCCGCGCGCGGCCTCACAGACCAGGGTGAGGTTGCTGGCCGATGGGATCTGGCCCAGGAGTGACAGCTCGCCCTCGAGGAGCTGCCGCCGCAGACCGGCCGGAGCGGGATCGGTCACGCTCAAGGCCGATCATCGTCGTCGGAGTCGTCCGCGTCGTCGTCGGCCGGGTTCTCGTCGTCGTCGACCTCGAAGGTCGCGTCGATCCCCGGCACCAGCCGGCCGAGCATGGCGAGGACGTCGGGATCGACGAACTCCAGCGACCGGCTGAACTCGGCACCGCGGTGATAGCCGTTGCTGCGGGCACAGATGTGGCCCGCGGCGTCGAGCGGCTGATGGCAGAGCGGGCAGAGCGGACGTCCGGCGGCGACCACCTTCATCGACCGCGCGGAGAACTCGCGGGCGGCCTCGGCGGTGAGGAAGACCCGGACGGTGTCCGGCCCCTCGGCGGTGTCGTCGAGGATCACCGTCTCGTCGATCGGTTCCTCGGTCACCGCCAGCAGTTCGACGACGACGGCCGACGCCTCGGCATCCCAGCCCAGCCCCATGGAACCGACGTGGAACTCGGCGTCGATCGGCATCGCCAGCGGCGAGGTATCGGCCACCGACGACGACTCCGGCGGCACCTGGGTGCCGAAGCGGCGCGCCACCTCGTCGAGCAGATAGCCGAGCCGGTCGGCGAGAATCATCACCTGCTGCTTCTCGATCTGCACGCTCACCGTCTCCGGACCGGCCGTGACCTGCAGGAAGAAGGTGCGGTCACCGGGCTGGCCGACCGTGCCGGCCACGAAGCGCTCGGGTTCGCGGAATTCGTGGATGTTGCGGGACATCGTCTCCCTCGTCCTTCAGGTACCGGTGGATCCGCCGACCGCGGCGGCCTGCGCGGGCCGCGGAAGCGGGGTCAGGACTCCATTGTTGTTCACCGTGTGCACATATGGGCGGGCGGCCGCGTAGTGGATCACACTGATCGACGCCGGGTCGACCACGATCCGCTGGAACGCGTCCAGGTGCATGCCGAGCGCATCGGCCAGGATCGCTTTGAGCACATCGCCGTGGCTGCACAGCACCCACAGGCCGTGCCCGTCCTCACCGCCGTGCCGCCGGTCGAGTTCCCGGACCGCGGCCGTCGCCCGCTGGGAGACCGCGGAGAGCCCTTCCCCGCCCGGGAAGACGGCGGCCGACGGATGGGTCTGCACCGTCTTCCAGAGCGGTTCGGCGAGCAGTTCTTTCAGCGGCCGGTTGCTCCAGTCGCCGTAGTCCACCTCGACGAAGCGGTCGTCGACCAGTTCGGGGACCTCGCCGAGCGCACCGACGAGCGGGGCGACGGTCTCGGCGCACCGCTGCAACGGTGAGCGGACCACGGCGCGGACGTCGCCGGTGACCGCGGCGAGTCGTTCGGTGAGGGCGGCGGCCTGCGCGGCCCCCTTCTCGTCGAGCCCGATCCCGGGGGTGCGGCCGGCGAGCACTCCGGACGTGTTGGCCGTCGAACGCCCGTGCCGCAGCAGGATCACCGTCATGAGAGAAAGCCTAATCGCCGGGAGGTCCGCCCGGCTGCCCCAACCGTGACGTAACCCGGCCGCGTGCGTGACATCAGCGGGCCCGACCAGGCGCTATCGTCGGCCGCCACGGAATCGACGTCACAGTAGGGTCAGGTCGCCGCGACGGTACCGGTGATCAGCAGCCCGAGCACCGTGCTGCCCAGCAGCACGCGGTAGAGGGCGAACCAGTCCATCGAGTGGTGGCTGACGAACTTCAGCAGCCAGGCGATCGAGGCGTAGCCGAGGACGAAGGCGATCACCGTCGCGAGCACGATCTGCCCTCCGGAGGCCTGCAATCCGTCGGTGGACGGCGAGAACGCGTCCTTGAGGCTGTACAGGCCCGAGCCGAGCACGGCCGGAATGGCGATCAGGAACGAGAACCGGAACGCGGCCTCGCGGTTGAGGCCGCAGAACAGACCGGCGCTGGCGGTGGCGCCCGACCGGGAGACGCCCGGGATCAGCGCGAGACACTGCGCCACACCCATCACGATCGCGTCGCGGGTGGTCAGCTTCTCCAGGCCGCGCCGCTGGGTGGCGTACGCCTCGGCGGCGAGGAACACGAACGAGAACACGATCAGCATGATGGAGATGAGCCACAGGTTGCGGCCGGCTGTCCGGATCTGATCGGTGAACACGAAGCCGAGGATCACGATCGGGATGGTCGCGAGGATCACGTACCAGCCCACCCGATAGTCCAGGCCGCGCCGCTCCTTGTTCGTCAGCCCGGCGAACCACGCCACGATGATGCGCCAGATGTCCTTGGCGAAGTACAGCAGCACGGCCAGTTCGGTGCCCAGCTGGCTGACCGCCGTGAACGACGCGCCGGCGTCGTCGTGGAACCACAGCTGCGACACGATCCGCATGTGCGCGGACGACGAGATCGGCAGGAATTCGGTCAGCCCCTGGACGGCGCCGAGAACGATGGACTGCATCCAGGTCATGTCGGTCACGAGGCCACACCCTACCGGGCGGCCGCGGCGGCGGCGCGGTCCAGCCTGAGCGGACGCTTAACCGCCGGCGGACCCGCTCCATCTCGTCGGCCGGCCCCACCCGTCGAAACCCAACCCCACCGCACTGTGACCTATGTCGTTCGCGCAAGATGGATTCATGCGCGCCCGAACCCGAGTCACCGCGGCGGCCACGGCCCTGGCGATGGCCGTCACCCTGTCTGCCTGCGGCTCCAGCAAGTCCGATCTGAGCGACGACGACGGCGCCGGTGACGTGGCGACCGTCGCGCCGGCCACCCCGGCCGGTTCGCCGCCGCAGGCCGCACAGCTGCCCGGCACGGTGATCCCGGCGGCGCCGGGGACCGCACTCGCCCAGGCCGGCAGCACGCTGGCGATCCTCGGTACGGACGGCACGGTGACCCTGCACACCGCGCCCGGCGCGCAGGACACCCCGCCGCCGCGCCCCGTCGATCTGCCCGCGACCACCGCGCTGATCGGCGACGGCGACGGCTTCCTGGCCGCCGCGCCCGGACAGATCGTCCGTATCGCGCCGGGTGGCGCGGTGACGAGGGTCGCCGAGGTGAAGGGCCACGTCCTCTCCCTGGCCGTCGCGAACGACGGCCGGATCCTGGCCGGTACCGACGACGGCCGGCTGCTGGTCCTGGCGCGCGACGGGAAAGTACAGCGGGACATCCACAAGTTCGTCCGCGTGGATCAGATCCTGGTGGCGCCCAAGGGATCCGGCGTCGCCGGCCAGGTCAGCGTCATCGACCGCGCGCAGTCGTCGATCACCCCGGTCGGTATCGACGACGGCGACATCAAGGCGGCGCTGCGGGCCGGGAACGGTGTCACCGACGCCGTCGTCGACCGGTACGGCCGGGTGGTCGCGTCGAACACCCGCGACGACGAACTCCTCGGCTTCTACGGCGCCCCGATCGTGATGCGCTTCCGTTTCCCGGTCGCACCGAGCCCGTACGCGCTGGCCTACGACGAGTCCGCGAACCTGCTGTGGGTCTCGACCACCGGCAACAACGCCGCCATCGCCTACGACCTCGCGACCGGCGAGCCGCGCGAGCGGGCCCGCATCGGGACGGTCGGTCAGGTGGGCGCCCTCGCGGTCGACGCGGGCAGCGGCATGCTGTACCTGATCTCCGCACGCGGCGACGGCCTCCAGGTGGTGCCTCGGTCCGCCGTCGACACCCACGGATAGGAGCACCGCGATGCTGTCCACCCTGAATCGGTTCCTGTACCCGCCGCTGCTGCGGCTGATGTTCCTGGTGCCGCCCGAGCGGATCCACCGCCTCATCGCGCGTCTGCTGCGGTTCGCGGGTGCGGCGCCGGGTGTCCGCAACCTGGTGGCGGCGCTGTTCGCGCCGCGCGACGAGATCCTGCGCTCCACCGTCTTCGGCGTGGACTTCCCCTCCCCGATCGGCCTGGCAGCGGGCTTCGACAAGTCCGCCGAGGCGGTGAACGTCTGGGGTCAGCTGGGATTCGGCTACGCCGAGATCGGCACCATCACCGGGCAGAGTCAGCCGGGCAATCCGCAGCCGCGGCTGTTCCGGCTGCCCGCCGACAAGGCGCTGATCAACCGGATGGGCTTCAACAATCCGGGGGCGGCCGCCGCGGCGGAGAAGCTCGCCGAGCCGCGGCCCGGTCCGCGCCGCGTCCCGATCGGCGCGAACATCGGCAAGACCAAGGTGGTGCCCGTCGACGACGCGATCGGCGACTACCGGATCAGCGCCCGGCTCCTCGGCCCGCTCGCCGACTTCGTGGTGGTCAACGTCAGCTCCCCCAACACCCCCGGTCTGCGCGACCTGCAGGCCGTCGAATCGCTGCGCCCGATCCTCGCCGCGGTGCAGGAGGTCACGACGGTGCCGGTGCTGGTGAAGATCGCCCCCGACCTCTCCGACGACGACGTCGACGCGGTGGCCGACCTGGCACTGGAGCTCGGCCTGGCGGGGATCGTCGCGACCAACACCACCATCTCCCGCGCCGGCCTGCGGACCCCGGCCGGTGAGGTCGAGGCGATCGGCGCCGGCGGCCTGTCCGGCCCGCCGGTCAAGGCCCGGTCGCTGGAGGTGCTGCGCCGCCTGCACGCCCGCGTCGGCGGCCGGGTGGTCCTGATCAGCGTCGGCGGCATCGAGACCGTCGACGACGCCTGGGAGCGCATCCGCGCCGGCGCCAGTCTGTTGCAGGTCTACACCGGCTTCATCTACGGCGGCCCGGTGTGGCTGAAGGAGCTGAACGACGGTGTGGCGCAGCGCCTCCGCGCCGGCGGCTTCGGATCTCTGTCGGACGCCGTCGGCTCCGGCGTCTGAGACCGGCGTCAGATCGACCGCAGCGCGTCCGGAGCCCAGTCGGGCCACCGCGGCGGCGACAGCGGGATACCCGATCGGTATTCACCGACCAGGGACATGTGATTCGCCGAGTTGTCGTAGGCATACGCCTGATCGGCCATCCCGACGGCGATCGCTACATTGTCCCACAGCCGCCGGTACCGACCGCGAATCTTGTCCTCCGGCACACTATGACCGCCAGCGGCCACCCGGCGACCAACTCGCTGCACCGCGGTGTCTTCCGGAACCATCACGACGTGCAGTACGACGCGAAAGCCGCTGTGCTGGGCTCGGGTGAGAAGTTTCAGCTTCGAGGGGTGCGAGAACACGGTCTCAGCGATGAAGGATCGCCGAGCCACCAGCAGTTCGTCCCGCACGGCCTCGGCCCGACCGGCCGCCTCGTACGAGTGGCCTTCGGGATCGTCCGGGTACACCAGCGCGGCGATCTCATCCGCGTTGACGAACGGGCTCCGCGGCAATCGCCTCGACAGGACTTCACGCACCAGACTCGATTTTCCCGCACCATTGCACCCGACTACCAGGTCGAGGCGCGGATTCACCGAGAGCGGGTTCCGTTCACGGTGGTTCCGACATAGATCCGCTCACCACTCGCGGAGGTGAGAAACACCCGATCGTCCGCATCGGTTTCGTACGTCCCGATGGTGGTCGGCGCTTGGCGCTCCGGCGCCGCGAAATCGACCGCGGCCAGGTCCTCCTCCACCCGGGCCATCAACTCGGCGTCGAAGATCCTCGAAGCGGTGTCCCCCAGGTCCTCGACGGGTCGCCGGCCTTCCAGCGCGGCCCGGGCCTCGATGAAGGACGGACTGGTCTCGGCGGCGAACCGCCGCCCGAAACGGGCCCAATGCTCCAACTGCTGCCGAACGGACCGGTTCTGGGCACGAGACTCCTGCGCGGCCTCGTCGTACAGATCGGCCGAGAATCGGGTTACTCGATCGGCGACGGACATCAGGACCTCCTCGAACCATGCGTAGCACTCTGCTACGACAGTCTACGCCTGCGCGGAGCCGGGCGCGGCTGCCGGAGAATCGCCTCCTGTCCCGACGTGGGCTACTCGTCGCCGGGCTGCTCGAAGATGCCGACCAGCGAGCCGCGGGCGATCGCGTGGGAGAACAGGTTGAAGCCCAGGAACGCCGGGGAGGCGCCTTCCGGGAGGTCGAGCGATTCGACGTCGACGGCGTGCACGACGAAGAAGTAGCGGTGCGGGCCGTGGCCGGGAGGCGGGCCGGCGCCGACGAACTGGGCCAGCCCGGCGTCGTTCCGGAGGGTGACGGCCTGATCGGGCAGCGTGTCGGCGTCCGGGCCGCCCGCCCCGACCGGGAGCGAGGTGACCGACGCCGGGATGTCGGCGACCGCCCAGTGCCAGAACCCGGAGGCGGTCGGGGCGTCGGGGTCGTAGACGGTGACGGCGAAGCTCTTGGTCTCGGCCGGGAATCCGGACCAGCTCAGCTGCGGTGAGACGTCCTCGCCGCCGGCGCCGAAGATCCCCGACACCTGCGGCATCGGCAGGGTCTGACCCTGAGTGAAGGTCTCGGAGGTGACGGTGATCTCGGGAAGGACGGGCAGGGCGGCGTACGGGTCGTAGTCGGTCATGCCTTCATCCTTACCGCACCGCGGGGCGCCGTGCCGGACGATGGGCCGCACCTGGGTGATTCGGCGGCGATTCCACCCCTCCCCCGTCGTCAACAGACCCGCCGTCGTCAGAACGGTGGCGGACCGCCGGCTTCGGCGGCGCGCTCCCGGATCCGGCGTAGTCGGGCACGTTCGGTGGTTCCTGAGCGGAGTCGAAGGGCGCGGCGCCAGGCGTGCTTGTACTCGGTGACGGCCCGAAGACCTCCCCCGGTGCGGCACCCGCCGGTGCCATCGGCCCCCGCCGGACCGGGTGGTGCAGGTTCGGGCGGCGCCTGGGCCTGATGGGCACACCTCACCCCCCGCCAGCTGCGGGAACAGCCACTGATTCTCCGCGCGGGTCTCAAAGGTCATGCCGCGCACGGTGATCGCGGTCCAGACGGCACCATCGCCATCGATCCACTGCTCATCGACCCATCCGTCCTCGGGGTTCGACGCGCCGAGATGGGTCTTCAGCAGGTGGTGGCGCTTGCACTTGGGATTGAGGTTGCACAGGCAGGTCGGACCGCCCGAGACCGGGCAGACCTGGTCGAACTCTTCGCAGTGGTCGAGTTCGCAGTTCCAGGCCGGCTGGTGACAGCCCGGCACTGTGCAGGTCCCGAAGAGCGCTCGGACCAGGACATCGAGGGCCGCGGTCGGCCGGTACGGGTCGCTCGACTGGGCGACGTCGGTGAGAAACACCGGCGGCCGGCGGCCGTCGTCAGCCCGTTGAGTGTTAGCCCGTTGAGCCGTCGAGGCGTCAGCCGAGACGCGTCCGTTAGCCCGTTGAGCCGACGAGGCGCTAGCCGAGACACGTCGAAACGCCGTGCTGGCAGCGAGCGCGGCGGCCTGTTCATCGGTGTCATGACGTGCCAGGCCCTCGCCGTCACCGCCTCCGCTGTCGCCGTCGGTCGGTGGGGGCTCGGCCGCGGGTGCCGGGTCGGGCTTGATAGTCGGGCGGGACTTGAGGAGCTTGTCCAGGTCGAGGTCTCGCACCACAGCGTCGGGCCGCCGCGCCAGGTCCCGCGCATGGTCGGCGCTGATCGGGCCGTGCCCGTCGAGGAATCCCGGCTCATCGTCCTCCCCGGCGAGAGTGGACTTCTGGCAGACGGCGTGCACGATGATCCGGGCCTGCCGCTCGGAAACCTCCTCGTCGCCCAGAGTCGCGGTGCACGTCTCCTTGTCGGTGCAGGCGCACGTGAACGGCAGCTTCCGTAATCGGGCGATCGCGGCGGCCGACCGCAACGCACCCTTGGTGCGCGGATCGTTGGGGCAGACGCCGGCGATCATCACCTCGACCGCCTCATACGCGAGACGGGCCTCCTCAGCATCGGCGGTGATGTTGATCCCGCCCAGACCGTCGGGGTAGTCCCGGTTGGTGACGTTCTTCCGCCGCTGCGCCTTCTCCCGGCGTTTCTTGTTCGCGTCGGCATCACGCTTGCCGACGACGCGGTCGGCGATCCGCTCGGCTGCCTCCTCCGAGATATGTCCCGCCCTCGCCAATGCGTCAGCGAGGTCGTCGTCGACCTGAGCGACGATCTCGCTGTCGTCGACGATGTCGGTGCGGTCGACGACTTTCTCGAACATCTCCGGGCTGATCACGGCCCGCCGAAGCAGGTCCGCGGTCTTGGGGAGACGCTCGGAGGCGGCGACCGCCATCGCGACCAGGACTCGGGCGGCACGCTGGTTTCCGGCGAAGGCGATCGCCACGTAGTCCACCGCCACCGCGTACGGATCGAGTAGGTCCTTCTGCTCGACGCCGGCGCACACCCGGTCATGAAGGCCCGCCAGTTCCAGATCGAGAAACTGCCCGATCGCAAACAGTTCGCGCGAGTACAGATATGCCTGGCCCCGCCACGCCGCCTCCGCATAGACCATCCAGGAGTGACACTGCGACTTCTCGTCCTCGGCCTCATCGGCAGCGACCATCCCCGCCGGAGTGAAGTCCACCAGCGCCCACCGAGACGCGAACTCATCGGACATCGCGATCGTCACCCCCAGGCTCCGCTTGTTCGATATAACTATGATTTATATTACTCGCACATTGCAGTGTGCGCCACAATGACTTCCGGACGTTTCATCATGACCATAAGACCTGGTTACGACATGAAAAGTGACACGAATTACCGGGCCCGATGCCGCCGCCTCGGGTCGCCACCGAGACATCCACCGACCGTTCTTCGGCGGCGATGTTCGACTAGCCGCGAGCCCGCCCTTCTAGTCCGCCAACTGGTACCGCAGAGCCTCACCAAGCTGGCGGCGGGCGCGGTTCAGCCGCGACTTGACGGTCTGGACACCGACGCCCTGGTGTTCGGCGATGTCGGCGTAGGTGAAGTCGACGAACTCACGCAGCACCACGGCCTCGCGGAGTTCGCCGGAGAGGCCGGCGAGGGCGGCGCGCAGCGCATCGTTCAGGGCGAGTCGTTCGTCGAAGCCGATCGCGCCGGGCGAGTCCTCCAGCAGGACCGGCCCGTCGGCGTCGGTGAAATCGGTGGACGTGGTGCCGGGTCTGCGGCGGCGGACCACCTCGATGGCGTTGTTCGCGGCGATCCGGTGCAGCCAGGTGGCGAACCGGGCCTCGCCGCGGAACCGGTCGAGATGCCGCCAGGCGGCCACCAGGGTGCCCTGGAGCGCGTCCTCCGCGTCGTGTTGATTGCCGCAGATCTGCAGGCAGACGGCCCACATCTGGTTGCGATGCAGGGTCACGAGGTCGGCGAAGGCGCGCTGGTCGCCGTCGCGCGCCCGCATGAGGAGGACGGATTCGTCCACGCTGCTCCCTCACCGCCGGATGCCGGTGCGGTCACACCGACAGAGACGATCCTAGGGCGTGTCTCCCCAGTCTTCTCCGAGGCATCGGTGGATCCGCTGGGCGGCTGGCAAGGCGGAGGAGGGAGGCATAGCGGCGCTATGCCGACCGACGACAACGCCGCCAGGCGTTCAGCGGGCCGCCGAGGACCGGAAAGAGACTTGGGAGACACGCCCTCGGGCGTGTCAGAACAACGGATGATGATGCATGGCGTCGTCGTCGGTGCCGTGGTCCGGTCCGGGGTGCTCGTGAACGTGGTGGTGATCGGCCGTGAGGTCGTCGTCGAGGCGGGCGAAGGCGCCGTCGTCGTGGTGCTGATCATCGTGGTGGAGATCGTCGTGCGGATGACCGTGGTGCGACGGATCGGGGTCCCCGGCGTGGTCGGGCGCGTGTGCGGCGGCGTCCTCGACCGGCACGATCTCGTCGTGGTCTCCCGGCACGACCGGCTCGTCGTCCATCGCCGGGACGGTCGCGTCGACGACGGTCACCGCCGGATCGTCGAGCGCGGCGAGCGCCGTCTGCCAGACGTGTGCCGGCGGCGCGAGCCCGTCGGCGGGCAGGCCGAGCCCGGACAGGATCGAGTCATCGTGCACGACCACGGTTCCTCCTTCGCTGCGACGGGCCCTCCCGGACGAGAGTAGTCATCTGTTCCGGGGATTGGACGGCGGCGGCCGCCCGGAATGTTCCGGTCGTCAGCGGATCAGGCCCGATCTGGTCAGGAAGGTCTTTCCGGCGTCGATCGACTTGAATCCGAACACCGTGACGTTGAGTCCGCTGGCGGTCGAGACGTAGTCGACGGAGAACTCTTTCGAGCCCACCTGCTCGGTGACCTCCCCCGCCGCCGTCCGGCCCTGGTCCTCGACCAGCACACCCTTGCCCTGCGAGTACAGGCCGTTGCGCAGCCCGACGATCCGGCTGCGCGCCTCGATCATGTCGCCGCTGAGGTCCACGAAGTACGTGTAGCCGTCGGAGCCGAGCTCGGCGAGCGGGCTGCTCTTCGAGACGCTACAGCGCACCTCGAGCGCGTCGTGGTCGGTGAACCCGCTCTTCTTGCAGTCGGTGAGGCCGTCGGCGAGGGCGCGCGGCACGATCGCCATCAGCTGGTCCTGATCGGTGATGATCCCGTCGCTCCCGAGGCTGGTGGGCGCGGCGCTGACCGGCGACGACGCGGCGGCCTGCCGGGTATCCCCGCCGCCCTTCGACGCCGCGATCACGCCCCACACGATGCCGGCGACGACCACCACCGCGGCCGCACCGGCCGCGATCTTGCCCCACGGACGCGGCCGCGACGCCGCGGCCGGGGCGTTCGGCGCATGACCGCTGGGAACCGGGCCGGGCGGCCCGGGGAACGGCGGCGCCGCGGGAACGCCGGGCGTACCGGCCACCGGGGTGATCCCGTAGGGTCCGGGCACGATCGGCGATGTACCGGCCGCGGAGAGGGAGCCGCCATCGGTCTGCGCGACACGCAGCGCGCCCTGAGCCACCACCGTCTTCGGATCGTCGAGCGTGGCGACCGGCCCCAGTTCGGCGATCCGCTGCTGCACCAGCGGGATGCGCGACGATCCGCCGGTCAGGTAGAGCGCGGTCAGCTGGTCGGGATGCTGTACCCCGCCGTCGAGCAGAGTGGCCCGGGTGAGCCGGACGGCCTGCTCGATGGCCGGGGCGATCAGCTCGTCGAGTTCGTCGCGGGTGATCTGGAAGGTCTGGCGGCCGCGCGAGGTGGTGGCGGTGATGGTCGCCGACGGGGCCTCCGACAGCAGCTCCTTCGCCCGCCGGATGGACTCCTGCATGTCCTGCACCACGTCGATCGGCGCGTTCCGGCGCAGCCACTCGACCGCGCCCGGTTCACGCTCGTCCAGACGTTCCTCCACCCAGCGCTGGACGAGCGCGTCCAGGTTCTTGCCGCCCAGGCCGTTGTCGCCGCGGGCGGCGACCACGCTGAAGCTGCCCTGCCCGCTGACGGTGAGCACCGCCACGTCGAGCGTGCCGCCGCCGAAGTCGAACACGGCGATCCGGGCACCGGGCTGCAGGGTGTGCGACCGCGAGTAGTGCGCGGCCGCGGCCCTCGGCTCGGAGACGGTGCTGATCCGCGCGGGATCGATGCCGGCGGCGACGGCGCCGTCGATCAGCACCTGCACCTGCTCACCGGCCCATGCCTCCGGGTGCGTCAGCACCACCCGCGACGGCGGCTGTCCGGCGTGCGCCGCCTTGCCGCGTTCGACGATCGCCCGCATCACCGCGGCGACCGGCACGGCCACCGGGAGGGTGAGTCCGCCGACGGTCATCATCGTCGACGATCCGCTGATCAGCCGTTTCGGCGAGGCGACGAATCCGGCCGGGTTGGAGAGGGCCGCGTTGAGCGAGGCATCGCCGACGACGATCTGCTGCGGGCCGCTGACGTGTACCGACGACGGCATCAGGTTGCTCGTGTGGGTCAGCGGCAGCGTCTCGATGCCGCGGCTGGTCGCGCCGGAGTGCGCGGCGGCCGAGTTCGAGGTGCCGAAGTCGATCGCCAGGGTCCAGTCGTTCTGTGCCATCTGTGGTCGCTGTTCCTCAGGTCATCTGCGTGTAGGTGCGGATCAGGGTCACCAGGGCGGCGTCCTCGGCTGCCGAGCTGGTCGCCAGGCTGCGGTGCTGGGCCGCCACCAGGCGGTGCCGCGCCTGCGCGGCGACGGCCTCCGCCGGCGCGCCCGGATCCAGGCCGACGCGCTCGGCGGCGGTGTCCGCGGTGAGCACGGTCGCCAGTTCCCCGGTCACCGCGGCGCGGGGATCGGTCCGAAGCATACGCTGGTAGTCCTCCAGCACCGTCACGGCCAGCAGCGGGGGCGCGCTCCGCAGCTGCGCGGTCAGGGACCGGATCGACTCGCGGGACGGATGCGTGAAGGCCAGCCGGTCGAGCCGGTCGAGAACCCGGTGCGCGCGGTGGAGCACCGCGTAGCGGGTGATCGAGGTCCGCAGCAGCCGCGTCAGTTCACCGATCCCCGATCGTTCTGCCAGCCAGGTGTTCAGCGCCGCGGCGCCGTGACTCGCGACGGTCCGGCCGTTCAGGACGCCGTACTCGCCGAGCAGCGCCAGCAGCTCGATCCGGGTGGGCACCGGCAGCACGCTGGGAAAGGCATCGTCGTCGAAGGTGCGGAGCACGTCGAGCCGGGACAGCGGCGCCAACTGCGCGAGGGCCGCGGCGTGCGCCTCGGTGAGCATGCCGGTGTGGCTGGTCTGCGCCATCAGCCCCGACACCGGGATCACCCCGCTGACCAGCGTGTCCAACCGTCCGGCGAGGCGGCGGGCGTGTTCGGCGGCATGCCCGAGCGGGTCGCGCGGACCGAGGGCGCCGAGACCGAAGGCGTCGGCCCGGGAGAGCACCCCGAGCATGGTGAGCGGGGTGAACGGCAGGCTCGACAGGAAGTCCGCCTCATCGGCGCGCGGCTCGGCGTCGAACAGGAACACCGCCGCGTCGGCGTCGACGGAGGCGCCCTGCGTCTGGGCGAAGCCGTCGACGGTGGCACGCCGGGTCGCGGCGTCGTTGGCGGTGGTCGTGGTGGAGAGTCCCGGCGTGTCGATGAGCGTCGCCGCGCGCAGGGCCGCGGACGGCAGCCGCCGGTCGACGTAGGCGATGTCCGGCGGCGCCAGCGGCAGCTCGGCGACCCGGTCGTGCCGCACCGGCACGCGATACCGTCGTCCGTCGATGCCCACCACGTCGGCACGCGACGGGCTGCCGTCGGCGTACACGGTCACCACGTTGGTGGCCTCCAGGGCGGCGGTCTCCGCCACCGGTGCCCCGATCAGCGCGTTGACCAGTGTCGACTTTCCGGCTTTCAGCCGGCCGACGACCACGATGCGCGGCGGCGACCAGAGGATCTCGCCGATCGACGTCGCCTCCGCGCCCAGATCCGGCCCGAGCGCGGCGAGGCGGTGCAGCCCGTCGTCGAGCACCCGGTGGATCGCGTCGCGTTCGGTCATGCGGCACCGCCGAGGTAGTCGTGGGCGGCGGTCAGGCGCCGCTGCACCACCTCCAGGTTCGCCCGCAGCCGCGCCGCTTTCTTCGCGCGCGCCTCCGCGTCCTCGCGGCTGGTGCGCGCGACGTCGTCGATGGTCTGCTCCAGTTCGTCGATGGCCGTGCGGAGGTACTCGCGGTAGTGCACGACGATCTCCGGGCGCGCCTGCGCGATGATCCCCTCCAGCAGCCGCGCGGTGGAGGTCTTGGTCGACGCCGTGGTCTCGCGCAGCCACGTCAGCAGGTTCGCCTTGCCTGCCCGGATCGCGCGAAAGCCCAGGTTGACGCCGATCCAGACGGTGCCGATCGCCAGCCCGACGCCCATCAGGGCCGACAGCCCGACCAGTCCGCCGAGCGTCGACGAGCCGACCACGCCCATGGTCAGCAGCGTCGGATCGAGCAGGCCGTGCCGCTTGCCCATCACCTCGTGGTTCACCACCCGGCGGCCCCGCAGCGACGCGGTGAGCTGATTGCTGAGGTCGGCCCAGACGGTGGGATCGGCGGCGAACCGTGGCGCGACGATCTCGTCGTGCAGTCGCTGGATGAACTGCGCCAGTGTCGCGGCCATCGCCGCCTGCAGGTCCGCCTGCATGTCGGCGGTGAAGGTCTGCGCCCGCCGCCGCAGGACCGCCATACCGTGGGTGTTGACGTACCGCGTCCACTTGTCGCGCACCGCGTCGAGGCGCGCATCGAGATCGTCGACGGCCGACTGTTTGAGGAGGGTCAGATCGCGGGCGAGGTACTGCTCCCACTGCCGCGACTGATCCTTCAGTTCGGTCAGCCGGGCCAGGTCGGCGTCCAGATCGGGCAGTGCATCGGGTCCGGCCTCGAGCACCGCCAGCTCGCGGGTGATCTTGTCGCGCACCGCGTCGAGCCCGCTGACGCAGGTCCGGACCGCGTCGCGGCCGGGCAGGTCGGCGGCGGCGTCGAGTCGTCGGGTCAGCTCGGCCCGCAGCGCGCCGATCCCGCTCTCGGCGGTGAGGCGGGCACGCTCGTCGTCGGTTCCAGCGGTCTCGGCGAGGACCGCGAGCAGGCACGACACCCCGAACACCGGGATCTCCCGCCCGAGTTCGCGGCGCAGGATCTCGGTGTTCTCGGCGACGATCTCCCGCCAGCGCCGCAGGTTCTTGTCGGTCTTGGTCACCACCACCAGCACCGCGTCGACCGAGGCGCCCGCGTCGCGGACGAAGGCCAGCTCGGGGGCGGTCATCGGCGATGACGCATCGCACACCAGCACCAGCACGCACGCCTGCTGGGCCGACTGCGCCGCGAGCCGGGTGAGGCCGTGGTCGAGGCCGCCGACGCCGGGCGTGTCGATGAGAGTCATCGCGGCGACCCGGGCCTCGCGCAGGCCGATCGCCGCCGCGGTGGGCAGTTCGTCGGCCGCCGGATCCCCGGCCCGGACACCGCCGGTGGTGATCCAGTCGGCGAGGCCGGCGGGCGGCACCGACCGAGCGCCGGACGGGAAGAACAGTTCGGCGGTCACCGGCTCGTCCTGATCGGGATCGGGCGTCACCGAGACGGCGACGGTCGAGGTCACGTCCACCCCGATCGGGCACAGGCCGTCGTGCCCGACCAGCGCGTTGATCAGCGAACTCTTGCCGCGCTGCACCTCGCCGGCCACCACGACGGTGCGCAGCTGCCGGTCCGGTGCGAGTTTGGCCTTGGCGAGGTCGGCGACCGCGTCGTACCGGTACGCGCGCAGCACTTTGGCGGCCTCCGTCACGATTCCGGCGGCGTCACCGCGGGGTGGCGTGGTCATCCGGGGCTCGCCTCCTCACTCGCTGATACTGTGACATGTCCGAATCGGCGGGCCGGCAGGCCCCCGGGCTCACCGGGTCGATGTGAGCATTCCCACACCGATTCGATTCGACGGTCGCGGAACATTTCCGGGTGCGGTGCCCGTCCCATACCCGAGAGAGTCCGCTGTCACATGGAGGAAGAATGTCTGCCCGCCTGCGCCCCGCCCTCGCCGCCACCACGGCTCTGGCCGCCACCGCCCTGCTGATCTCCGCCTGCGGAACGGAGGACGGAAAGCCCACAGCGTCGAAGACCGCGTCGACGTCCGCGACCGGATCGGTCGATCTCGCCGCGCTCGACACCGGCAAGTACCCGACGTCGCCGCGGCCGGAGTTCGGCAAGCCCACCGACGACGAGATCCTCAAGGTCGAGGGCCAGCGTCTCGCGCAATTCGTGCTGGTGCCGTTCGAGATCGACCCGGACGTCACCGTGCAGAAGATGCCGACCAACGTGGTGACCGGCGGCAAGAGCCTGGTGCAGGTGTACTCCAAGGCGGTCGCCGAGGTCCCCGGCAACGACGCCGAGATGTACGGCTTCGTCTCGACCGCGTCGACACCCGATTCGACCATCCGCACCGGCAAGCGCCGGTCGCTGCAGAACGCCGTCTTCCGCTATCTGACCGCCGACGACGCCCTCACCGCGATCGACCAGATGGCCGCCGCCGGAGCCGCCGAGGACGGCCACAGCGTCGAGACCCTGCCGGGGCTGCCGGACACCCGGGCCGTGCGCTACACCTCGGCCGACGGCGATCCGGTGCTCATGACGTGGACGCCGCAGATCAACAGCAAGAACCAGGCGTACGTCCAGTACCAGTGGCTCCAGGTGACCCCGGATCAGGAGTCGGTGATGATCCCGACGCTCACCGCGGCGATCAAGAAGCAGGGCCCGCTGGTCAAGCAGTTCCAGGGCGCTCAGACCACGGCCGAGGTCAACGAGGGCGCCCCGAAGCGAGGGCGTCCGCTGATCGACCAGAACAAGGTGCTGATCTACGCGCTGCCGTACTCCGACGAGGAGTTCGAGAAGATGGGCGGCTGGGCCGCCGGCGCCCGGGCGGTCTACGGCCCGCGCGGCATGGCGCACATGTCGACCAACCCGCCGGCCGACTACGCGCTGCTGACCGAGGTGGGCGCGACCGCCAACGCCAACGAGCGTTCGGTGGTGTACCGGGCGAAGACCGACGACGGCGCCCGCAAGATCGTCACCAGCTACGTCGACGACCTCAAGTCGTCCGGTGCGGTCGCCGAGGCGAGCCCGAAGGGTCTCCCCGACTCCCCCTGCGTGAGCAGCACCACCAGGATCGGCAACGACGCCAACTACATCTGCTACGTGCAGAAGGGCCGCTATGTCGGCGAGGTGCAGAGCGACAATCTGAACGACGCCCATCAGCAGGCCTCGGCCCAGTACGTGATCCTCACCAAGGCCGACCAGAACGCCCAGTAGGCCGCCCGAACGACGGAGCCGCCCCGCGCTGTGCGCGGGGCGGCTCCATCGTCTCCGGTCAGGAGTTCAGCAGGAAGTGCTCCAGGACCCGGGTACCGAAGAGCACGGCGTCGACCGGGACGCGCTCGTCTATCCCGTGGAACAGCGCGGCGAAGTCGAGCTCGGGCGGCAGTTGCAGCGGCGCGAAACCGAAGCAGCGGATCCCGAGCTTGGCGAACGCCTTGGCATCGGTGCCGCCGGAGAGCATGTACGGGACGGTGCGGCCCTGCGGGTCGTAGGCGAGGATCGCGTCGTTCATCGCATCGACCAGGTGGCCGTCGAACGTCGTCTCCACGGCATCGAGATGGGTGATCCATTCGCGGCGGACGTCCGGACCGATCAGCTCGTCGATGGTGGCCTCGAACTCGGCCTGACGGCCCGGGAGGACGCGGCAGTCGATCACCGCCTCGGCCCGCTGCGGGATCACGTTGGCCTTGTAGCCGGCCGTCAGCATGGTCGGGTTGGCGGTGTCGCGCAGCGTGGCGCCGATGATGCGGGCCAGGTTGCCGATCTTGAACAGCGCGGTCTCCAGGTCGGGGGTGTCCGGGCTGAACTCCAGCCCGGTCTCCTCCGACAGCGCGGTGAGGAATTCGGCGACCGACTCGGTCATCACGAGCGGGAAGGTGTGGCTGCCGATCCGGGCGACGGCCTCGGCGATCCGGGTCACCGCGTTGTCGTCGTGCAGGAACGAGCCGTGCCCGGCCCGTGCCTCCGCGGTGAGCCGCATCCACGACAGGCCCTTCTCGGCGGTCTCCACGAGGTACAGACGGCGCACCTCTCCGTCGGGCCGGTCGACGGTGAGCGAGAAACCGCCCACCTCGCCGACGGCCTCGGTGACGCCGTCGAACAGGTCGGGACGGTGCTTCACCAGCCACTGCGAGCCCCACGTACCGCCGGCCTCCTCGTCGGCCAGGAACGCGAACACCAGCTCGCGCGGCGGCACCACGCCGTCGCGTTTGAGCTGCCGGGCCAGGGCGAGCACCATGCCGGCCATGTCTTTCATGTCGACGGCGCCGCGGCCCCAGATGTAGCCGTCGCGGACGGCACCGGAGAACGGATCGATGCTCCAGTCCTCGGCGGCGGCCGGGACGACGTCGAGGTGCACGTGCACCAGCAGGGCGCCGCGCTCGGCATCGGGCGGTCCGGCCAGCCGCGCGAACACGTTGCCGCGCCCCGGCTGCCCCGACTCGACGTACTCGGTGACGTACCCGACCTCCTCCAGGCGCTGCGCCACCCATTTGGCGCAGTCCTCCTCGCCGCGGGTGGTCTCCAGCTCTCCGGTGTTCGAGGTGTCGAACCGGATCAGCCGGCTCACCAGATCTACTACTTCGTCGGTCGCGCGGGGGGTGCTCACCCCCTCATTCAAGCCCATTTCCACGCGATTTGGGATACCCGGGCGACGTTGGTTAGAGTTACACGGCGCACCGCGGCAACGTGGAGCGCAGCACGAGTCCGAGTGGCGGAATGGCAGACGCGCTAGCTTGAGGTGCTAGTGTCCTATTAACGGACGTGGGGGTTCAAGTCCCCCCTCGGACACACGTGCAGATGGCCCTCGTTTCTCCGGAAACGAGGGCCATCTGCATTCCGTCCTGTGAGGAGCGTCGAGAGGCCGCCGCTGGCGTTCTTCCGTGAACCCGCCGGATCTGGACCGTACTGGCGCTACCTGAACCGCACCGTCCAGATTCGCCAGTACCGTCCAGATCCGCCAGCACAGCGGTGACACGAGGTCGAAGGGGCGGCGTGATCACGCCTTGGCGGGCTCGCTCCGTCGCGGCGCCGGAAGCCCCCTGCCGGGCCGCACTCGTCGAGTCGCCGAGGCGGTGATTGACCGTCCGTAGGGGACTACGGCCGGGGTGTCCGGGCCGGTCCGGAGTGTAGTTGTGCGCTGCATGGTCCAGCGGGTCGACGACGCCGTTACCCCCGACCAGTCGGGTCAGAACTGTGGAGGGACCGGACGCTCGACGAGGTCGCGGTAGGCGTGGACGTCGAACGCGGCACCGGTCGGCAGCGTCACCAGTACCCCGACCATCGCCAGACTGCCGGCGTAGCTGTACGCCATCTGGATCAGCAGTACCAGGATGCTGTCGGACTTCTTGGCGAACGCCAGGCGGGCCGACGCCGCCATCGCGGCCGTCGGCGACATCTTCTGCTCGATCACCATGATCGGCGCGAATTGGAGGGCGAAGGCCGCGATCAGGCCGGGCACGATCAGCAGCACGAAGCCGATCAGGGTGACCAGACCGAGCAGGATCACCGTCACGAAGTACGCGATCGGCCGCCGCAGCGTGAGGAACTCGCGGACTCCGGCGGGCTCACCGTCGGCGACCCGCAACACGCCCGAATAGACCGCGCCCTGCAGGTAGGTCACCACGATCATCATCACCAGGAAAGCCACGACCAGCAGGATCAGGCCGCCGACGTGGAACTCGGTGGTCGTCGTGGTGGTGGCGTAGCCGTACTCGTCGTACGTCCGGACGGTCTTCACCGGCACCATCCAGAGCATGCCGATGATCATGACGACGAGGGCGATCGCCCAGGTGACCACGAAGAGCAGCCCGGGCACCAGCATCGGCCAGGTGTAGCGCGAGAACGTCGTCCACGACCACTTGAACGCCCCGCCCAGATCCGCCTTCCCCGGAACCTTCGGAGGCGCGACCGGCGGCATCGGCGGCGGGTACGCCCCGTACGGCGGGACCGCGGCGTAAGGCGGCTGGCCTGGCCGGCCCTGCGTGTACGGGTTCTGCGTGTACGGGTTCTGCGTGTAGGGGTTCTGCGTGTAGGGATTCTGTGCGTAGGGATTCTGGCCGTACCCGCCCGGCTCGTACGGACTCGCGGCCGGCGGATTCGCCGCCTCCGGGTGCTGGGCCTCCGGGTGCTGGGCCTCCGGGTTCGGGACTTCCGGACTCGCGGCGTTCGGGACGACGGGATCGCGCTCGGCGCCGGACTCGGTGGATTCGGTCATGCGCTCACCGTATCCGGCGGCGTCAACGCGGGCGCGGCTGCTGCTCGATCAGGATCGTCGGCACACCGAGGGCCGGCTCGCGGACGGTCGTCACCCGCGTACCGGGCTTGCGGCCGGCGCGGATCTCGCTCAGGGCCAGGCCGGCGCGCACGAGCCGGTCGTGTTCGGCGTCGAGGTCGTCGCTGTGCCAGGCCAGGCCCCACAGCGCGATCCCGGGATTCTCCGCGCCCGCGAGCACCTCGACCACCACGCTCGGCGTCCGGAAGAAGAGCTGCGACACCGGTCCGAACTCGCGGACCAGCCGCAGATTCAGTCCGAGCCGTCCGCCGAACAGGGCGATCCCCGCATCGACCGAGGGCGCGGTGAAGACGACGTGATCGAGCACCCGCGCACCGGATCGCGCCCCGGCAGCGGCGGTCACGCCGACCGCGCGCACCTCGTCGGGCCGCAGCCCCCGCCGGGTGAGCAGCTTCTGCGCCGCGTTCGCGTCGTGCGCCTGGAACCGCACGCGCGGGGCATCGTCGTCCGCCGAAGCGGGTACGACGGTCAGCGAGCCGTTCCCCGCCTGCCACCGGGTGGTTCCCGACTCCGGTTCCCCGATCATCGCGGTGTAGACGGCGGCCGCGGCGGCCGGATCCCCGGACGGGACGGTCACGGCGACGTCGGAGAGTGCGAGCGGATCGTCGAACATGCCGGTCATCGTGACATACCGGACATCGACGGTTCACGCCGGCGTCCGTCACTTCGACACTCCACGCACACCGGCCGCCGCGCCCGGCCGGCACCGCTACGCTGTAGCCCTGACCGCGCACTCGGTAACAGGCCCACGCCGGCACGGGCGCGCCCGGCGAGAATGGAGAACACCCGATGTCCTCACCCGAAGCCGGCACTCCCGACAGCGAAGCCACGGAACCTCCCACCGACGACGCGACGGCCCCCGCTGCGGAGGGCGCCACCGCGGACGACACTCCCGGCGAGTCGGCCGCGCCCAGCAGGTGGCGTCGCTTCGGCGCGTGGTGGCAGCGGAACATCACCCACTTCTCGTACGCCGGCGCGCTGGTCGGGACGCTGCTGCTCTGGCTGTCGTTCACGCCGTCCCTGCTCCCCCGCGGCCCCCTGTTCCAGGGCCTGGTCAGCGGCGGTTCCGCCGCCGTCGGCTACATGATCGGCACCTTCTTCGCCTACCTGGCGCGTTACCTGATCTCGCGCAAGGAACCGTGGCGGCGGGCCGGCACCACGGCCTGGAGCGCACTCGGCGTCGTGTGCGTGATCGGCACCGCGGTGATGCTCTACTTCTACGGGCGGTGGCAGAACGAGATCCGCGACCTGATGGGCGTGGCGCACTCGTCGTGGACGGCGTACCCGATCCTGGTCGTGGTCACGGTGATCGCCTTCACCCTGCTCGTGGTGATCGGTCAGCTGTGGGGCGCCGGTGTCCGTGACCTGACACGCCGGCTCAATCGCCGTGTCCCACCGCGGATCTCGGCGGTCACCGCGGTGGCCATCGCCGTCGTGCTGACCGTGTTCGTGGTGAACGGCATGGTTGCCGATTACGGGATGCGGGCGCTGAACTCGTCGTTCGCCGCGCTGAACAGCGAGAGCACACCGGATTCGGACCCGCCGACGTCGAACCTCCGGTCGGGCGGCCCCGAATCGAAGGTCAGCTGGAAGAGTCTGGGCCGCATGGGCCGGGCGTTCGTGTCCTCCGGGCCGACCACCGAGCAGCTGACCGAGTTCAACGGCACCCCGGCGAAGCAGCCGATCCGCGTCTACGCCGGGCTGGAGTCGGCCGACGGCCCGCTCGCGACCGCGCAGCTCGTCGTCGACGAACTCGAGCGCACCGGTGCCTTCCAGCGCAAGCTGATCGGCATCGGCATGACGACCGGCACCGGCTGGATCAACCGCTCCATGCCCGACTCGCTCGAATACATGTACAACGGCGACACCGCGATGGCCTCGATGCAGTACTCGATGCTGCCGAGCTGGCTGTCGTTCCTGGTGGACCAGGAACGCGCGCGACAGGCCGGTGTCGCGCTGTTCGAGGCCATCGACGTCCGGCTGCGGAGGATCCCGGAGGCGCAGCGACCGAAGGTCGTCGTCTTCGGCGAGAGCCTGGGGTCGTTCGGCGGTGAGGCGCCGTTCGGCTCGATGCCGACACTGCTGGCCCGGACCAACGGCGCGCTGTTCACCGGCCCGACGTTCAGCAACACGCTCTGGAACGACGTGACGCGCAACCGCCAGCCGGGCTCGCCCGAGTGGCAGCCGGTCTATCGCTACGGCGATCAGGTGCGGTTCATCGCCGACGGCGGTGACCTGCCGCGGACCGACGCCGCTCCGCACGACACCCGCATGGTCTACGTGCAGCACGCCTCCGATCCCATCTCGTGGTGGTCGCCGAAACTCCTGTTCAACAAACCGGACTGGCTCCGTGAGAAGCGCGGACCGGATGTGCTGCCCGCGACCCGCTGGATACCGGTCGTCACCTTCTTGCAGGTCTCGGCCGACATGGCGGTCGCGGCGAACGTCCCCGACGGTCACGGGCACACCTACCTCGCGGCGATCCCGCAGGCGTGGGCGTGGATCCTGACGCCGCCGGGCTGGACCCCGGAGAAGACGCAGCGGCTCATCCCCAAACTGACCCGCAGCTGAGACCGCGTAAGGTTCGGATCCGACAGCATCCGCACCACCCAGGAGTCACCGAATGAGCTACCGCACCGCCGAGTACGAGGCCTTCGAGGTCACCGTCGCCGAGCACGTCGCCGAGGTGACCCTGATCGGGCCGGGCCGCGGCAACGCGATGGGACCGGCGTTCTGGGCCGAGTTGGTGCCGATCTTCCGCGGGATCGACGCCGATCCCGACGTGCGCTCGGTGGTCCTGACCGGTTCGGGCAAGCACTTCTCCTACGGGCTGGACCTGCCCGCGATGGCCGGCGACTTCGGCTCTGTCCTCGCCGACGGCGCGAAGGCCAGGGCGCGTACCGACTTTCACGACATGATCAAGCGCATGCAGGACGGCATCAACGCCGTCGCCGACTGCCGCAAGCCGGTCGTCGCCGCGATCGCCGGGTGGTGCATCGGCGGCGGCGTCGACCTGATCACGGCCGCCGACATCCGGCTGGCCAGCGCCGACGCGAAGTTCTCGGTGCGCGAGGTCAAGGTGGCCATCGTCGCCGACATGGGCTCGCTCGCCCGCCTGCCGCTGATCGTCGGCGACGGCCACACCCGCGACCTGGCCCTCACCGGCAAGGACATCGACGCCGCCCGCGCCGAGCGGATCGGCCTGGTCACCGAGGTGTACGACGACCGCGACGCCGTCCTGGCGGCCGCCCGCGAGTCGGCGGCGCAGATCGCCGCCAATCCCCCGCTGGTGGTCCAGGGCGTCAAGACGGTGCTCGACCACAGCCGCGCCGCCCGCGTCGACGACAGCCTCCGCTACGTCGCTGCCTGGAACGCCGCCTTCCTCCCGAGCAACGACCTCACCGAGGCCATCACCGCCGTGTTCGAGAAGCGCCCCCCGGAGTTCCGGGGCGAGTAGCTCAGCACGACGGTCGAGGTCTCGACTCCGCTCGACCAGCATGAAGACCCCCACCACACTGCAACATGACGGTCGAGGTCTCGACTTCGCTCGACCAGCATGAAGACCCGCACGGCACCGCAACACGACGGTCGAGCGAAGTCGAGACCACCAAGGCGAGGGCTTGGCGGGCCCTGAGCATGCCTGACGGAGCGGAGCGACGACACGCGACGGCCTGGCCCTGAGCATGCGTGGCGGAGCGGAGCGACGACACGCGGTCGAAGGGGCGACGCGGACCCACTTCGTTCGCCCGGCTCAACCAGCGGCTGGACGACCGGGTGCCCGGGCCTCGCCGAACGCCAGCAACCTGTCGATATCGGCACGTAGCTTGGCGGGATCGACGATCGGTAGCGAACCACGGCGGCGAATCAACTCGTTCGCGTCGATTGGTCGATCCGGTCCCGGCTCGGTCATCCCCCGAATGTAACCCGGCCGTCCGATCACCGCCAGCGAGTTCGTTCTGGCCCGCTCTGCTGAGTGGGCCACAACGAAGTGGACGGGCAGCGCCCACTGAGTCAGTGGGCGCGCCGCAGCATGACGGTCGAGGTCTCGACTCCGCTCGACCAACATCTCAGTCGAGACCACCAACCCGACAAGGGAACGGTCTCGACTCCGCTCGACCAGCATGAAAGACCCCCCGACCGGTCCCCTCGACCGGTCAGCGGGGTGTGAGGCGGAAGAGGGGGATCACCCGGTCGGTGCGCTGCTCGTACAGGTCGAAGTTGGGCCAGACCCCGCGGAGGGTCTGCCAGGCCTGTGCGCGGTCGTCGCCGTCGAGTTCGCGGCGCGACATCGGCACCCGCCTGCCCTTGATCTCGACGTCGATCGTTTCGGCGGCGCGCAGGTTGTAGACCCAGGCCGGCGTCTTGGGGCCGCCGAAGTACGACCCGGCGACGATCCACTCGTCCCCCACCGGAGCGGCGAGCACCGTGGTGCTCCGCTCGATGCCGGACTTCCGCCCGGGGATCAGCATGGTGACGCTCGGCAGCCCCGCGATGGTGAGCAGGTCGACGCGGCCTCCCGACACCTTCTGGATGCCGTCGTCGACCTTGACGATCCACGGCAGATACTCCGGCAGCCAACCGAGGGCGCCGACGCGGACGGCGAGAGGTGTCAGGAGGCCCATCGGATCACTGCAGCCCGGCGACGAGGGTGTCGGACAGCAGCTTCGCGAACTCCGCCGGATCGGCCAGTTCCCCGCCCTCGGCCAGCAGCGCCATCGCGTAGACCAGCTTCGCGGTCGGCTCGAGCGCCGCGTGATCGTCGCCGCCGTCGGCGAAGGCCTTCGCCAGGCCGGTCACCAGCGGATGGCCCGGGTTCAGCTCCAGGACCCGCTTCATGTGCGGGACCGGCTGGCCCGACGCCCGGTACAGCTTCTCCAGCTGCGGCGACATCGCGAAGGCGTCACCCACCAGGCAGGCCGCCGAGTCGGTGAGCCGCTTGCTCAGGCGGGTCTCGCTCACGTCGTCGTCGAGCACCCCGGTCAGCCAGGTCAGCAGGCCGGCGAACTCGGCGTCGCGCTCGGTGGTGTCCTCGGCGTCCTCATCATCGAGGTCGGCCTCACCCTGGGCGACCGAGACGAATCGCTTGCCCTCGAATTCCGGCATCTGCGAGGTCCAGATCTCGTCGACCGGGTCGGACAGCAGCAGCACCTCGATGCCCTTGGCGCGGAAGCCCTCCAGGTGCGGCGAGTGCTCGATCTGCTGCCGGGACTCGCCGGTCATGTAGTAGATGACCTCCTGGCCGGCGGCGGCGCGGGCGAGGTAGTCGGTCAGGGTGGTGGGCTCGGAATCGGAGTTCGTCGACTCGAACACCGACGCCTTGAGCAGGGCCGGAAGGTTGTCCGGATCGTTGACCAGCCCCTCCTTGAACACCCGGCCGAAGTTGGTCCAGAAGGTCTGGTAGTCCTCGGGCCGACGGTCCTGCAGTTCCTGGACCGTGCCGATCACCTTCTTCACCAGGCGGCGGCGGATCGCCCGGATCTGCCGGTCCTGCTGCAGGATCTCGCGAGAGACGTTGAGCGACAGGTCGTTCGCGTCGACCACGCCCTGCACGAACCGCAGGTACTCCGGCATCAGCTCCGGGCAGTCGTCCATGATGAAGACGCGCCGCACGTAGAGGTGCAGGCTGGACTTGCGCTCACGCATGAACATGTCGAACGGCGCCTGGCTGGGCAGGAACAGCAGCGCCTGGTACTCGAAGGTGCCCTCGGCGTGCAGCGAGATGGTCTCCAGCGGCGAATCCCAGTTGTGGCTGATGTGCCGGTAGAACTCGGCGTACTCCTCCTCGGAGACCTCGTCCTTGCTCTTGGCCCACAGCGCTTTCTGCGAGTTGAGGACGGCGTCGACGACCTCCGTTTCGCCGGTTGAGCCCGTCGAAACCTCGCCGCCCTCTTCCTCAGCGGTTGCGCCGTCCCCGCCGGTTGAGCTCGTCGAAACCTCGGTCATCCGCACCGGCCACGCGATGAAGTCGGAGTACTTCTTCACCAGGCGGCGCAGCACCTGCGGGTCGGCGTAGTCGTGCACGGCGTTCTCGTCGTCCACCGGCTTGAGCGCGAGGGTGATCGCGGTGCCCTGCGGGGCGTCGTCGACGTCGTCGATGGTGTAGGTGCCGTCGCCGGTCGACTCCCACCGCGTGCCGACGGTCTCGCCGGCCTTGCGGGTGATCATGGTGACGGTGTCGGCGACCATGAACACCGAGTAGAAGCCGATGCCGAACTGGCCGATCAGTTCCTCCGAAGACGCCGAGTCGCCGGCCTTGGAGAGGGCTTCGCGCAGCTGCGCGGTGCCCGATTTGGCGACGGTGCCGATCAGCTCGATCACCTCGTCGCGGCTCATCCCGATGCCGTTGTCGGACACGGTGAGCGTGCGCGCTTCCGCGTCGGGGGCGAGTCGTACGTGCAGGTCGGAGGTGTCGGCGACGAGTTCCTTGTCGCGTAGGGATTCGATGCGCAGCTTGTCGAGCGCATCGGAGGAGTTCGAGATCAGCTCGCGCAGGAAGCTGTCCTTGTTCGAGTAGATCGAATGCACGACCAGATCCAGCAGTTGCCGCGCCTCGGCCTGGAACTCATGGGTTTGCGCACTCATGTCTGTTCGGTCTCCCCTTCGTCGGAGGTGAAAGTAGTCGGAATGTCGCGCGTCACGCGCGAGCACAGTTTACCGGTCGCCCACACCCCGTATCCTCGACGTTGTGCCCGGTGCCGCGAACGCTCTCTTCGTCCATGCTCATCCCGACGACGAGTCGCTGTGGACCGGCGGCACCATCGCCGAACTCGCCGCGCGCGGCGCGGAGACGTCGCTCATCACCTGCACCTGGGCGGAGGGCACCAGCCGCCACCGTGAACTGGTCGACGCGGTCGCCGCGCTCGGCATGCCGGAGCCCCCGATCATGCTCGGTTACGCCGACTGCTTCGTCCCCGAATCGGCGCCCGGCGCACCCCGGATGATCGATGTGCCGTTCGACGACGCCGTGCGCCGCGTCGTCGAGCACATCCGCCGGTTGCGGCCCGACGTGATCGTCACCTACAACGCCTACGGGATCTACGGGCATCCCGACCACATGCACGCGCACCGGCTGGCGGTGATCGCCGCCGACGCCGCCGCGATCGGCAGCTACGCCCCCGAGCTCGGCGCGCCGTGGCGCACCAAGTCGCTGTACTTCGCGACGCTGCCGAAGGCCACGGTCGAGACTCTTCGCCCGTACCTCTTCGAGGACTCCAAGATCATCATCGCCGGGACGGCACCCGACCTGGTCGACGTGACCCTCGACCTGCAGGCCCGCCTGGGCGACAAGGTCCGCGCCATCAACGCGCACAAGACCGAGGTGGCCCGCAGCGCCTCGATGCAGAACTTCATGAAGCTCCCCCGCGACATGCAGCGGCTGTTCCTGGGCTGGGAGTCGTACCGGCGGCGGGATCTGGTCCCCGGCGGCTGCGACCTGGCCTGACGGGCCGGCGACGAGCCCGGTCACCGCGCCGAGAGCGGTGGACACCGCGCCACTCGCGACGCTGCGGCGGCCGATGTTCTGCGGACGTCCACGCCGTCCGGCCCTGCCTACTCGCTCGACGGCACATCCACCGCAAATTAGGGTAACCTAAGTAGATGGAACGTATCGACGGCGACCAGCTCGACGGGGTGTCGGCGACGACGCTGTGGACCCTGCGCAACCGGGCCGAGGAGGCGATGCGCGCGGACTCGTCGTTCGACGATCCGCTCGCCGTGGAGGCGTATCGCGCGATCGACACCGATTTCACGCGATTCGGGAAGCCGAGCCAGACGCACCCGCTGCGGGCGCTGGCCGTCGGCCAGGAGATCCGCGACTATCTGGACGCGCATCCGAGGGCGACCGTCGTCGCCCTCGCCGAGGGCTTGCAGACGTCATACTGGCGGCTCGGGCGGCCGGTCCGGCGGTGGCTCAGCGTCGACCTGCCGCCGGTGATCGCCCTCCGCGAGCGCCTGTTCCCGCCCGAGGAGGCGATCGAGTACCGCGCGATGTCAGCGCTGGACACCTCTTGGGCCGACGACATCGATGCGGACGACGGCGTGATCGTCACCGCCGAGGGACTGCTGATGTATCTCACCCCGGAGGAGGCGCGCGGCCTGATCGCCTTCCTCGCCGGACGATTCCCGGGCGGGGTGCTGGTCTTCGACTCGATCCCGCACTGGTTCTCCCGGAAGACGCTGTCCGGCCTGAAGCTCAGCACTGGCTACCAGGCGCCACCGATGCCGTTCGCGCTGACCGTCAGTGAGGCCGCGGCGCTCATCGACCTTCCCGGGGTCACCGAGGTGACCGACCTGGAACTCCCGCCTGGCCGCGGCCCATGGAAGACGTCACTGCTGCGGACGCTCAGCAGCCTGCCGAAGATCCGGGACATCCGGCCCTCCCTGACGCGGGTGCGTTTCTGACCCGGGCAGGGGCCGCTCAACCGGCGTCGGGGGCGCCTCCACCGGTGGAGGCGGCGATCTCGTGGACCGCGGAGCGCAGTCCCGACGCCCGCTGGACGCGACGGCCGACGGCCGCCCGCAGCGCCTCGGTGGTACCCACGATGTAGACGGTGTTTCGGGCGCGGGTCACCGCGGTGTACAGCAGTTCCCGCGTCAGGAGTTCGGCCCCGGCGTCGGGCAGCACGACGGTCACCGCGCCGAACTGGCTGCCCTGACTGCGGTGGATCGTCATCGCGTACACCGGCGACGCGTCGGCCACCTGACTCGGATGCAGACGCACCACCTCGCCACCGCGGGCGAACGCCACTCGCAGGCCCCCGCCCTCCGTGTTGTCGCCGTCGTCGATCACGACACCGGAGTCGCCGTTGAAGATGCGGTGCGTGGGGTCGTTCGCGTTGACCAGCAACGGCTCCCCCGCGTACCAGCCGTCCAGCGGCAGCGGTTCACGCAGATCCTCGGCGATCCAGCCGGTGATCCGCCGCGACCAGCCCGACACGCCGTACCGGCCGTCACGGTGCGCGCACAGCACCCGATGGGTGACCAGCGCCCGCAGCGCCGCCTCCGCATCACCGTCGCGGGCGGCGGCCCGCAGATCCCTCGCCCACGACGACACCTGGCGCCGCACGCGGTCCAGATCCTCGGGATCGAGCAACACCACGCGGCCACCCTCCACTGCGGAATCGGCGGGTGCCGTCACCAACTCGACGACGCGATCGGCATCCCCGGCGTTGATCGCGGCGGCCACCTCGGAGATCTGCCCGTGGTAGCGGTGCCCGCGCCGCAGCGTGATCACCCCGTCGGCCAGCGCCGCCGTCTCCGCCTCGGTGAAGTGCCCCTCCGGCGCGGCGACGGCGCGGAACGACGGCGGCAACGCCCCACCGGTCCGCTCACGATCGACCAGATCCGCCAGCACCGCACCGGCGTCGACCGACACGAGCTGGTGCGGGTCGCCGACCAGGATCAGCCGGGTGTCCTCGCGGAGCGATTCGAGGAGGCGGCTCATCATGGTGACCGCCATCATCGACGTCTCGTCGACGACCACGACGTCGTACGGGAGCCGGTTGCCGGGCCCGCGCCCGTAGGTGCCGTCCGGTCGCCAGCCGAGCAGCCGGTGCACGGTGACGGCGGTCGGCGCCCCGGCGAGCACACCCGCCTCGGCCCGGTAGTCGTTGATCGCGGACTGCATCTGCGCCGCCGCACGACCCGTCGGCGCGCACAGACCGATCCGGACGTCGCTGCCGAGGACCGACTCCATCACCGCCAGGATCCGCGCGACCGTGTACGTCTTGCCGGTGCCGGGGCCACCGGCGAGCACCGTGGTCCACGACGTCGCCGCGAGCGCCGCCGCGGCGCGCTGCCTGTCGTACGCGTCCGCGTCCTCCGGGCCGAAGGCGGTGTCGAGAGCCGCGGTGAGCACACGCGGGTCGACGTCAGGGTGGCCGCTGCGACGGCGCGCCAGGATCTCCCGGATGCTCTCCTCCTGCCGGAAGTACTTCCGCAGGTAGAGCAGCGGGCCGTCGGCCGAGTCGACGAGCGCCAGCGGGCGCAGCGGGCCGCTCGGGCAGCCGCGCACCAGCGGCGACTCCCGAAGCGCCGCTTCCAGCGCGTCCGGATCCGGCCAGGGCAGCTCGATCGGCGGCTCAGCGGCGTCGTCGTCCCCGATCGGCTCGTCGGGAACGATCTCGGTGATGCGGCGCAGCTGCACGCAGGTGGAGCCGGTGCGCACCGCGCGCACCGCGAGCGCGAGGGCGATCAGTTCGTCGTCGCCGATCCGGGCGCCGCTCAGCGCGGCGACGCGCCGCGCGACGTGTACGTCGGCGGCGGCGAAGACCCCGGCCTCGTTGAAGACGCGGAGAACGCCGGTCTCGGCGGCGACGATCTGGGCGGTCATCGGGTGGTCTCGACTTCGCTCGACCGGCAGTTAGCGAGCAGGTCCGACAGCGCGACGACCAGGGCGGCCGGCGGATGCCACTCGAACACGCCGCAGCCGGGCGGGGTGTCGGGGCCGGCCATGCCGCGCACGAAGTGATATTGCACCGGTCCGAGGTGACGCTCCGGCCGGTACCCGGGCAGCCGCCATCGCAGGTAGCGGTGCAGCGCCACCGAGTAGAGCAGCGCCTGCAGCGGGTAGTGCGCAGCCATCATCTCCGCGGCCATCGCCGCGGTGCCGAAGTCCTCGACGGTCAGTTCACCCGGCCGGAGACGGTTGGTCTTGTAGTCGACGATCACGAATCTCTCCCCCGCGATCCGCAGCACCGAGTCGATGCTGCCGGTGAGGAACCCGCGGAAGCGCTGGTCGGAGACCTCCCGCACCAGGTCCGCGTAGTCGGCGAGCGGGTCGTCCGGCGGCAGGTGTTCGGCGAGTAGATCCCCGACCGCGTCGAGGCCGAAACCCGGTGGTGCGAGCGGGATCTCGAAGTCGAGTTCGGCGAGCCGGTCGGCGGGTGGGACACCCGCCAGGTCGCCGAAGCCGAGCGGTGTGGTCAATACGCCCAGCAACGCCGCCGCGAGCTGATCGACGTCGATGTCGACACCGCGGTGCGCGGCACCCTCCGCGGTGCGCAGCCGTACGTGCGCGGCGAGGTCCGGTGCGGAGGTGTCGACGTGTTCCAGGACCTCGTGCACGAGCGTGCCGAAGCCCGCGCCGAACGGCAGCCCGTTCATCAGCGACGGCATCCCGTCCGACGAGGATTCGGCGGCCACCACCAGCTCAGCGGCATCGGTCTCCTCCGGTTCGTCGTCGAGGAAGCCGTCCTCGGCCGCGACGGGGGCGGCGGCCGGCTCGGCCCCGAGCACACGGGTGTGAGCATCGTGCACGATCGCCGAGTACGACGTCCGTCGCCATTCCTGGTCGATGCGCCGGGTGAAGGTCGCGACGCCCAGTTCCGGCGCCGATCCGCCGTCGGCCGGCCGCCGCCACGACACCGGCGCGTCCCGCACCGCCGTCTCGACGGCGATCGGCGCGGCCGACGACTCGGCGACGGACCGCAGCGTCATCACCGTCTCCATGTCCGACGGCAGCTCGACCCGCTCCGGCACGGCCTGCGGCCCGAGACCAGCGGCGACCGCGCGGGCGCGGTCGGGGGCGGTGAACAGCAGCCGGTGCAGCGGCCCGCGCTCGGTGGGAAAGCTCGGCCCCCACCACACGACGGCCTGCGACCGGGCCCGGGTCAGTGCGACATACAGCAGCCGCAGGTCTTCCCCGGCCTCCTCGGTGAGCGCGAGCGCCTCCCGCCGGCCGCGCCCGGGCGCGCCCTGGCCGCCGACGTCGAGCATCCGGACCCCGCCGTCGTGAAAGGTGAAGGTCTCCGGACTGGGGTTGGCCGCGCCGTCCCAGCCGAACGGCAGGTACACGATGGGGAACTCCAGTCCCTTGCTGGCGTGCACGGTCATGATCTGGACGGCGCGGGTGTCGCGATCGAGCCGCCTGGTCTGGGCGCCGCCGTGCCGCAGCCGCGAGCTGTCGTCGATCTGCTCCCCGAGCCACGCGACGAGCGAGGCCAGCCCGGACGGGCCGGACGACGCCCGCCCGTTGCTCAGGTCGGAGAGCTGTCGCAGGTCGGTGAGCAGTCGTTCGCCGCCGCGTCCCGCGAGCAGGCGTTCCTCGGTGCGGAAGCGCTCGAACAGGCTCGCCGCCATGGCCGCGAACCCGCTCTCGGCGAAGATCCGGCCGAGCTCGGCGAAGATCGCGGCCAGTCGGCCGGTGAGTTCGTCGCCACCGGCGTCGAGCCGGTCCGCGGTCAGGCCGACCAGCGGGGTCAGCGCCGCCAGCCGCACCCGCGTGGACCGCGACGGCTGCTCGACGGCACCGAGTACGTACCACCAGTGGCGGGCGGCGGCGGTCTTGAAGATCGACGTGCCCGAGCGCACCACCGACGACACGCCGCGACCGGCGAGAGCTTCCTGCAACGGCTCGACGGTGACGTTCGTGCGCACCAGGATCGCGATGTCCCCCGGTTCCACCGGCCGCCGCCCGGAGGGCGCGGCGTCGTCGTCGATGAGCAGCCCCGACGACAGTGTGGCGGCCACATCGTCGGCGACATCGGCGATCACCCGCTTGCGCAGCACGCCGACCGACGGTGCCCCCTCGCAGTCGGGGAAGTCGCGTTCCAGGAAGACGCGCATCCGCAGCGCGGGCACCGGCCCGGCCGACGGCTGCGCGGCGTGCAGCCGCGAGGTCTCCTGTCGTGCGGCGACCGGCTGGGCGGCGATCCGACGGTCGCCGAACGCCGCGCCGGCGAACAGGGTGCCGAGCGCATCGACGAGCGGCTGGTCCGATCGCCAGTTGGTCGCCAGCCGCCGCACCTCGCCCGCCTCGGTCACCGCGTTCAGGTAGCTGAGCACCTCGGCGCCCCGGAACGCGTAGATGGACTGCTTCGGATCGCCGACCAGCACCAGCGGCAGATGACCGGCGAAACACGTCCGCACGATCTCCCACTGCTCTGGATCGGTGTCCTGGAACTCGTCGATCAGCACCACCGAGAACTGCTCGCGGATGCGCGCACAGGCGGCCGGCCCGATCCCGGGATCGGAGACGATGGCGCACAGCGTGTTCTGCAGGTCGTCGTACGTGCGGAGCCGCGCGAGCCGTTTGCGCTCGGCGATCCGGTCGCGCGCCGCGCGCGCGAGTTCGACGCGGACCCGCGCCGCCTCGTCGGCCTCATCCTCGTCCGGGACCAGGGGCACCCGTGTCTGCGCCACCGCCGCCACCGCGACCGCCTCGACCGCCTCGGGTGACGGCGCGCCGCCCGTGCCCCCGGCGAACTCCGACAGATACAGATCGCGGGCGAGTTCGGCGACCAGATCGTCGACGTTCTCCACGATCGGGTACTCCTGCGCGCGCTCGCCGAGGAACCCGAGCGCGGCGAGCATCCGGTTGCAGAAGGTATGCGTGGTGGCGACGGTCGCGACGTCGAAATCGCTGAGCGCGACGGCGAGCCGGTCGCGCCGGAGCGCGACCTCGGCCGGGCTTCCCTCCCGCAGCGCCGCGATCACCTCGTCGCCGACCGGAACGCCGGGCTGCTCCAGCGCGGCGACGGCCTCGGCGATGCGGCTGCGCGTACGGTCACGCAGTTCGTTGGACGCGGCGTTGGAGAAGGTCGCCATGAGCAGCCGCTCGACCGGTACGCCGGCGGCGAGGTAGCGCAGCGCCAGTGACACGATCGCGTAGGTCTTGCCGGTGCCGGCACTCGCCTCCAGGACCACCGTCCTGGTCGGCAGCTCGCCGCATGGATCGAAATCGCTCATCGGTTCCCCTCGTGCCGCAGCAGCGGTCCGTAGGCCGCCTCGGACAACCGCAGAAAACGGTTCGCGCCGTCGATCGCGGGCAGGACCGGATCCAGGTCGCCGAACAGCGGAACCTCGTCGAGGTCCATCAACTCGTCGATCGACGGCAGCCGCGCCGGATCGTCGAATACCACCAGACCGGTGTATCGGTCGCGGTACATCCACTCCTTCAGTCCGCGCACCCGGGCCATCGCACTCGGCACGCGCTGCGCCCGGCCGTACGATCCCGCAGCCGCCTCGGCCACGCGCGGCGGCAGCCACAGCGGGCCACGCAGTCCGGCGTCACGGATGGCGACCAGCACACCGAGTAACGCTTCGGCGTCGTCCGGACGGGTCAGCCGGCGCAGCGATGCCCCCGATTCCGACCCGAACGGCGCCCCGATCACCACCGCCTCGCGCACCGGACGCGCCGCGCCCGCGGCGATCGCCAGCAGCCGGATCCACGCCTCCAGCCGGTGTTTGGGGGCGAGTTTGGAGTAGTTGACCGCCACCAGCTTGTCGCCGAACACGTCGCCCACGGTGCCGTAGAGGCGGCGGCCGCCGCGCAACCGCACCACGACGTCGACGGTGTCGGGATCGCCGGCCTGCTGCGACTGTGCCGCCACCCCGATGGCGCGCGCGTTCTCCTCGATGGGGCGCAGCGCAGCCGTGCCGAGCGCGAACGGGGGCAGCGTGCCGCGCCGCAGCTCGGCACCGCCGAGGACCCGCGGATCCTCGCCGCGCAGGAACGCCCGCAGGTAGCGATCGCCTATCTTCCACGCCTGCAGGCCGTCGAGGGTGACGTCGAGCTGATCGGGATGCGTCTCGGCGCTCTCCGGCAGCACCGCGCCGAGCCGTTGCCGCACGAAGCGTTCCAGCGGCGAGGCGAGGAAGTCGATCAGGTCGTCCAGGTCGATGTCGCCGTCGGGTGCCGGCGGCAGGACGGCGTCCGCCAGCCGCGGGCCCGGTTCGCCCAGGTCGCCGGACGCGACGAGCCCGCTCAGCGCCCGGGCACCGGGGAGCAGGCGGGCGTCGTAGCTCGCCGGCGCCGCCCCGTCGTGCGCGGTGAAGTTCCGCTCGTCGAAGGCGTGCAGGGTGTGGCGCTGAACGATTCCCGGCGACCCCGGCCGCACGCGGCCGGCGGTCTCGATCAGGTCCGCGACCACGGCCGGGGGCGGGACCGTCGCGCCGGTGACCGGATCGGAGCCGGTGTAGAAGATCAGCAGGTGATCGGTCGCCGCGGTGAGGGCGTCGAGGAAGATCTGCCGGTCCTCGTCGCGGCGGTTGCGCTCGCCGACCAGCGGGACGCGTGCCAGCACGTCGTCGCCGTCGACCACGCTCGTGCGTGGGAAGACCTCGGCGTCGAGCCCGAGCAGGATCACCGCACGGTGCGGCACCGAGCGCATCGGCGCCAGTGAGGTGACGGTCAGTTCGCCGGTGCCGAAGTTGGTGCGCGACGGCCGGGCGGCGAGCAGCCCGCGCATCAGATCGCGCACGTCGGTGAGATCGAGATCGACCGCTGCGGCCCCCGGTGAGGCGAGCGCGTCGGTGAGCATGCCGATCGCCTGCGCCCGCTGCCACTGGGTCTCGCGGTCGGGTTCGGTCAGCCGGTCCACCGCCCCGGTCAGCAGTTCGGCCCACTCGCGCGCCGGGTGCGATCCGTCCGCGGCGCCGAGCAGCGTGCCGAGCCGGTCGATCAACTCGGCGAACCGCCCGGCCAGGTCGATCTTGGTCGAGTCGATGCCCTCCAGCGGCAGTCCGACGCCGAGCCACTGATTCTCGGCCTCCTCGGCGAGCACCCCGAGCAGGATGCGGTCCCGCCCGGCCACCGCGGTGCCCTGTGGGAAACCGGCGAGCCCGAAACGGTCGCGCTGGGTGCCGTCGATGCCCCAGCGGATGCCCGACCTCTCGATCCATCCGGCGAGGGTGTCGAGGTCGTCGTCGGTGAACGCGAAACGGCGCCGCACCGCGGGCAGGGCGATGAGGTCGAGGAGATCACCGGATCGCACGCGCCCGGCCGCCAGCGACAGAACATGATCGAGCACGTCGAGGACCTCGTTGGTCTCGGCGAGCCCGCGGTCGGCAAGGCGGACCCGCAGCGCCGACCCCGGATGGTCCTGCTCGTGCCGCCCGAACGCCCCGGCGATCAGCGGCGCGAAGGTCTCGACATCGGGGCACACGACGAGCACATCGCGCGGCTCCAGATCGCGATGATCGTCGAACAGGCGGAGCAGCCGGTCCCGCAGCACCTCGACCTGCCGTTCCGGCCCGTGACAGGCGTGGATCTCCAGCGAGTCGTCGGAGGCCGGCAGACCCGTGGCCGGCCCGACGGCATCCTCGCGCAACCCGGACCGCACCGCGGTGAGCAGCGTCGCCGGTGCCGCCGCCGGCGACTCCGGGTGGTGGACGTCGTCACCGATCGACGGTGCCAGCACCTCCTGCAGTTCGACGACGTCCCGCGACAGCGCCGCCAGCAGCGGATGCGCCCCGCGGTGTCTCGATCCCGATTCCCGCGGCCGCGGGACCGTGACCGGCCGCGCCGCGACCGCCTGCCACAGCGCGTCGGACGGATGCGGGAGATAGAGCGACACCTCGCGCCCGGCGGCGAGCGCGTGCAGCACCACCCGCAACGACTCCGGCAGCCGGACGGGTCCGAACAGCGCGAACCGCGGCGGCAGATCGACCGCGCCCGGGTCGGATCGCAATCGGCCGGCGACGTCGTCCAGTTGCTCGGCCAGATGCGGCTGCCCCACCTCCTCGCGCACCAGCCGCCACAGCCACGGCTGCCAGCGCAGCGGCTCCGGCAGCGGGCGGCCGGCGCCGTCGGTGTCCCGATGCGCCGACCAGTCGGCCAGCATCGCCGGCCGCTGCCAGCCGTAGTCACCGAGCAGCCGGGCGATGGTGGCGGCCGCGGCGAAGCGGCGGCCGCGCCCGCGCAGGTGACCGGCCAGCACCTCCAGTTCGGGGGCGCCCAGATGGGCGTCGAGGACCCGCAGCACCGGCCACACCAGGGCGTCGGTGTACCAGTGCTCGGCGGCCTCCGGATCGTCGGAGATCCCCACGACGACCCGCCGCAACAGCGCCGTGGGCGCGGTGAAGTCGATGTTCGCGGCGATCCCGTCCCCGCCCGTGCCCGTCCCGAGTCGCGTCGCGAGCCGCTGCTGCAACCACCGCTGCATGCCGTACGCGGGTACCGACACCACCTCGGTGGCCATCGGATCGGCGAGCGGCACCGCGAGCTGTTCGGCGAGTACGTCGGCCAGCACGCCGGCGTTCTCACCACGATGAACGGTCAGCATCGTCGATCCCCCTCTCACCTCGTCGCCGATACTATCGACGGGGTCCGACAATCCCGGCGGGCGTCATCGCCTGCGGAACGGAACCGGTTCACCGAGGTGGGCCTCGAGCACGGTGCGCATGGCCTCCGGGATCTCCCGCGACCGGCCGCTCGCCATGTCCACGACGGCGAGGGTGGTCTCGCACAGCGCGCTCACGCCGCCGTCGGCGTCGGTCAGCCGGCAGCCCAGGTCGTACGACTTGCCGCCGATCCGCGAGACCCACAACTCGCAGGTCACCGGACGGCCCGAGTAGTGCAGCACCGCCGCGAACTCGATCTCCTGCCGGGCCAGCAGCGTCACGAACTCGGCCGGGCGCTCACCGCCGAACCAGCCCGACATGGCCCGCACCCGCGCCTCCTCGAAGAGACGGGCGATCTGCACGTTGTTGACGTGCCCCAGCGCATCCATGTCGCCCCAGCGGAGGGCGATCTGGACCGTGGTGACACCGGGCTCGAGGTTTCCGGATTGGGGGTTTACCGACGACGTCTCCGACACATCGGGAAACGCTATCGAACCCCCGCCCGGCGACCGCGCCCGGCCGCTACTGTGGATCAGGTGCTGCTCCACACCCGCCGGCTGCGCCTGCGGCCGGTCACCCCCGCCGATGTCGACCTGCTCACCCGCCTCGACGCCGATCCCGAGGTGATGCGTTTCGTCAGCGGCGGACCGGCCACCGGCCGCGCGACGATCGCCGACTGGGTGATCCCGCGGATGCAGGCGCAGCACCGCGAGTACGGCACCGGAATGTGGCTGCTGTCCCCTCTCGGCGACGACGAGGCCTTCGCCGGCTGGATTCAGTTGCGCACACCCCGGCACGGCGGCACCGACGAACTCGAGCTGAGTTATCGGCTGCCGCGCGACGCCTGGGGCCGGGGATACGCGGCCGAGGCGGCGAACGCGCTGATCGCGATGATGTTCACCCAGACCCCCACCACCCGGATCTTCGCCGGCACCCACGTGGTGCACACGGCCTCGGTCCGGGTCATGGAGAAGCTGGGGATGCGGCTGGCCGCGGACAGCGCCGCGGTCGACCTGACCGGCCCGGATGCCGTCGTCGAATACGAGATCCTGCGGGAGCAGTGGCAGGCCACCCGCGGCCGCGGCCGGGTGCTGATACGACGGCCTGACACGCGCGCGCTAGCGTGAGAGACTGCGATCGACAGCGATTGCCGCCGCGGCCGGCCACCCGTACCGTCCGTCATGCACCCTGAACCCACAGCCACCAGGAGTTTCGATGACCAACGCCCCCGCCACCGGTACGACTCGCCGTCAGGTCGTCATCGTCGGATCGGGGTTCGGCGGGTTGTTCGCGGCCCAGCGCCTGAAGAAGGCGAAGGACGTCGACGTCACGCTGATCGCCAAGACCACGACGCACCTCTTCCAGCCGATGCTGTACCAACTCGCGACCGGCATCGTCGCCGAGGGTGAGATCGCGCCGGCGACCCGCGTGGTGCTGGAGAAGCAGAAGAACACCCGGGTGCTGCTCGGCGAGGTCTTCGACATCGACGTCGAGCAGCAGGTGGTGCGCAGCCAGCTCCTCGAGCGCATCACCGAGACCCGGTACGACGATCTCATCATCGCCGCGGGCGCTGACCAGTCGTACTTCGGCAACGACCAGTTCGCCGAGTACGCGCCCGGCATGAAGACCATAGACCACGCCCTCGAGCTGCGCGGCCGTATCCTCGGCGCCTTCGAGCAGGCCGAACTCTCCGACGATCCGGCCGAGCAGGAGAAGCTGATGACTTTCGTGGTCGTCGGCGCCGGCCCGACCGGCGTCGAGATGGCCGGCCAGATCGCCGAGATGAGCGACAAGACCCTGAAGGGCGCCTTCCGCAACATCGACCCGACCAAGGCCCGCGTCATCCTGCTCGACGCCGCTCCGGCCGTGCTGGCGCCGTTCGGCCCCAAGCTCGGCGCCAAGGCGTCGAAGCGGCTGGAGAAGCTCGGGGTGGAGATCCAGCTCGGCGCCATGGTGGTCGACCTGGACTACGACGGTCTCGTCGTGAAGGACAAGGACGGCACCGAGCGCCGCATCGAGAGCCAGTGCAAGGTGTGGTCGGCGGGTGTGCAGGCGAGCGCCCTCGGCGAGGTGTTGCGCGACAAGACCGGCGTCGAACTCGACCGGGCCGGCCGGGTCAAGGTGGGTCCGGACCTGACCGTCGCCGACCACACGAACATCTTCGTCGTCGGCGACATGATGGCCGTCGACGGTGTGCCCGGGGTGGCGCAGGGCGCGATCCAGGGCGGCCGGTACGCCGCCGACGCGATCCTGGCCGAGCTGAAGCACGGCCAGACGCCGGATCAGCGCAAGCCGTTCAAATACTTCGACAAGGGCTCGATGGCGACCGTCTCCCGGTTCAGCGCCGTGATGCAGGTGCCGATCCCGGGCACCAAGAAGAAGTTCGAGACCGAGGGTTACTTCGCGTGGCTCGGCTGGCTCGCTCTGCACCTGGTGTATCTGGTGGGCTACCGCAACCGATTGAACACGCTGGTCAACTGGTTCTTCTCGTTCACCACGCGCGGGCGCACCCAGCTGGCGATCACCGAGCAGCAGGTCTACGCCCGCTCGGCGCTCAACGAGCTCAGCTACCTCGAGCGGCTGCGGCTCTCGCAGGCCGAGCGCGACAACGAGGACCCGATCGCCGTGGCCAAGGAACTGGAGAAGTCGGTCGCCGACGAGGCCCCGGCCAAGGAAACCGCCAAGGAAGCCTGAGCCGGGCCGCCCGGGGCCTCAGCCCTCGGGCAGTTCGATGTTCTGCAGCCGCACCCGCGACTGAGCGAGCAGGCGGCCGTCGCCGTCGGTCATGTCGACCTGCCACAGCTGCTGACGGCGTCCGCGGTGGATCGGCGTGGTGCTGATGTGCAGCGTGCCCTCGCTGATCGAACGCAGGAAGTCGGTGCTGTTGTTGGCGCCGACGGCCGCGCCGCCCATGCCGGTCTCCTGTAACCAGCAGTAGCCACTGATACTCGCGGTGCTCTCGGCGACCGCGCAGTACACCCCGCCGTTCACGATGCCGAACGGCTGGTGGTGGTCGGGCCTGATCTCCAAGGTGGCCCGTACCCCGTCCCGGCTCGCCTCGCTGATCTGCAGGCCGAGCAGGCCGTCGAGTCCCCTGCCACCGAATTCCGCGACTGATTCGTTTCCCATGCACCGAGCGTAGACACCCCGGCCGTGAAGCGGTGATGACCCCCGGTGCGAATGCACCGGGGGTCATCACCGTGTGAGGATCGGGGGTCTCTGCAGCCCTCAGGACACTCTCGCGATCCCTGAGAGATAATGTAGGCTAGCCTTACCTCGGTGTCAACTCCGGCGGGAACGCCGAGGTCAACGGTTCGCCGGCCGGCCGGGAACACCTGGCGGCCGTCGTCCGTTAGATGAGAGGACGACCGGAATCAGAATGTGGGAGCGGGCGTAGAATGAAGAAGATGAACGGACTCGGAGATCTTGAGCGCGCCGTGATGGACACGCTGTGGGCGTCGCCGACCCCGCAGACCGTGCGGCAGGTGCACGCCGAGCTGGCCAAGACCCGGACGCTCGCGTACACGACGGTGATGACCGTCCTGCAGCGTCTGGCGAAGAAGGATCTGGTCACGCAGATCCGCGACGACCGCGCCCATCGCTACACCGCGACGCGCCCGCGTGAGGACCTGGTCGCCAGCCTCATGGTCGACGCGCTGCGCGCCGCCGATGCCCCCGATTCCCGGCACGCCGCCCTCGTCTCCTTCGTCGGCCGTGTCGGCGCCGACGAGGCCGCGGCCCTGCGCGAGGCGCTCGACGAACTCGAAGCCGCCGAGCGCGCCCTCGGCTGAGGGTAGGCTGGACCCGACCGACGTCCGCCAGACCCGCAAGGAACCTCGATGACCGCGCTGCTGTTCGGCATCCTCACCGTTGCGCTGGTCGGTCCGATCCCAGAAGCCCTCGCCCGCGCGGAGTGGCCGCTGTACGCGCCCCGCGCCGCGATGACCCTCTGGCAGTCCATCGCACTGGCCGCCGTGCTCTCCGCGTTCAGCACCGGCCTGGCGATCGCCGCCAACCTGCTCGCCCCCGGTCCCGACGGCACCCCCACCACCACGCTCGGCGCCGAACTCCACCGGCTCGGCTGGTTCACCTGGTCGGTGTACATGCTGGTCTTCGCCGCCACTCTGGTGATCGGGGTGCGCCTGACCGTCACCGTGATGCGGATCGGCGCCCGCACCCGGGCCCGCCGCCGGCGCCACCGCACCCTCATCGACCTGGTCGACCGGGTGGACCTGCATCGGCACGCCGGCGCCGACATCCGGGTGCTCGACGTCCCCGTCCCGATGGCCTACTGCCTGCCCGGGCTCCGCTCGCGGGTGGTGCTGTCCGAGGGCGTCCTCGCGCGGCTGTCCGCCGACGAACTGGCCGCGGTGATCGAGCACGAGCGCGCCCACCTGCGCGCCCGGCACGACCTGGTGCTGGAGGCCTTCATCGCCCTGCATGCGGCATTCCCCCGATTCGTGCGGTCCCGCTCGGCGCTGAGCGCCGTCGAACTGCTGGCCGAGGCGCTGGCCGACGATCAGGCCGTCCGGGTGACCGGTCGCACCACCGTGGGCCGTGCCCTCGTCGCCTGCGCCGACGCGACCGCCCCGCGCGGCGCGATGGCCGTGGGCGGTCCCACCACGATCACCCGCGTACGCCGGCTGATCGGTCCGCAGGATCGCCGCCGCCGGATCTCGGTCACCGCCTACACGCTGGCCGCGGCCCTGCTGGTGGTGCCGACGCTGGCCGTCGTCATCCCGTGGCTCACCGAGTTGCAGCGCCTCGTCTCGCACTGAACATCCACCCGACACACGCCGAAGCACCCACCGAAAGAGTTCCCTGTGCGCTTCCTCGACGGGCACCAGCCCGATCACGACCTCACCTACGACGACCTCTTCATCGTCCCGAACCGCTCCGAGCTGGCCTCGCGGTTCGACGTCGACATCGCCACCCACGACGGCACCGGCACCACCGTGCCGCTGGTGGTGGCCAACATGACCGCGATCGCCGGGAAGCGGATGGCCGAGACGGTGGCGCGCCGCGGCGGTCTCGTGGTGCTGCCGCAGGACGTGCCGATCGAGGCCGCGTCGGACACCATCGCGTTCGTCAAGTCGCGGCACCTGGTCGCCGACACCCCGGTGGTTCTCGGGCCCGGTGATCTGATGGCCCACGCCCAGGCGCTGATACCCAAGCGCGCGCACGGCTGCGCCGTGGTGGTCGACGACGACGGCCGCCCGATCGGGCTGGTACCGCGCGCCCAGCCGGGCCCGGACGTCGACATGTTCAGCGATCTGCGGTCGGCGATGACGCCGATCGGCGTGCTGCTGCCGGACACCACCGACCCGCGCACCGTGTTCGACACGCTGACCGAGGCCAACACCGGCCTCGCCGTCCTGGTCGACGCCGACGGACGCCTCACCGGCGTACTGACCCGGGTGGGCGCGCTGCGCGCCGGCATCTACCGGCCGAACGTCGACGCCCACGACCGGCTGCGGATCGCCACCGCGGTCGGCATCAACGGCGACGTCGTCGGCAAAGCGCGGGCGCTGGTCGACGCCGGCGCCGACCTGCTGGTGGTCGACACCGCGCACGGCCACCAGGCCAAGATGCTCACCGCGCTGGCCGCGGTGGCGCAGGCCGATCTCGGCGTGCCGATCGCCGCCGGCAACGTGGTGTCCGCGCAGGGAGCGAAAGACCTGGTCGACGCGGGAGCATCGATCGTCAAGGTCGGCGTCGGACCCGGCGCGATGTGCACCACCCGGATGATGACCGGCGTCGGGCGGCCGCAGTTCTCCGCCGTCGCCGACTGCGCGGCCGCGGCCCGCGAACTCGACGCGGCGGTCTGGGCGGACGGCGGCGTACGTCATCCGCGCGACGTGGCGCTGGCGATCGCCGCCGGGGCGTCGAACGTGATGATCGGCTCCTGGTTCGCCGGCACCTACGAGTCCCCCGGCGATCTGCACACCGACGCCTCCGGCGAGTACAAGGTCAGCTTCGGCATGGCCTCCAAGCGCGCGGTGGCGGCGCGGTCGTCGGCCGACGAGGCCTACGACCGGGCCCGCAAGGCGCTGTTCGAGGAGGGTATCTCGTCCTCGCGCATCCGGATCGACCCGGAACGCCCGAGCGTCGAGGACCTGATCGACCACATCTGCGCCGGCCTGCGCAGCACCGCCACCTACACCGGCGCCCGCGACCTCGCCGAACTGCACGAGAAGGTGGTGCTCGGCGTGCAGTCCGCCGCCGGCTTCGCCGAGGGCCGCCCACTGCCCGGGGGCTGGTGACCACTGTCCGTGGAGATCGCGCTGATCCTCGCCAAACTCGTCGGCTTTCTGGCCCTCACCCTCGGCACGGCACTGTTCGTCGCCTCCGAGTTCTCCCTCACCGCGCTGGAGCGCTCGACCGTCAACGACGACGTCGCGCGCTCGGCGGACCGTCGTGCCCGGTCCGTGGCCCGCGCCCACCGCACCCTGTCGTTCCAGCTCTCCGGCGCCCAGCTCGGCATCACGATCACCACGCTGATCACCGGTTACCTCGCCGAGCCGGTACTGGCGCAGCTGCTCGACCCGCTGCTCAAACATCTGCCGCTGTCGGCCGGCGCGGCGTCGGGCGTGTCCCTGGCGCTCGCCCTGATCATCGCGACCTCACTGTCGATGGTGCTCGGTGAGCTGATCCCGAAGAATCTCGCGATCACCGCGCCGCTGCGGGTGGCCCGCGCCACCGCCGGGCTGATGACCGCCTTCTCGGCGGTGTTCAAGCCCGCGATCATCGGGCTCAACGGCTCGGCGAACGCGATCGTGCGGCGCCTCGGCGTCGAACCGACCGAGGAACTCGGGTCCGCCCGGTCGGCCGCCGAACTCGGCGCGCTGGTCCGCAACTCGGCGTTGCGCGGCGCGCTCGATCCGGAGACCGCCCACCTGGTGGACCGGTCGCTGCGCTTCGGCGGGCTCAACGCCGACGACCTGATGACCCCTCGCGTGCGGGTGCAGGCCCTGGAACCGGGCGACACCGTCCGCGACCTGGTGTCCGCGGCCTCGCAGACCGGGCACTCCCGGTTCCTCATCGCCGAGGACGGCGACCTGGACAATCTGGTCGGCGTGGTGCACATCAAACAGTCGTTCACGGTGCCGCCGCACGCACAGACCACCGTCTCGCTGCGGTCACTGGCCCGGCCGGTGACCCGCGTTCCGGACAGCCTGGACGGCGACGCCCTGATGGAACGGATCAAGGCCGACGGCCTGGAGATCTGCGTGGTGGTCGACGAATACGGCGGCACCGCGGGCATCGTGACCTCCGAGGACCTGATCGAGGAGATCCTCGGCAACGTGACCGACGAGCACGACGACGAGGAGTCGGAGGTGACGCGCGTCGGCAACGGATTCCGCTGCTCGGGTCTGCTCCGCGTCGACGAGGTGGCCGAGGCGATCGGCTACCGCGCCCCCGACGGCGCCTACGAGACGCTCGGCGGGCAGGTGATGTTCCTGCTCGGCGCGATCCCGCGGGTGGGCGACATCGTCGACCTGCCGCCGCGTCATCTCGTCGTCGACCGCGACGACGAGCCGGAGACGGCGTGGCGGGCGACCGTCGTCGCCATGGACGGACGCCGCGTGGATGCGGTGTGGCTGACCCCGATCGAAGTCGCCTCCGGTGACGCCGCCGCCGAGGAGGCCGGTCGTGGGTGATCTCTGGGGGGTGGTTCTCACCCTGGTGCTGCTGGCCGCCAACGCCTTCTTCGTCGGCGCCGAATTCGCGCTCATCGCGGCGCGGCGCGACCGCCTGGTCGCTCTCGAGGAGAGCGGCAAGAAGCGCGCCCGCACGGTGATCACGGCGTCCGAACAGCTGTCCCTGATGCTGGCCGGTTCGCAGTTGGGCATCACCATCTGCTCGATCCTGCTCGGCCGCGTCGGCGAACCGGCGATCGCCCACCTGCTGGAGAAGCCGCTGCACTGGGCGTCGGTCCCGCACGGCCTGCTGCATCCGATCTCGTTCGTCATCGCGCTGAGCCTGGTGGTGATCCTGCACATCCTGCTCGGCGAGATGGTGCCGAAGAACATCGCGCTGGCCGGCCCCGAGCGGGCCGCGATGCTGCTCATCCCGGTGCAGCTGATGTTCATCCGGCTGGTCCGGCCGATCATCTGGTTCTACAACGCCCTCGCCAACGGCACGCTCCGGCTGTTCGGCGTGCAGCCGAAGGACGAGGTGTCGTCGACCGTCACCGAGACCGAACTGGCCCAGATGATCGGCGAGTCCCGCGAACTGGGACTGCTCGACGCCGAGGAGCACGCGCGGCTCACCCGCGCGCTGCAGACCGTGGAACGGACCGTCGCCGAGGTGATGATCCCGCTCAGCCGGGTCCGCGCCGTCCAGGCCGCGGTCAGCGCCACCACCGGCCGCCTCGGCCCGCGGCTGGGCGACGTGGAGCGTGCGGTCCGGGAGACCGGCTACTCCCGCTTCCCGGTGCTCGGACTCGACGGGACCTATATCGGATACCTGCACCTCAAGGATGTGCTCGACGACATCCTGGACGAGGATCTGGGCCCGGACAGCGTGCTGGGCCGGGACAAGATCCGGCCGCTGCCGCGGGTGCCGGCCACCACCCCGCTCGACGAGGCCGCGGCGGTCCTGCGCCGCCAGAGCGCGCACATGGGCGGCGTCGCCGACGAGACGGGCACCCTGATCGGAGTGATCGCCCTCGCCGACCTGGCCGAGGCCTTCGTCGGCAACCTCCGCGACGCCACCCACCGCATGGCATGACCGAGCGTGTCCCCTGCCCGCCCCGCCGTCAGCGAGTCTTTTCGAGTCGGCTCAAAGGACTGTAAACAAGTGACGAAACCCCGGATAGCCCGCCCCGCCGGTGAGGAACGAAGTGACGAACCGTGTCGAAACGACCCCCGACAGAAGGTCTTTTCGACACGCCCCTCGGCTAGCGCCTCGAGGCGGCTCAAAGGGCTGCAAACAGCCTCGGGTCGGCTCAAAGGGCTGTCAACAAGTGACGAAATCCCGGATAGCCCGCCCCGCCGGTGAGGAACGAAGTAACGAAATCCCGGATAGCCCGTTGAGCCGGTGAGGAACGAAGTGACGAACCGTGTCGAAACGACCCCCGACACGCTGCCCGAGCCCGTCTGGCGTGCCCGGGCCGCGGCCCACGCCGCCCGCGTCGACGCCCTGATCGGGCCCTACCTGGCCGGCCGGAAGCGCGGCATCAAACACCCGGTGATCGACTTCCTGTTCACCTACTACTCGGCGCGGCCGATCCAGGTGACCCGCTGGCATCCCGGGTTCGGGACGGCCCTGGAGCACGGCGACGAGTATCTGACGCTGGCCGGTTACGCCCGCCGCGACGACGGCACGGTGGCCGTGACCGGGGAGTTCCGCGACGCCCGTGCCTCGCTGATCGGCGCGATCGCCGGACTCACCGGGGCCACCGCGTCGCGGCCCGCCCGCTTCGGCTGTTTCGGCCTGCACGAGTGGGCGATGGTCTACCGGGACACCGACACGCGGCATCCGCTGCCGTTGCGGCTCGGCGCCGCGGGCACCGACGCCGTCGTCGAGTCGATGCCGCTGCGCTGTACCCACTACGACGCATTCCGCTTCTTCACCCCGGAGGCGGTGGGCCGCAACGCGACCGCCCTGTCCCGGGACACCCAGCGCGACCACGAACAGCCCGGCTGCCTGCACGCGACCATGGACCTGTACCGGCACTGCCTGAAACTGGGGCCGCTGGTCGACGGCGAACTGCTGGCCGCGTCGTTCGCACTGGCCCTGGACGCCCGCACTCTCGATATGGAGGCCAGCCCGTACGACCTGTCGTCGCTCGGCTACCGCGCGGTGCCCATCGAGACTCCCGCGGGCCGGGCGGACTACGTCCGCCGCCAGACCGCCCTCGCCCGGCGCGGCGCGGAACTGCGGGAACGGGTCCGCGGTGTCTGCCGTCACCTCCTACCGGAAAGTACCTTTCACCAGGCGCCTAGTAGGATGGCGGTGTCAAGAACACGGCCGACAGAAGGGTTGCCATGACCGAACGCGTCAACGTCCATGGATTGCAGGTCGCGAAGGTGCTGTACGACTTCGTGAACGACCAGGCGCTGCCGGGCACCGGTGTAGACCCCGATGCCTTCTGGGCCGGTGCCGCGGGCGTCATCAACGACCTCGCGCCGCGCAACCGTGAACTGCTCGCCGTCCGCGACGAGCTCCAGGCCAAGCTCGACGCGTGGCATACCGCGAACCCGGGTGCCGTCGACCAGGACACCTACCTGGCGTTCCTGAAGGAGATCGGCTACCTCGTCGAGCCGCCCGCCGACTTCCAGATCACCACCTCGAACGTCGACGTCGAGATCACCGACACCGCGGGCCCGCAGCTGGTGGTCCCGGTGCTCAACGCGCGCTTCGCGCTGAACGCGTCGAACGCCCGCTGGGGATCGCTGTACGACGCGCTGTACGGCACCGACGCCATCCCGGAGACCGACGGGGCCGAGAAGGGCTCGTCGTACAACAAGGTCCGCGGCGACAAGGTGATCGCCTTCGCCAAGGCCTTCCTCGACCAGGCGGTCCCGCTGGAGAACGGCAGCCACGCCGACGCCACCAAGTACGTCGTCGACGGCGACAAGGTCGATGTGGTTCTCGGCGACGACACCGAGGTCACCACGTTCGCCGATCCGGACGCGTTCATCGGCTACACCGGCGACGCGCTGGCGCCGTCGTCGATCCTGCTGCGCCACCACGGCCTGCACATCGACATCCTCTTCGACCCGAACTCCCCCATCGGTTCCACCGACAAGGCCGGAGTCAAGGACGTCGAACTGGAGTCCGCGGTCACCACGATCATGGACTTCGAGGACTCGGTCGCCGCGGTCGACGCCGACGACAAGGTCCTCGGCTACACCAACTGGCTCGGCCTGAACAAGGGCGACCTGGCCGAGGAGGTCACCAAGGGCGGCAAGACCTTCACCCGTGTGCTGAACCCGAACCGCGTCTACACCGGGCGCGACGGGCAGCCAGTGGAGCTGCACGGCCGCTCGCTGCTGTTCGTCCGCAACGTCGGCCACCTGATGACCAACCCGGCCATCCTCGACGCCGACGGCAACGAGGTCCCGGAGGGCATCCTGGACGCGCTGGTCACCTCGGCGATCGGTATCCACGGCATGAGCGCCGAGGGGCTGCAGAACTCGCGGACCGGCTCGATCTACATCGTGAAGCCGAAGATGCACGGTCCCGACGAGGTGGCCTTCACCTCGGAGCTGTTCGGCCGCGTCGAGGACGTCCTCGGCCTGCCCCGCAACACCCTCAAGGTCGGCATCATGGACGAGGAGCGCCGGACCACCGCCAACCTGAAGGCCGCGATCAACGCCGCCTCCGAGCGCGTGGTGTTCATCAACACCGGCTTCCTCGACCGCACCGGCGACGAGATCCACACCTCGATGAAGGCCGGGCCGATGGTCCGCAAGGCCGACATGAAGCAGCAGACCTGGATCAACGCCTACGAGGACTGGAACGTCGACACCGGTCTGGCCGCCGGCCTCCAGCACAAGGCGCAGATCGGCAAGGGCATGTGGGCCATGCCGGATCTGATGCACGACATGCTCGAGCAGAAGATCGGTCACCCGATGGCCGGCGCCAACACCGCGTGGGTGCCGTCGCCGACCGCCGCGACCCTGCACGCGCTGCACTACCACGAGGTGGACGTCTTCGAGCGCCAGGACGAGATCGCCAAGCGCGACCCGAAGACCATCGAGGAGATCCTCACCATCCCGCTCGCCGCCGACCCGAACTGGAGCGATGAGGAGAAGCGCGAGGAGCTGGACAACAACTGCCAGTCGATCCTCGGCTACGTGGTCCGCTGGATCGACCACGGCGTCGGCTGCTCCAAGGTGCCCGACATCCACGACGTCGCCCTGATGGAGGACCGCGCCACCCTGCGGATCTCCAGCCAGCTGCTGGCCAACTGGCTGGCGCACGGCATCGTGACCGAGGACGAGATCGTCGCCGCGCTCGAGCGGATGGCCCCCGTCGTCGACCGGCAGAACGCCGGCGACCCGGACTACCGGCCGATGGCCCCGGACTTCGATTCGAACATCGCGTTCCAGGCCGCCAAGGCGCTGATCCTGCAGGGTGCGGTGCAGCCGAGCGGCTACACCGAGCCTCTGCTGCACGCCGCGCGCCGCGAGTACAAGGCCGCGAACGCCTGATCCAGGCGTAGCCGCGCGCCGAGCCCGGACCCCGCGCGGGTCCGGGCTCGGTGCGTGAGGCGGGGCCGGCCGTGTCGCGGTGAGCCGCACCGTCCGCCCGCCGCGGGTGTGATAGAGACGAGGGGGACGTCCACGACAACAAAGGGGTGACGTGTGGGTACACACGGGAGCGGGCGGACTCGCCAACTGTTCAGCCGGCCATTGCTCGCCGGGCTGCTCGGCATCATTCTCGTCGTCGCGCTGATCGTGGCGTGGAATCAATACGGCGACCGGATCGACGACGGCAGCACCAAGGCCGCATCGTGCCTGTCGGGCGACGCGCACCTGCCGATCGCCGCCGACCCGGCCGTCGCCCCGGCGCTGCAGGAGATCGCGACGACCTTCAACGCGGCCCGGCCGGTGATCCGCGACTACTGCGTGAGCGTCGACGTCCGGCCGGTCGACGCCGGGGCGATGCTCGAAGGTCTCACCGCCCCGAAGTGGGATGCGCAGGCGCATGGTCTGTACCCGGCCGCCTGGGTGCCCGAGTCGTCCGTCTGGTCGGCCGCGCTCGCCACCGCGAACCCGTCACTCCTGGCCGGAACCCCGGACTCACTGGTCAGCTCCCCGATCCGGCTCGCGATGGAGCCCGAGCTCGCCAGGGAGGCGAAGGGCAAGATCGCGTGGGGCGACCTCCCCTCGCTGACCCGCGACAACGCCCTGCGCGCCTTCGGACACAGCAGCTGGGGGTCGTTGCGGATGGCGATGCCCACCGGCGCCGAGTCCGACGCCACCGCGCTCGCCGCTCAGGCGGTCGCCGCGGTCACCGCGGAGGCCACCGGTCCCCTGACCGCGGCGCAGGCCCGCTCCGAACCCGTGGTCGCCGCGATGCACGAGCTGATGTCCGCGCCGCCGCGCGTCGGCGACGGCACCGCCGAGGCCGCGGTGCGCGCGATCGCCGACACCCGAGATCCCGCCGACGCCAAGGTGCGGGCGGTCCCGATCAGCGAGCAGCGCCTGTACCTGCTGACCAAGGGCGATGCGAAGGCGAAGGTCGCCGTGGTGGCGCCGTCCGGCCCGACGCCGGTCGCCGACTACCCGGTGATCATGCTCGGTGGCGACGGCGTGTCCGACGCGATGGCGGCCGCAGCCGCGGAGTTCTTCACCTTCGCGCGCAAGCCGGAAGAGATGAAGATCCTGACGCAGACCGGCTTCCGTGGCGCCGGGCCGCTGCCCGCCGGCACCGCGACGGTGACGTTCGGCGAGGTCGGCACCGCGCTGCCGGTTCCGGAACCGGCCGCCACGGTGGACCTCAACCGGATCATCCTGCCGTCCGCGGTGCCTGGCCGCTGACCGTTTCGGGGTCGCTCGCCGCGGGGGCGGTCAGCCGGGCCGCCGCGAACGCCGCGGCGGCGGTCACGACGATCGCGAGGCTGGTCCACCAGCCGATCTCCCGCTGACCGGTCGCGGCCAGGACGATCGCCGCGACGACGGCCACCGCGATGCCGACGGTCACGCCCGGCGCGCCGATGCGCGGGCCCGCCAGCTGCGCGCCCGTCACGGCCGCCGCGACCAGGGCGGTGCACAGCAGCAGGACCGGTGCGCCGACGTCGATCAGGGCGAGCGCCGCCGCCACGATCGCAGCGCCGAGGACCCACTCGGCGGGCAGTGCGAGGGCGGAAGCGGGCTGGCGGTGGTCGTCCGCGGCGGGTGCGTCCGCGGGCGAGGTCACCCCCACCGCGCCCGCCGCGGCGGACAGCGTGTGCGCGATGAGCGCGGTGAACACGACGGTGAGGACCGCCAGCACCACGCCGGCCAGGCCCGGCAGCATGTCGAGGTTCGCGGGGACGGTGAAGAACTCCATCGACGGCACCAGGATCGCACCGCCGAGCAGCATCAGCAGGCCGAGGACGATCAGGATCACCACTCCGAGCGCACCGCCGAGGACGCGCGGACGCGACCAGGAGCCCAGCAGCGCGCTGGTGCGCAGCGCGCCGTCGGCCCAGCCCAGGACGACCAGCACCACCGCGAGACCGACCGCGGAGGCGGCGGAGACTCCGTCGACCAGCCGGATCGGGTCGGCGACCACACCGGGGCCGCCGAGATAGAAGCCGATCGCGAGGGACGCGACCACCGGCACGATCATGAACCACATGGCCGTCGACCAGATGCGGTGCGTGGCGGCGAGTCCCTGGGCCACGACGAGCCAGCCCGCGACCACGGTGAGCGCGAGGACGATGATCCGCGGATCCAGCCGGCTCAGCAGGGAGAGCGTCTGCGCGGCGGCGATGAGCAGCACAGCGGTCATGCCGACCGAGACCGCGCACCGCGCGTATCGTTCGCCGGCGGTCTCCGGACGCGGGCGGCCGTCGTCGCCGATCGACCGGCGCAGCGCGACCACGCCGGCCGCGAAGGCGAGCGCGATCACGACGACCAGTACCGCGAGCCCGGCCAGCGCCAGTCCGCTCGACGCGAGGAGCGGAACGGCCAGCACGGCATACACGAGGACCACGGCCATCCCACCGCGGCGCATGGCCCCGGCGGTCGGCGCCCCGGTACTCCGGAACGCCGCCCAGGTGACGATCAGCAGACCGACGGCGACGGCCAGCGAGGCTTCCAGCGCGATGTCCCGGTTCATCAGTTCACCCCGGTCGCGGTGCCGACGGTGCCGAGCAACTGGTTGGCGCAGTTGTCCGGCGCCGGTTTCCCGGCCCAGATGTTCTTCATGTACTCGATGGCGTTCGGGTCGCGCGTCCGCGCCTGATAGTTCATCGACCCGTGGTCGTCCTCGGGATACCGCACGTAGAACGTCGTGGTGCCCAGAGCGCACTGGGTCATCACCTGTGCATGGGTGAACTGCGGAATGATCGTGGTGTCCTTCAGTCCCTGCCAGAACGCGATCGGGACACCGATCCGCTTGGTCCCCGGCATGCCCTTGCTCATGGCGCGGATCAGATTCCCCGGGACCGGCGTGTTGATCAGCTTGGTGAGCGGCACGTCGGACACGCGGTCGATCAGGTTCTGGCCGCAGTAGCCGTCGAGCAGCTTGGCCTTCTCCATGCCCTCGGGACTGAGGATCTCGTCGAGCTTGACGATGTCCGGGTAGCTCTCCGCGTACGACTTGGCGATGAGCAGGACGAACATGTTCTGCTTGGTGCTGGTCGGGTTGCTGGCGACCGCGTCGAGGATCCCGCGGATGGGCGGGGTGTAGCCGGGCGCCAGGAGCACACCGCTGCCGATCTTCAGCTCCGGCGCGTACTCGGGCGCGATCTCGAGCGCGCTGTTCGCCGCCTCGCCGCCCTGCGACTTGCCGTAGACGGCCAGCTTGTTCTTGTCGACGGGGATGTCGCCGATCATCGGCGACGGATTCTCCACCGCGCGCATCGCGTCGAGGACGCCGCGGCCTTCCAGCGGTCCGACCAGGTACGACGACGGTCCCGGGGCACCCATGCCCGAGTAGTCCGAGGCGACGACCGCCAGCCCCGCGTCGACGAGGGGCTTGATGTGCGGCATCCAGGCCGTGTACGCGGGGGTGCCGGGCTGCTACGGTGTCTGGCTGATCCCGCACGGGCGTCCGACGCCGAGCGTGCCGTGCGCGAAGGAGACCAGCGGATACCCGCTCGCCGACGGGCCGGCCGGCGCCGCGTACAACCCGGACACCGGGATCTTGCGGCCTTGCAGATCGGTGGAGACGTAGATGATCCGGTACGCCTTGACGCCGGCCGGCACACCGTCGACCGGCTCCGCCGCGACGAGCTGCCCGATCTTGGCGCCGGGCGGCAGCGGGGTGTCGTAGAAGCGGGTGAGTTCGGGCGTGACGAGGGTGTCGAACTCACCGCCCTGCTTCTGCGATTCCGCGTTGATGGGCGCGTCGACCAGCGACGACGGCGGCGCGGTACCGAACAGCACGCCGCCGCTGACGATCGCGGCGAGCAGGGCGATCACGATCTGAGTCCTGCGAGAGGCCATGCCTTCCCCTTCTGTGGAGATGCGCCCGTGGGGGTCCCAGCGGCACCGCCTCGGAGATAGACCACACCCTAGTGCGTCGCCCTCCCCGTCACTCGTCGTTCGTGCACAGCACCGTTCGGCACCGCGACCCGAACGGGTTGCGCGCACGGTGCGCGCAACCATCGATCTTTCCGGCGCCGGAGCGCAGACTCGTTTCAGACACCGCAGCGGCGCCCGAAACCACAAGGGCCGCAACCGATCCACCGATTCAAGACCTCAAGGAGGTCCACTCCGTCATGCCCGAGAACGCGTCCCGCACCGCCGAGAGCCGGCTCGAAGCCGCCCATCAGCCGCTCCAGTTCGCCTACTGGGTGCCCAATGTCAGCGGCGGGCTGGTGGTCTCGACCATCGAACAGCGCACCGACTGGAGCTACGACTACAACCGCGAGCTGGCGGTCCTCGCCGAGAACAACGGCTTCGACTACGCCCTCACCCAGGTGCGCTACATCGCGTCGTACGGCGCCGCCTACCAGCACGAGTCGACCAGCTTCTCGCTCGCGCTGCTGCTGGCGACGCAGCGACTCAAGGTGATCGCGGCGGTCCACCCCGGTCTCTGGCAGCCGGGCGTGCTGGCCAAGCTCATCGCCACCGCCGATCAGCTCTCCGGCGGCCGCGCCGCGGTCAACGTGGTCAGCGGCTGGTTCAAGGACGAATTCACCAAGCTCGGCGAGCCCTGGCTGGAGCACGACGAGCGCTACCGTCGCGCCGAGGAGTTCATCGGCTATCTGCGGGAGATCTGGACCAGCGAGCACGCCGAGTACCGCGGCGACTTCTACCGGCTGCACGACTTCGACCTCAAGCCGAAGCCGGTGGAGGTTCCGGGCCGGAGCCATCCGGAGATCTTCCAGGGTGGCAATTCGACCGCGGCCCGGGCGATGGCCGGGCGCGTCTCGGACTGGTACTTCTCCAACGGCAAGGACTTCGATGGGATCACCGAGCAGGTGATCGACGTGAATACCGAAGCGGCGCTGCACGATCGGACCGTCAAGTTCGGTCTCAACGGCTTCCTGATCGCCCGGGACACCGAGCGCGAGGCCCGCGACGTGCTTCGCGAGATCGTCGACAAGGCCGACCGCGAGGCGGTCGCCGGTTTCGGTTCGGCCGTGAAGCAGGCCGGCCGCTCGGCGTCGGACGGCAAGGGCATGTGGCAGGACTCCGAGTTCGCCGACCTGGTCCAGTACAACGACGGTTTCCGTACCGGTCTGATCGGCACGCCCGAGCAGATCGCCGAGCGGATCGTCGCCTACAAGACGCGCGGCGTGAACCTCTTCCTCCTCGGCTTCCTGCACTACCTGGAGGACGTCGCCTACTTCGGCGAGAAGATCCTGCCGCTGGTCCGCGAGATCGAGGCCGACCTCGCCGCGAGCGGCCGGCTGGAGTCCGAACTGGCCCGCCACGGGGTCCTCGCGTGAACCGCTACTCACCGAGGGCGATCCCGTACTGCGGCCGTTTCGACACGGTCTCGCCTAGCGGCTCGACCGGCGGGGCGGGCTGCTGCTGTCCCCCGGCCCGGCCGAGTCGAAACGCCCCCACCGCCCGTTGAGCCGGACGGGCCCGCCAGGGCCCGGCCGTGTCGAAACGACCATCTAGACAACTCCGAAACCCCCTGCACCGCAAAGGAACCCACCCAGCATGACCACCACCGAGCACCGTCCCGACGGCGCCCTCACCGACGACGATTCCACCCGCTTCGCCGACGCCCTGCGCCGCGCCGACCTGGTCGCCGCCGAACTGCGGGCGACGGCCGCCGAGCGCGACCGAGCCAACGCCGCGCCCCTCGCCGAGATCGATCTGCTCCGCACCCACGACCTGCTCCAGGTCGGCGAGCCCGTCGAATTCGGCGGCGACGGCCTGAACTACGCGCAGGCGCAGCAGATCACCCGCCGCATCGCCCGCGGCGACACCTCCATCGCCCACCTGCTCGGCTACCACTACGCGCAGCAGCGCATTCCGCACCTGTTCGGCACCCCCGAGCAGGCCGAGGCGCTGTCCCGCCGGAACGCCGAGGAGAAGCTCTTCTGGGGCGGCGTGCAGAATCCGCGCGGCGGCGCCGGGCTCGAGCTCACCCGGGACGGCGACGGCTTCCTCCTGAACGGGCGGCGCACCTTCGCGTCGGGCGCGAGCGTCGCCGACCAGCTGTCGGTCACCGCGGCCTTCGAGGGCGACCTGGTGTTCCTGTCGCTGCCGGCCGGTCTCGACGGATTCACGCCGCTCGGCGACTGGGACAACATCGGCCAGCGTCTCACCGACTCCGGCGGCGTCGAGTTCCGCGACACCCCGGTGACGCGCGACCAGATCCTCGGCGCCGACCCGCTGACCGGTCGTGAACTGTCGCCGTATCAGCAGCTCGTCACCCCGCACTGGCAGCTCGCCTTCGTGGACTTCTACATCGGCACCGCGCAGGGCGCGCTGGAGGAAGCGCTGGACTGGACCCGTCTGCACGCCGCCGCCTGGGAGACCTCCGGCCTGGAGTCGGCGTCGGACGATCCGTACATCCTCGAGCTGGTCGGCGAACTGCAGGCGCAGGTCACCGCCGCGGCCCTGCTCGCCGATCGTGCGGGCGACGCCCTCCAGGCGGCGCTCGACACCGGCGAAGCCCTCACCGCGGAAGGCCGCGCAGAGGCGGGGGGGGGGGGAGGGGAGAG
>NZ_JBPSDN010000011.1:88386-154241 GCF_052036135.1 Gordonia marina
GCCGAGGCCAAGTACCTGACCACCAAGGTCTCGCTGGAGGTCGCCTCGCGGCTGTTCGAGATCCAGGGCGCCCGCGCCACGACCAGCGCGTACGGCTTCGACCGGCACTGGCGCAATCTGCGCACCCATACCGTGCATGACCCGGTGGCCTACAAGGCGCGCGAGATCGGCGACTGGGTGCTCAACCGCCGCGCTCCGCAGTTCAGCCTCTACAGCTGAGCCCCGCCCCTCCGCCCGTTGTACTGCGGCGTTTCGACACGGTCGGGTCCTGAGCTGGCGCGGCGGAGCTTGCGACGACGCGGCGTCGAAGGGCGCCTAGCGGCTCGACCGGCGGGGCGGGCTGCTGCTGTGCCCCCGCCCGGCCGAGTCGAAACGCTCATCTCAGAAAGAAAGGACACCCGACGTGCCCGAGTCCATAGGTGACGCCGAACAGGCGCTGGACCGGGTCGCCAAGCTCGCCCCCGCCCTCGCAGCGGGGGCGAGTGAGCGCGACCGGGATCGTCGTCTCCCCCGCGCCGAGATCGCCGCGCTCTCCGAGTCCGGACTGCTCACGATCACCGTGCCGCGGCGATTCGGCGGTCCAGGGCTCGGCGCCACGGTGCTGGCCCGGGTGGTGGCGGCCCTCGCCGCCGCGGACGGCAGCATCGCCCAGATCCCGCAGAGCCACTTCGTCTTCCTCGAGGCGCTGGCCCGCGGCGGCAGCCCCGCCCTGGGCGAGGAGATCTTCGGCCGGGTCCTGCGCGGTGCCCGGATCGCCAACGCACAGACCGAACGCGGTGGCACCACGGTCCGCGACGACGCCACCCGGCTCACCCGCGGACCCGGCGGGCGACTCACCCTGACCGGCACCAAGTACTACTGCACCGGGGCGGCCTTCGCCGACATCCTGGCGGTCCGCGCCGTCGCCGACGACGGCACCACCGTGATCGCCTACGCCGATGCCACCGCACCCGGCATCACGATCGACGACGACTGGGCCGGCTTCGGCCAGCGCACCACCAGCAGCGGCACCGTCACCTTCGACGGCACCCCCGTCGCCGACGATCACCTCGTGGACTACACCGCCCTGCTGGCCACGCCGAGCACCTACGGCGCCCGGGCCCAGCTGGTGCACGCCGCGATCGACACCGGGATCGCGCGCGGCGCCCTCGATGCGGCGGCGAGCGTGGTGACCGGGGCCCGTCCCTGGTTCGAGGCCTACGAGGCTGGCGCGACCCGCGCCGCCGACGACCCGCTGCTCCTGGCGCAGGCCGGTGACCTCGAGCTCGCCGTCCGCGGCGCCGAGTCGCTGCTCGGCACGGCGGCCCGGCGGATCGACGACGCCGAGGCCGCGCCCGCCGACGACCCCGCGGCCCTCGCCGAGGCCTCGCTGGCGACCGCGGCGGCCAAGGTCGCCGCCGGACGCGCGGCACGTCGTGCCGGCAGCGAGCTGTTCGACTTCGGCGGCACCCGGACCGCGGCCGAAGGAGCCAACCTGTCCCGCTACTGGCGTGACGCCCGCACCCACACCTTGCACGACCCAGAACGCTGGAAACTCCATCACCTCGGCCGCTGGGCCCTCGCGCGGGAGCTCCCGCCGAGCCACGGCACCCTCTGACCGAGAGAAAGAAGACCCTCCCCATGTCACTGAAACTGCACTGGTTCCTTCCGACCTACGGCGATTCCCGCTTCATCGTCGGCGGCGGCCACGGGCTTCCGGCCGGGGCCGCCCGCGGCGACCGCGACGCGTCGATCGGCTACCTGAGCTCGATCGCCCGGGCCGCCGAGGACTTCGGCTTCACCGCCGCCCTCACCCCGGCCGGGGCCTGGTGCGAGGACGCCTGGCTGACCACCGCGATGGTGGCCCGCGAGACCGAACGGCTCGGCTTCCTGGTCGCCTTCCGGCCCGGCCTGGTGAGCCCCACGCTGGCCGCACAGATGGCCGCCACGTTCTCCCGGCACGCACCGGGCCGGATCCTGCTGAACGTCGTGACCGGAGGCGAGCCCGCCGAGCAGCGCGCCTACGGCGATCACCTGGACAAGGCCGCCCGCTACCGGCGCACCGATGAGTTCCTGACCGTCGTGCGCGGCCTCTGGCGGGGCGATACCGTCACCCACCACGGCGAATTCCTCACCGTCGACGACGCCCACCTGGCCACTCTCCCGCTGCCCACCCCGCCGGTCTACTTCGGCGGCTCGTCGCCCGAAGCCGGCCCGGTCGCCGCCCGGCACAGCGACGTCTACCTCACCTGGGGCGAGCCGCCGGAGGCGGTCGCCGCCAAGATCGCCTGGATCCGCGGGCTGGCCGCCGAGCACGGCCGCACCGTCCGCTTCGGCATCCGGCTGCACGTGATCACCCGGGACACCGCCGAGCAGGCGTGGGCCGAGGCCGGCCGGCTGCTCGGCGCTCTCGACGAGAGCGTCGTCGAGGGTGTCCAGAACGGCCTCGCGCGCAGCGAGTCGACCGGGCAGGCGGCGATGCGCGATCTGCACAGCGGACACCGCGCCAACGGGTCGTGGCGCGACCCGCACGCGCTGGAGATCGTGCCGAACCTCTGGGCCGGCGTCGGTCTGGTCCGGGGCGGCGCGGGCACCGCGCTGGTCGGCAGCCACGTCGAGGTGGCCGACCTCATCGAACGCTACGCCGAGCTGGGCATCTCCGAGTTCGTGCTGTCCGGCTACCCGCACCTGGAGGAGCTGTACTGGTTCGGCGAGGGCGTCGTCCCGCAGCTCGTCGCGCGGGGCCTGTTCGACGACCCGCGGCTCGCGTCCCCCGCACCGGCCGGGCAGCCGTTCCTGGCGGGTGCCCGGTGAGCGCGCCGGCACGCAGCCGCAGCCGCGCGGCCCTCGATCCGGCGTCGCTGCGCCGCTTGTTCGGGCACATCCCGTCGGGGCTGGTCGCCGTCGCGGCGCTCGGCACCGAGGGACCGCTCGGGGTCCTGGTCGCCACCTTCGCGCCGGTCTCGCTCGACCCACCGCTCGTCTCGGTCGCCATCGCCCGGTCGTCGACCACCCTCCCCGCGCTGCGGGACAGCAGCCACTGGGGGCTCAGTGTGCTCGGCGAGCACCAGCGGCACGTCGCCGACGGCTTCCGGCGGCCCGCCGATCAGCGGTTCAGCGACCTCGACTGGTCGGCGACGTCCGACGGGGCGATCCATCTCGACGGTGCGGCGGCCACCCTCACGGTGTGTCCGGTCGAGTTCGTGCCGGCGGGCGACCACGTGATCGCCCTCGCCGCGCTCACCGATCACGCCGCCGGGCCCACGAGCGACCCGCTGATCTTCCACCACAGCCGATTCCACCGTCTCGACAAGGAGACCCACCGATGAGCCATCCCCTCCGACTCGCCGTCGCCGACCGCGGCGCCTGGACCGAACTCACCGCACCGCGGCACGACGCCGATCGGGTGACCCGCGTCCGCGCGGGCAGCCTGTCCGAGGCCGCCCGCCTGAGCGCGGCCGCACCCCGGCCGGCCTTCATCGACGTCGACGTTCTGCTCGCCGCCTCGGTGAACGAGGCCTTCCTGGCCTTCACCGAGGAGCGTCCGGACTGGTCGCCGGGCGCCCGGACCGAGGCGATCGTGCACCCGGGCACCCCGGTCACCCTGGCCGGACTGCTGTGGGACATCTGGGCGGCCCGGGTCGCGCCCGGCGTCACCCTGCACGCCGCCGATCCGGCCGCACTCACCGATCGGGTGCTGACCGAGGTGGTGCCGCTGCTCGCCGCCCGCGGTCTGGTGCTCGACCTGGGCGGCGCCGCGACCTCGGCCGCGTAGCGGGCGTCAGCGCTTCCGGTTCCAGAACTGGTGCGTCAGGCCGCGGCCGGTGGTCACCGACTCGATGTCGAACCGGTCCTGGAGTTCGGCGCAGCCGTCCCAGATGGACACCCCGGACCCGATGACCAGCGGGATGGTCACGAGGTGCAGGAAGTCGACGAGGTCGGCCTGCAGGAATTCGCGGACCGACGTCGGTCCGCCGCCCAGCCGGATGTCCCGGCCGCCGGCCAGTTCGTCGGCGAAGGCGAGCGCCTGCGCGGGGCCGGCATCGACGAAGTGGAAGACGGTGCCGTTGGCGAACGCGATCGGCTCGCGTTCGTGGTGGGTCAGCACGATCACCGGCGTCTTGAACGGCGGCTCGTCGCCCCACCAGCCGCGCCATTCGTCGTCGGCCCACGGGCCGGTCTGCGGGCCGAACTTGCGGCGGCCCATGATCTCGGCGCCGATCCCCTGACCCCAGGCGGAGGTGAAGATGCGGTCGGCGGTGATCGGATCGTCGACGTGCTGCACGCCGTCGATCACCCGGCCGTCGAAGTAGCCGAACAGCCGGCCGGCGTCGCCGATGGGCTTCTCATAGGTGACCGAGCCGCCGGCGCTGTAGCCGTCGAGGGAGATGTTCAGGTTGTGGACCCGGACTTTACGCATGCGCTACTGCACCGTCGCGATGCCGAGGCTCGGGAAGAAGTAGCAGGTCGCACCCGACTTCTCCACCGATCCGAAGATCGCCGAGAGGACCGTGCCCTTGTCGGTGTCGACGACGCCGCCGCGCGCGCCGTTGGCAGGCAGCGTCTTGTCGAGGCCGGTCTTGAGCTGATTCAGAACCGTGTCGCCCAGAACCGGGAGGCCCGCCGCGGCGATGCGTGCCTTGACCGCGTCGAGAATGACGGTGCTGAACGAATCCATCGGGTTGATGGCGCCCTTCATCGTGCTGGTGTTGAACCACGCGACCTGCATGCCCGACTTGCTCTTGCTGTCGTCGAACACCCCGGCCGGCACGAAACCGTAGAGGACCTCGCCGGACCGGACCGCGTTGAGGTCGGGCGGCAGCAGGTCGGTCACGGTCTTCGGGAGTCCGGGGGTGCCGGGCCCGGCGACGGCGCCGCCGACGGCGAGCGGGAAGGTGCCGTCCGTGCACGCGCCGATCGTCGGCGTGAACGGCGTGATGCCGAGTGCTTGCAGCGTCTGGTTGGCGGCGTCGATGCCGTCGATCACCGCGGCGGCGTCGGTCGGCGAGGACTGGATGCTCCCGATCGCCTGCTGCGCGGCGGCGCCGTCGGCGGCCGGGTCGGCGGCGGCGTGACCGCTCGCGGCGACGGCTCCGGCGGTCAGGGCGGTGCAGGCGGCGGCCGCCACGGCGGCACGGCGCAGACGGGTGAGCTTCATGTCGGACTCCTTCGGCGAAACGGCGGCGCGGCGCGGTCTGGCGTCACGCGACCCTCTCATTGCCGCACGCACACCCCGCGCCCGGCCAGGCCGTCCACCGAACCGTGACCGAGTCGACGGCAAGTCGTCACACTAGCCCCACTAGTTCACTCTAATCACAATCTTGCCGGCGGCTCAGGACCGAAGCGGCGGACTCGTCCTTCTGGTCGCGCGAACGTCGGCCGTCCACGCGTCGCCGAGGGAACATTCCCCTCGGCGACGCGTAGAAGGCCGGTCTTCTGCGACTACTCGGCGAAGGCCTCGATCGGGGGGCAGCTGCACACCAGGTTGCGGTCGCCGAAGGCATTGTCGATGCGGCGGACCGACGGCCAGATCTTGGCGCGCGCCCCGGCCGAGGGCAGCCCGGCCGGGTAGACCGCGGTGAGCCGGTCGTACGCCTGGTCCCAGTCGGCGACCAGGCACTCCGCGGTGTGCGGGGCCCCGTGCAGGGGGTTGTCGTCGACGGTCCACGTACCGTCGGCCACCTTGTCGATCTCACCGCGGATCGCGATCATCGCGTCGATGAAGGCGTCGAGCTCGGCGAGGTTCTCACTCTCGGTCGGCTCCACCATCAGGGTGTTCGCGACCGGGAAGCTCATGGTCGGGGCGTGGAAGCCGTAGTCGGCGAGGCGCTTGGCGACGTCGTCGACGCTGACACCGGTGGCCTTGATCAGTTCCCGCAGGTCGAGGATACACTCGTGCGCCACCCAGCCGCGGGCGTCGGTGTAGAGCACCGGGAAGTGGTCGGCGAGGCGGCGGGCGATGTAGTTGGCCGACGCGATCGCGGTCAGCGTGGCCCGGCGGAGGCCGTCGGCGCCCATCATCGCGATGTAGGCGTAGGTGATCGGCAGGATCGACGCCGAGCCGTAGGGCGCGGCCGAGATGGTGATTCCGGTGTCCGGCAGTTCCGGCGCGAGCGGATGACCGGGCAGGAACGGGGCCAGGTGCTCGCGCACCGCCACCGGACCGACGCCCGGACCGCCGCCGCCGTGCGGGATGCAGAAGGTCTTGTGCAGATTCAGGTGCGAGACGTCGCCGCCGAACCGGCCCGGCCGGGCGAGTCCGACCAGCGCGTTCAGGTTGGCGCCGTCGACGTACACCTGGCCGCCGGCGTCGTGCACGGCCGCGCAGATGTCGGTCACCTCGTCCTCGAAGACGCCGTGCGTCGACGGGTAGGTGATCATGATCGCGGCCAGTTCGCCCGCGTGCTTCTCGATCTTGGCTCGCAGATCGTCGGTGTCGACGTCGCCGTTCTCCCGGCAGCCGACCACCACCACGCGCAGACCGGCCATCACCGCGGAGGCCGCGTTGGTGCCGTGCGCGCTCGACGGGATCAGGCAGATGTCGCGCGCGTCGTCGCCGTTCGCCAGGTGGTACTTGCGGATCGCGAGCAGTCCGGCGTACTCCCCCTGCGAGCCGGCGTTGGGCTGCAGGCTCACCCGGTCGTACCCGGTGATCGCGACCAGCCAGCTCTCCAGATCGGTGATCAGTTCCCGGCTGCCGACCGTGTCGCCGGCCGGCGCGAACGGGTGCAGACCGGCGAACTCGGGCCAGGTGATCGGCTCCATCTCGGTGGTCGCGTTGAGCTTCATGGTGCACGAGCCGAGCGGGATCATGCTGCGGTCGAGCGCGATGTCCTTGTCCGACAGCATGCGCAGGTACCGCAGCATCGCGGTCTCGGTGCGGTGCAGGTGGAATGCCGGATGCGTCAGGTACGGCGACGTCCGATCGACGATCCCGGCGCTGAACGACGACGGTGCCGCGTCACCAGCGGAGAAGACCTCCAGGAGGTCGGCGACGTCGCCCTCGGTGGTGGTCTCGTCGCACGCGATACCGATGCGGTCGTCGTCGATCAGGCGCAGGTTGATGCCCTTGTCGGCCTTGGCCTTCGCGACCAGGCGGCCGGCCTCGCCCGGCACCTCGACCACGATCGTGTCGAAGAAGCGCGCATGCGACACCGTGCGTCCGGCACCGGCGAGGCCGTCCGCCAGCGCGGCGGCGCGGGCGTGCACACGCTCGGCGATCGCCCGCAGCCCGGCCGGACCGTGATACGACGCGTACATCGCGGCGAGCACGGCCAGCAGCACCTGCGCGGTGCAGATGTTGCTGGTGGCCTTCTCCCGGCGGATGTGCTGTTCGCGGGTCTGCAGCGACAGCCGGTAGGCGAGATTGCCGTCGGCGTCCTTGGAGACGCCGACCAGGCGGCCCGGCATCTGCCGGGTCAGTGCGGCGCCGACCGCGAGGTATCCGGCGTGCGGTCCGCCGAAGCCCATCGGGACGCCGAAGCGCTGGGTGGTGCCGAAGACCACGTCGGCGCCCTGCTCGCCGGGCGGGGTGATCAGGGTGGCGGCCAGCAGATCGAGGCCGGCGGCGACCAGCGCGCCGCGCTCGTGGGCGGCGGCGATGATCGGCGCGAGGTCGACGATCCGCCCGCTCGCCCCGGGGACCTGCGCGATCACGCCGAAGAACTCACCGTCGGGCAGTCCGGCACCGTCGGCGGCGGGATCGAGGGAGGCCTCGACCACCTCGATGCCCAGCGGCTCGGCGCGCGTGTCGATCAGGGCGCGAGTCTGCGGGAACAGGTCGTCGTCGACGACGACGCGCGGCGACTTCGACCTGCTCGCCCGGCGCAGCAGCGTCATGGCCTCGGCGGCGGCGGTCGCCTCGTCGAGCATCGACGCGTTGGCCACCTCCATGCCGGTGAGGTCGGCGACCATGGTCTGGAAGTTGAGGAGGGCCTCGAGACGGCCCTGGCTGATCTCCGGCTGGTACGGCGTGTACGCCGTGTACCAGGCGGGGTTCTCGACGATGTTGCGGCGCAGCACCGCCGGGGTGACGGTGTCGTAGTAGCCGAGGCCGATCATGCTCTTGGCGACGGTGTTCTTCGCCGCGAGGGTCCGCAGGCGCGCGGCGACGGCGGCCTCCGAGAGCGGCGCGTCGAGCGCGGCGAGGGCACCGTCGGGAGCGGCGATCGACGCCGGCACCACCTGCGCGGCCAGCTCGTCGAGCGAGGCGACACCGAGCACGTCAAGGATGCGTGCGGTCTCGGCCTCGTCGGGACCGATGTGGCGGGCGACGAACTCGCCGCCCAGACCATCGGTGCGGGCGGAGCTGTTCGGAGTGGCAGCGGTCATGGCGGGACGGCCTCGTCTCGTCGGGTCCGGGCATCTGCCCCGGACGCGGGCCCTCCCCCTCTGTCATGCCGCGCGAACGCGACGCCTGAGAGATTCGGTGCCGTCCCTCGCGGGGACGAACGGCACCTTTCACCGTGGGCGGACGGGCGGACCCGTCTCTTTCCAGAGACGCCGACAACGGCCACGGTCCGGGTGCCTGAGAGTTTGACGGAGAGGTGTTGCTCCTTCGGCGGTCCCGGCATTTGCCGGAACTCTCTCCCGCAGCGCAGCGACGTGGCCATCAGTATACCCACCGGTAGCGCCACACCTCCCGACAGAGGCAGCCCACGATGATCGAGCGGAGCCGAGGCCGCCCTCCGGGCGGGGGCTCGGCTTCGACACGGCCCACTCACTCCGTTCGCGGGCCGGCTCAGCCGGCGGGCTGCGCATGATGATCGAGCCCACATGATGATCGAGCCCACATGATGATCGAGCCCACATGATGATCGAGCGGAGTCGAGATCACCGCCCTCGACGAGGTGGGTGGTCTCGACTCCGCTCGACCAGCATGGATTCCGCTCGACCAGCATGGAGTCCGGTCGTCCGGCGAGGGGGTCTACCCCGTACGACGCGTACGGTTCTTCCGCCGGGCGGCCAATTCGTCTTCGGGGGCGGTTTCGGAGACCCCTCCGTCGGCGCGCTCGCCGGGGAAGTCGACGATGGTGCCGGTCAGTTCGCGCATGGCGCCGGAGACGGCGATGCCGAACACGCCCTGGCCGCCCTGCAGGAGGTCGACGACCTCTTCGGCGGACGTGCACTCGTAGACGGTGGTGCCGTCCGAGAAGAGGGTGATGCGGGAGAGATCCTCGACGCCGCGCTGGCGGAGGTGGTCGACGGCGACGCGGATGTTCTGCAGGGAGATCCCGGTGTCGAGCAGGCGCTTGACGATCTTCAGGATCAGGATGTCCTTGAAGGAGTAGAGCCGCTGGCTGCCCGAGCCGACCGCGCCGCGGATGGACGGGACGACGAGCGAGGTGCGGGCCCAGTAGTCCAGCTGGCGGTAGGTGATGCCGGCGATCTGGCAGGCCGTCGGGACCCGGTAGCCGACGAGCTCGTCGGGCACGGTGTCGTTCGGGAAGAGACCCGGCGCGACCTCGTCGAGGCCGCCCTGCACGGGTGCGCTGACCCTCGCCTCGAGCGCGCTCTGCTCCTCCGGACGCAGATCAGTCGGCTGATCGCCCACGGTGTCTCCCTCACGCAACAGTCGGACCGGTGAAGCGGCCCTTGGATCAAGGGTACTCCGGCCCGGTCGTTTCGGTGTGCCGCCCGCGCGAGTCGCGTCGGCGTCGCCCTTGAAACTAGGGACTGCCGGACTCCGAGACAACGCGACGCGCGGTAAACCTCAACCTAAAGTTCAGGTGCAGACCAATGGTGACCGCGCGGAGACCTATCCGTTACTCTTCAACCCTTCGACAGGCTCAGGGGGCGACGTTGGGAGGCTCAGGGGGCGACGTTGGGAGGCTCAGGGGGCGACGTTAGGAGGCCCAGGGTGAACCTGCCTCCTTCGTCGGCAGCTCAGGGGGCGGAGTCGGGGCCGAGGAAATCCTCGGGCGACACCTGATCGAGGAACTCCCGGAACGCCTCGAGCTCCTCCTGGGACTCCACCTCGCCCGCGCCACCGGCCTCTTCGTCGGGCATCGCGAGCCCGGCGTCGGCCAGCACCTCGTCGCTCGCAACGATCGGGGCGTCGACGCGCATCGCGACGGCGATCGCATCCGAGGGCCGCGCGGAGATCACGGCACCGCCGGAGAAGACCATCTCCGCGTAGAAGGTGCCCTCCTGCATGTCGACGATGCGGACCTGCGTGAGGTCCTGGTCGAACGCCGCGCAGAGATTGACGATCAGATCGTGCGTCAGGGGTCGCGGCGGTTCGATGCCGCGCTGCTGGAGAGCGATCGACGCGGCCTCGCTCTGGCCGATCCAGATCGCCAGGTAGCGCTCGCCCTCGGTCTCCCGGAGCAGCAGGACCGGCTGGTTCTGCGGCGCGTCGACCCGGATTCCGACCACACGCATCTCACCCATCGGCCCGGTCCTTTCCCGCTGACTCAGTCGAGTCGGCTGACTCAGTCGAGGACGCCGCGGACGGCGGCCTTCACCAATTGAGTATGCAGGGTCACCGAGAGCGCCGCCATCTCGCGGATCAGTTCCTCGGCGCGATCCCGCGCCCCGGTCCCCTTGCCCTTGGCGATCGGATTGGCGATCTGGGCGACGAGGCCGGCCTCGCGGTCCGCGCTCACCTTGAAGGCCCGCAGATGGCGGGTCTCCAGGCCGAAGTTGGCCAGCGCCGCCGCGGCCTCCACGAGGCGCACCGCGTCCTCGTCGAAGAAGCCGCCGGGACCGGAGGTCAGCAGACTGTTGCGCATCAGCTCACTGATGAACGCGGCATCCACGCCGGTCCGCTCGATCAGCGCCTCCCGCGAGACCCGGCCGCCACGGGCGGCGAAGTCGGTCGCCGGGGCGACGGCGCTGCGCGCCGACGACAGCAGCCGGGTGCCCGGCGCGTCGGCGGCCTGCGCGTCGATCGCCTCGAGCTGTTCGCGGATCACCTTCAGCGGCAGATAGCGGTCGCGCTGCGCCGTCAGCACGAAGCGCAGCCGTTCGCAGTCGGCATCGCTGAATCGGCGATAGCCCGACGGCGCCCGCTCCGGGGTCACGAGACCTTCGGCCTCGAGGAAGCGGATCTTGGAGATGGAGACGTCCGGAAAGTCTTCGCGCAGGAGGGCCAGGACGGCGCCGATCGACATCGATCGGCGTCCACCCGGCTCCGGGCGCGACGAATCCGCGCGAGCAGCGTTACCCGTCACAACAGTGAGCGGCCCTTAGCCCTCGGCCCGCGGGCCGGACAGGAAGACCAGACGGAACTTGCCGATCTGCACCTCGTCACCGCTGCTGAGGGTGGCATCGTCGACCGGCTCGCGGTTCACGTAGGTGCCGTTGAGGCTGCCCACGTCGACCACCTTGAAGTCGCTGCCGGACAGCCGGAACTCGGCGTGCCGGCGGCTGACCGTCACGTCGTCGAGGAAGATGTCGCTGTCCGGGTGGCGGCCGGCCGAGGTGGTGGCCTGGTCGAGCAGGAAGCGCGAGCCGGCATTGGGGCCGCGCTTGACGACCAGCAGCGCGGTACCGGGCAGCAGGCGCTCGACACCGGTATCCGTGGGCTCGGGGCCCGTCGCCGGGGCGTCGATCTCCTTGATGAACTCCTCACGGAAGACCGAGGTGGTCTCCACCGGAGCTTCAAAACCGTCGTCGTTACCGCTCACCACAACTCCTTCGCCGACCGGCGGACCGGTCGGTGTCACCGACAATTCTCTGACGGACACACTCCTCGTCGAGTGCGTTCGCGGGCAGGTTCCTTACCTTGAAGAACCTACCGGTTTCCGCCCCGGACCGTCAGCGAAGCCGCCGTCCGGGATGGATCAAATGATACTTCTCTTCCCCGACAACCGACTCAGTCGGTGATGACCTCGCGGTATCCGTCGGCGTCCAGCAGGTCGCCGAGCAGGGCGTCCAGATCGGCGTCGTCGGCCACCGTGATCTCCAGCAGCCAGCCCTCCCCGTACGGGTCGGAATTGACCAGCTCGGGGGCATCGACGACGGCGTCGTTCACCGCCGAGACCACGCCGGCGAGCGGCGCGTAGATGTCCGACACGCTCTTGTGCGACTCGATCTCCGCGAACGACTCGCCCTCGGCGGCCTCGGCCTCCAGGTCCGGCAGCTGCACGAAGACCACCTCGTTCAGCGCGTTCTGCGCGAAATCGGTGACGCCGATGCGCACGGTCGACGGTCCGACCTTGCGGATCCACTCGTGCTCGTCGGTGTAGCGCAGATCTTCGGGAACCTGGGTGGAAGTCAAGGTCGTACCTTTCTCACGGGATCCCGGCGCGCGGCCGGGGGCTTGTCACACGCGCCCGCGCCGTCGCGCGAGCCCGCCGAGAACTCTAGCGGTCGGTCGCGGCTCCCGCCGACGGAGCCCTCGGCATCCGGCGTACGACGGCGATGGTCTGGATCCAGTACAGAATCAGCGACCACACGTACAGCACGACGCCCCAGATCAGGAAGGCCCAGCCGATCGGGAAGCAGACGGTGCCGATCACCCCGTCGATCTGTCCGGCCAGCAACCACGGGAACGAACTCATCAGCGCGAAGGTCGCCGCCTTGCCGATGTACAGCGTCGGCAGCGCGGTGACGCCCCGGGAGGACAGCAGCGGCGCGGTGGCCAGCAGCAGCACGTCGCGGGCGATGATCACCCCGATGATCCACCACGGCACGTACCCCTTGAGCCCGAAGCAGATCGGGATGATCACCACGTACAGGCGGTCGGCCGCCGGGTCGAGGAGCGCACCGATCTGCGACGACTGATCGAGCCAGCGGGCCAGCTTGCCGTCGAGCCAGTCCGAGGCGCCCGAGACGAACAGCACCACGAACGCCCAGCCCGGCGAGTCCTGGAACATCAGCAGCCAGATGAAGACCGGGATCAGGACCAGCCGCATCATGCTCAGCGCGTTGGGCACCGTCCAGATGCGGTCGGCGGGCACGGGGGCGTTCACCGGAAGATGCCCACGATCCCCTGCATCGCCTGCGAGCCGGAGGAGAACTGGTTCTCGTGCACCAGATAGGTCCAGGTCATCGTCGAGCGGTGCAGGTCGGCGCCGTCGAGGTCCGCCCCGTCGTTGGTGATAGTCACCTCGGTGAAGGTCTTCGCCGCGGCGGCCATCGCCTCGTCGACCAGCTTGGTGAACTCGGCGAAGATCAGCTTGTGGAACTGCTCCAGCGGGCTCTCCTGCCCGAGGGCACGCAGATGGATGCTGGCCTGCACGTCGGCGACGTACGCGAGATGATCCGACCACGCCCGGTCGAGGTGATAGAGCACGATCTGCCGCGCCGCCTCGGTGAGCACGTCCTCGTCGACCTCGGCGGTGTCGTCGTCGCCCTCGCTGAGCGCCGTCCAGCGCTCGGGCTCGGCCCTCTCCAGTTCGCGGGCGGCCTCGTCGGTGGTGAGGATCGTCATCCGGCGCCGCACGATGGCCTCGCGCTGCTCGTTGACCTGCTTGTTGAAGTTCCAGGTGTTCGAGTGCAGCGTCAGCATCGCGGCCTCGGCGATCCGCTGCGCCTGCTCGACGGTCTCGATGCCCTTCGGTCCGAGCAGACCGTCCGGCGAGGTGGCGACCTGTTCGCGCATGCTGGTGATGTTCTTGGTGACCAGTGGGTCCTCCAGGCTGGAGAAGAACACCGAGGTGCCCGGGTCGCCCTGGCGGCCGGCGCGGCCGCGGAGCTGGTTGTCCAGGCGCTCGGTGTCGTAGCGGCCGGTGCCGACCACGCAGAGACCGCCGAGTTCCAGGACCTCCTCGCGGGCGGCGTCGTCGCCGTCGGACCCGCCGAGCCGGATGTCGGTGCCGCGGCCGGCCATCTGCGTGGAGACGGTGACCGCGCCCTTGCGGCCGGCCTCGGCGATGATCGCGGCCTCCTCGGCGTCGTTCTTGGCGTTGAGGACGACGGCGGTGACGCCGGCGCGTTCCAGGAAGTACGCGAGCTCCTCGGACTGGGCGACGTCGTGTGTGCCGATCAGGATCGGCTGCCCGGTCTCGTGGATCTCCGCGACGTACTCGACGACGGCCTCGACCTTGTTGGCCTTGGTGTCGTAGACGCGGTCCGGCTCGTCCACACGGACGTTGGGGGCGTTCGGCGGGATCTGGGAGACGGCGAGCCCGTAGAACTGGCGGAACTGCTCGCCCGCGGCGATCGCGGTACCGGTCATGCCGGCCACCCGCGGGTAGCGGCCGATGAGCGCCTGCACGGTGATGGTGTCGATCACCTCGCCGGCCTCGGTCAGTTCCAGGCTCTCCTTGAACTCGACGGCCGCCTGCACGCCGTCGGGCCAGCGCTGCAACCGGGCGACGCGCCCGCGCGAGGCGTTGATCAGGTGCACGCCGCCGTCGCGGACGATGTAGTCCACGTCGCGTTCGAGCAGGTAGTAGGCATACAGGGCGACATTGACGTGCACCAGGGTGCTGCCGACGTGCTCGTCGCTGTACAGGTTGATGCCGCCCAGCGTGGCCTCGACCAGTTCGGCGCCCTCATCGGTCAGGGACACGTTGCGGCCGTCCGGATCGACCTCGTAGTGCTTGCTCTTGAGCCGGGCGACGACGTCGAAGATCGCGCTGTTCGGGATCGCCGCCGGCGTGGATCCGGCCAGGATGAGAGGCACCAGGGCCTCGTCCACCAGCACCGAGTCGGCCTCGTCGACGATCGCGACGTCCGGGGTCGGGGCCACCAGCTCGTCGGCGGTGAGCGCGAGATGGTCGCGCAGCACGTCGAAGCCGATCTCGTTGACCGAGCCGTAGGTCACGTCGCAGGCGTAGGCCTCCTGCCGCTCTGCGCGGGACGATTTCTCCGACACCGCCCCGACGGAGATGCCGAACAGGTCGTACAGCGGCTTCATCCACTCGGCGTCGCGGCCGGCCAGGTAGTCGTTGACCGAGATGACGTGGACGCTGCGCCCGTCGAGTGCGAAGCCGATCGCGGCGATCGCCCCGGTGAGCGTCTTGCCCTCACCGGTCGCCATCTCGATCACGTCGCCCTCGAGCATCCGCAACGCACCCTGCAGCTGGACGTCGAAAGGCGTCATCTCCAGGGCGCGGGTGCCACCCTCCCGGGCCAGCGACAGGAACCGGGTCCGTCCGCCCTCGGTATTGATGTCCAGATCGGCTGCCGCGGAAGCGAATTCGTCGTCGGCTAGGCCCTTGGCCCACTCGTCGTGCTCGGCCGATGCCTCGATGAAAGCGACCGACTTCGACTGGTTGCGGGTGGCCTGCGCACCGAGCATGCGCCACATCGCGTTCGAGAACTTACCCATCGGTGACTAACCCACTCCTCGCCGTCAGCGGCTCCCGGTGGCCGGGCGGCCACCGGGAACGAATCGTGATCTACCGTACGCGGGTCGTCGCGCCGGGCGCGCGACCTCCTCGACTAGCGTGAGAGGGGTGAGCGCATACCGCACATTCTCCCGGCTCGGTGCACTTCTGCTGCTGGCCGGAGCCGCGGCGGTGACGGGCTGTGGTTCCGGCGACGGCCAGTCACCGCCGGGCCCGTCCGCGCTGGTCGGCAAGACCTATCTCTCCACCGCGGTGACCGGCGCCCAGATTCCGGGCGGCGGACCGCTCGAGGTCGCCTTTCCCCAGGCCGGCCGCCTGACGGCCACCGCGGGCTGCAACCGTCACATGGGCGAGGTCACCGTCGACTCCGACACGATGACCGCGGGCGCGCTGGCATCCACCCTGATGGCCTGCCCGGGTCCGGCCGGCCAGGCCGACGCCTGGCTGTCGGACTTCTTCGCCGGCCCGCTGAGCTGGCAGCTGACCGGCGACACGCTGGTCCTGCGGCAGAGTCGCGGCACCGTCTCGGTGACGCTGACCCAGCGGAAGGACACGCCGCTGACCGGCACCACCTGGACCGTCACCAGCCTGGTGACCAGCCAGGCCGTCGAGTCGTCGGTCGCCCTGGAGGCCGCCAAGCCACGCCTGACCATCGCGGCCGACGGTGCCGTCGCCGGCTTCACCGGCTGCAACGACCTGTCCGGCCACGCCGCGGTGACCGGCGACAAGATCGCGTTCACCGGGATCACGACGACGCAGAAGGCGTGCGACGCCGAGGTGACCCGGATCGAGCGGACGGTGCTCGACACGCTGCACGGCTCGGCCACCTACCGCATCGACGGAAACCAGCTGGCCCTGACCAACGACGCCGATCCGGGCGTGGGCCTGCGGCTGCGCGCCAACTGACCCGGGACCCAGCTCACCGACCTCAGCCCACTGTTTCACCGACACGACAGGAATCCCCATGCCCGCCATGTCCAATCCGGCCTCCCCCGTGGTCGTCACCGTGACCGGTGCGGCCGGCACCATCGGCTACGCCGCCCTGTTCCGCGTCGCCGCGGGCGCCATGCTCGGGCACGACCAGCCCGTCGTGCTGCGGCTGCTGGAACTACCCGCCGCGATCGCCGCCGCCGAGGGCATCGCGATGGAGCTCGACGACTGCGCCCTCCCCCAGCTGGCCTCGGTGGAGATCTACGACGACCCGCGCGCCGCCTTCGACGGCGTCCAGCACGCGCTGCTGATCGGCGCCAAGCCCCGCACCAAGGGGATGGAGCGCGCCGATCTGCTGTCCGCCAACGCGTCGATCTTCGCCGCGCAGGGCCGTGTCCTCGGCGAGGTGGCCGCCCCCGACGTGCGCATCACCGTCGTCGGCAACCCGGCCAACACCAACGCGGCGATCGCCGCCCGCCACGCCCCGGACATCCCGCGGGAACGCTTCTCCGCGCTGACCCGGCTCGACCACAACCGGGCGATCGCCCAGCTCGGGCACCGCACCGGCGCACCGGTCACCGAGATCGAGGGCGTCACGATCTGGGGCAATCACTCGGCCACCCAGTACCCGGACATCTTCCACGCCCGCGTCGGCGACACCACCGGCGCACGGCTGGCGGAGGACCGGACCTGGCTGGTCGACGACTTCATCCCGACCGTCGCCCAGCGCGGTTCGGCGATCATCGCCGCCCGCGGCGCGTCGTCGGCGGCGTCGGCGGCCAACGGCACCATCGACCACGTCCATGATTGGGCGCTCGGCACCCCCGGCGACGGCTGGACGTCGGCGGCGATCGTCTCGCCCGGCGTGTACGGCGTCCCGGAGGGGCTGGTGTGCTCGTTCCCGGTCCGCTCGGACGGCACCGACTGGCAGATCGTGGAGGGTCTGGAGGTGGGAGAATTCTCCCGCGCCCGGATCGACGCCTCGGTCGCCGAGTTGCAGGCCGAGATCGCCGCGGTGGATGCCCTCGGAGACTAGGATTCCGCTATGTCCAAAACGAAGAAGCCCGCGCCGGGCAAGAAGCTGACCAAGGCCGCCTACGAGTCGGAGCTGTTCCGGTTGCAGACCGAGCTCGTCGCGCTGCAGGAATGGGTCCGCGCCACCGGCACGCGCGTGGTCGTCATCTTCGAGGGCCGCGACGCCGCGGGCAAGGGCGGCGCCATCAAGCGCATCACGCAGTACCTGAGCCCCCGCGTCTGCCGCGTCGAGGCGCTGCCTGCGCCGACCGACCGGGAGAAGGGCCAGTGGTACTACCAGCGCTACGTGCAGCACCTGCCCGCGCCCGGCGAGATCGTGCTCTTCGACCGGTCCTGGTACAACCGGGCCGGCGTGGAGAAGGTGATGGGGTTCTGCACGCCCGAGGAGCACACCCGCTTCCTGCGACAGACCCCGATCTTCGAGCAGATGCTGATCGACGACGGCATCCTTCTGCGCAAGTACTGGTTCTCGGTGTCCGACGCCGAGCAGCTGCGCCGGTTCCGCGCCCGCCGCGACGACCCGGTGCGCCAGTGGAAGCTGTCCCCGATGGATCTGGAGTCGATCTACCGGTGGGAGGACTACTCGCGCGCCAAGGACGAGATGATGGTGCACACCGACACCTCGGCGAGCCCCTGGTACGTCGTCGAGTCGGACAACAAGAAGGCCGCGCGCCTGAACATGATCTCGCATCTGCTGTCGACCATCGACTACCAGGCGGTGCCGCACCCGGTGGTGAAGCTGCCGAAGAAGCCGCTCACCACCGGCAACTACCACCGGCCGCCGCGCTCTCTGAGCAAGTTCGTGCCCGACCACGTCGCCACCCTGCTGGGCGACACCGAGGAGTGATCGCGCCGGGTGCACCCATGCGCTAGTGTGTTTCGCCGTATGTGGATAGGCAGTTTAGAACTCGATTTCCTTCTCGGCGATGTGCACTCTCTCAAGCAGAAGCGTTCCGTGGTGCGCCCGCTGATCGCCGAGATCCGCCGTAAGTACGACGTCTCCGTGGCCGAGGTCGATCACCGGGACCTGTACCGCCGCACCGGCATCGGGGTGGCGGTGGTGAGCGCGGACCGGGAGCACGTGGTGGACGTGCTCGCGGCCGTCGAACGTCTCGCCGCCGCCCGCCCCGAGGTGCAGTTGCTGTCGGCCCGGACCCGCTACACCTCGTCCGAGGACCTGTAGCCGCCCCTTACCGAGGGCGCCCGCACAAGCACGACTCAGGGCCGCGCGCGGCCGATTCACCGGATCGCGTGCTGATCTGTGGACAACCCCGGCGGAGTCCCCCGGCCTGTGGACACCGGGGTCGACGGCGACGCCGATCCCGGATTTCCTGGGTCCATGAGCGGACTCGCATTCCTCAGCCCGATCGCGGGCAGCCGTGATGACGCGGCCGACACTCGGCCCCCGGGAGGCGCTGTCCCGCGGACCGGTCCTGGCCGAAGCCCCCGATCCCCGAACATCAGATCGGGCAGAATCGTGCCGCCGGGGCGACCACCCGACGTAGCCACCGGCGGAGGCGCGGACGAGCAGCAGGAGCCGTTGGTTCCGGGTGAGCGGATCACCATCGAACCGGGATCTCTCGCGGACGCGTCACGCCCGGAGGTTCTGAGCCTCGAAGAACTCGCCGGGGCGACCGCGCCGGCCGGCGATCCTGATCGATACTTTCTGCCGAAGGAGAAGCACGCAGCCGACTGGCTTCGCGACATCGGAGGTCACACGATCCGCTCGATCGACCGGATCGCGGACTCGAAGGCGCCGGACTCGGCCCTCCACGACGGATCGTGCTGGCGGACCGCCGAGATCAAAACCTTGCGATCGGACAAGGCCGCAGCGATCATCCAGAACCTCCGGCGCACGCGGAAACAGGCCCGGACGATCATCCTCGATGGCGAGCCGGTCGGCCTGTCGCGCGAGGAAGCGGTCGACGGCCTCCGTGACGCGGTCCGGAACTACGGGCGCGACCTAGATCACATCGTTATCCGCCTCGGTGATGGCGCGGCGTTAGTGTGGTTGCCATGAGCGTTTACAGCATCTACGTCGCGGCACCCCAAGATGCCGTCCGTGGCGCCGCGAAACGCATCGCTGAACGACGAGGGATCGTCCTCGATGTCGAAGCCGCTCCCGAGTATGACGGCTACGAAGCCGCCGTCGACCTCTACAACCATGATGAGTCGGTCGTGCGATCGGTCGCTTCCGACCTCCGGATCGAACTGCCCGGAGTGACCGTCGACACCGAATTCGAGGTCGAAGCCAAGCTCAGCGCGACGTCGTAGCCAAGCGCCGCCGGAATCCGTCAGTGGTCGGCGGCGGAGGCGACGCAGAATTCGTTGCCGTCGGGATCGGCGAGGGTCACCCAGCTCAGGCCGGGCATCTCGCGCTCGGCGACGAGACGGGCGCCGGACGCCAGGAGGGCGCGCACCGTTCCGGCCTTGTCGTCGGCGACCAGGTCGAGGTGGATGCGGTTCTTGCCAGGCGTGGGGTCGTCGACCTTCTGGAAGCCGAGGACCGGCTGGCCCTCGCCCAGGGCGAGCATGACGAACCAGCCGTCGTTCTCGGCGAGGATGGTGCCGTCGAAGGCATCGCGCCACCAGCTGCTCAGGGCGAGGGCGTCCTGGGTGTCGATGGTGACCATGCCGAGGCGGAGGGCGGGTGCGGTGTCAGTCATGCCTCAACGCTAATACGACGAGTCCACGGCTGCCGTCCGAAACCGGTCCGGGGGGCGTTTCGACACGACTCGCCTAGCGGCTCGTCGGCTCAACGGGCTGGGCAGCACGGACGCTCAACCGGGCTGGCAGCACGGACGCTCAACCGAACTGACGGCGGGCCCCAGCAGCCCATTGAGCCGCCACCGAGCCCGCCAGGGCGAGGCGGCGTGTCGAAATGTCCACCAATCCAGAAGGTCGTTTCGACACGGTCTGCGCCTAGCGGCTTGACCGGCTCAACAGGCTACTGGCAGCTCGACCGGCTCAACGGGCTACTAGCAGCCTGACCGGCTCAACGGGCTACTGGCAGCCTGACCGGCTCAACGGGCTACTAGCAGCTCGACCGGCTCAGCGGGCTACTGGCAGCCTGACCGGCTCAACGGGCTACTGGCGGCTTGACCGGCGAGGCCGCCGCGGATCAGCGGCCGAAGCCCGCCTGGCGCAGGGCATCGGCCATCGAGCCGGTGGCCGGGCGGTCCTGCCGCTGGCTGCGCTGCTGGCCACCACGTGGCTGACCCCCGCGCGACTGGCCCCCGCGTGACTGGCCCCAGCGCGGCTGGCCGCCACGAGGCTGTCCCCCGCGCCCGCCCTTGCGTTCGGCGCCGGGCTCGTCGTTCAGCCGCAGCGACAGGCCGATGCGCTGGCGGTCGACGTCGACGTCCATCACCTTGACCTTGACCACCTGCCCGGAACGGACCACCTCGTGCGGGTCGGAGACGTACTTGTCGCTCATCGCCGACACGTGGACGAGCCCGTCCTGGTGGACGCCGACGTCGACGAACGCCCCGAACGCGGCGACGTTGGTGACAACGCCCTCCAGGACCATGCCCGGCTTCAGGTCGGCGACCTTCTCCACGCCCTGGGCGAAGGTCGCGGTGGCGAAGGCGGGGCGCGGGTCACGGCCCGGCTTCTCCAGTTCGGCGAGGATGTCGGTCACGGTGGGGACGCCGAAGCGGTCGTCGGCGAAGTCGGCCGGCTTCAGGGTCCGCAGGGTGCGGGTATCGCCGATCAGTTCGCCGAGCGCCAGCCCGGTCTTGTCCAGGATCTTCCGGACCACCGGGTAGGCCTCCGGGTGCACGCCCGACGCGTCGAGCGGGTCGGCGCCGTCGCGGATACGCAGGAAGCCGGCGCACTGCTCGAAGGCCTTCGGGCCCAGGCGCGGGACGTCGAGCAGGCCCTTGCGGCTGGCGAACGCACCGACACCGTCGCGGTGCGCGACGATCGCCTGGGCGAGGCCCGGGGTGACGCCGGAGACGCGCGACAGCAGCGGCACCGACGCGGTGTTGAGGTCCACGCCGACCGCGTTGACGGCATCCTCGACGACGGCGTCGAGGCTCTTGGCGAGGGTGCCGGGCGTCACGTCGTGCTGGTACTGGCCGACGCCGATCGACTTGGGGTCGATCTTGACGAGTTCGGCGAGCGGGTCTTGCAGGCGCCGGGCGATGGAGACCGCGCCGCGCAGCGAGACGTCCAGGTCGGGCAGTTCGTGCGAGGCGTACTCCGACGCCGAATACACCGAGGCGCCGGCCTCGGAGACGACGGCCTTCGCCGGACCCGGCTGCCCGGCCTTGCGCAGGTCGCCGAGGAGTTCGGTGGCGAGCGCATCGGTCTCGCGGGAGGCGGTGCCGTTGCCGATGGCGATGAGCTCGACGTCGTGCTTGGCGACCAGCGCGGCGAGGGTGGCCTTGGCCTGGTCCCATTTGTTGGCGGGCTGGTGCGGGTAGATCGCACAGGTGTCGAGGACCTTGCCGGTGCCGTCGACGACGGCGACCTTGACCCCGGTGCGGAAGCCCGGGTCGAGGCCGAGCGTCGGCCGGGTGCCTGCGGGTGCGGCGAGCAGCAGGTCTTTCAGGTTGGTGGCGAAGACGGCGACGGCCTGCTCCTCGGCGCGGCTGCGGAGCCGCAGGCGGGCGTCGATGGTGGCCGAGATCATCAGCTTGGTGCGCCATGCCCAGCGCGCGGTGGTGGCGAGCCAGTCCGTGGCGGCACCGCCCGCGGCGCGGTCGATGCCGAGGGTGGCGGCGACCATGGTGATGTAGTCCTCGTCCTCGCCGCCCTCGAAGGCCAGGGTGAGCGCGCCCTCCTTCTCACCGCGCAGAACGGCGAGCACGCGGTGGCTCGGCATGGTGTCGAGCGACTCGCTGAAGTCGAAGTAGTCGCGGAACTTCTGCGCGGCCGGGGTGCCGGCGACCTGCTCGGACTTGACGGCGGTGACCGCGCGGCCGGCGCCCCAGAACTTCTCGCGGACGGCGCCGACCAGTTCGGCGTCCTCCCCGGCGCGCTCGATCAGGATGTGCCGGGCACCGTCGAGGGCCGCGGCGGCATCGGCGACGTCATCGCTGAGGTAGGCCGCGGCGGCCTCCTCGGGCACGAGCGCCGGATCGCCGAGCAGCGCCTCGGCGAGCGGCGCCAGCCCGGCCTCGCGGGCGATCTGCGCCTTGGTGCGGCGCTTCTTCTTGTACGGCAGGTAGATGTCCTCGACGCGGGCCTTGGTGTCCGCGGTCAGCAGCGCGTGGCGCAGAGCGTCGGTCAGCTTGCCCTGTTCGTCGATCGAGGCGAGCACGGCATCGCGTCGTTCGTCGAGTTCCCGCAGGTAGGTGAGGCGCTCGTCGAGGCGGCGCAGCTGGGCGTCGTCGAGACTGCCGGTGACTTCCTTGCGGTAGCGGGCGATGAACGGGACCGTGGAGCCCTCGTCGAGCAGCTTCACGGCGGCCGCGACACGACTCTCGCTGACACCGAGGTCCTCGGCGATGCGGGCGTTGACGGACGGGACGACGGGCAGGGCGCTGGCGGTTTTCAGATCGCTGGAAGGCACCCGCGCAAGGCTACCGGGCGCCGGCGATGCGGCTACAGTGAGGCGTGCCCGATTCCGACGACGCCCAGCGCAGGCGGGTCGCCGAGCGATTCGCCCGTGCCCTGGAGGTGACCGGCCGCGGGCTGCGGCTGCTGATCTTCGCGATCGCGGCCCTGGCGGCGCTGCTGGGAGTGATCGCGATGGCCGTCGGGATCGTCACCTGGCGGCACGCCGACCAGTGGAGACTGCCGATCGGTGTGATGATCGTCATTCTGCTGTGCCTGCCCGCGGTCGCGCTCCCGATCGTCGCCCATCGGCGGCTCGCACCGCTCACCCGGGCCATCGAGCGGCCCGACAATCTGGCCCGGCAGGCGCGCGACTACGCCGCCGACGTGCGCTCGGGCACCGAGCTGAGCGACCTCGCGTCCCTCGCCGCCGACGCGCCCACGACGCTGTGGCGACCGGGCACGCTGTGGCGGATGGCCCGGCTGGTGGGCGCGTTCACCGCGCGGGTGACGCCGGATGCGGAACGTCAGCCGCTGCTGGCCGCCTTCATGCCGGTCTATCTCAAGACGTTGTGGCTGGTCTTGGTAGTGACCGTCTGGGCGCTCGGGGTGGCCGTCGTCGTGCTGGCCGGATCGCTGATCGCGGCACTCGTGGGCGCGGCACCGTCGAGCTGAACGTCCTCGCCCACCGCTTGCCGGGCGACCACGCGCCGCACCCCGATCACCACGATCGCGATGGTCGCCAGTTGCAGCAGACCGCCGCCCACGAGCGGGGCACGCGGTCCGAACACCTCGGCCAGCCAGCCGAGCAGCGGTGCGCCGATCGGGGTGCCGCCCATGAGGACCGTCATGTAGAGCGCCATCACCCGGCCGCGGACCTGCGGATCGACGGTCGTCTGGATGTACATGTTGGCCGCGGTGAGGTTGAGCAGCACCGTCAGGCCGAGAATCGGCAGACTGATCGCGTACCAGACGTAGTTCGGGGTGAGCCCGGAGGCGATGATCACCACACCGACCACGATCGCCATCACGACCACGAAGCGCAGGCTGGGCACCTTCCCGCGGCGTGCGGCGAGCAGCGCCCCCAGCAGCGATCCAATGCCGAGGATCGAGCCGAGGACTCCGTAGACCTCGGCGCCCAGGTGGAACTCGTTGCGCACCATCAGGGCGTTGGTCATCTGGAAGTTCATGCCGAAGGTGCCGACACCGAACGCGACGCCGAGCGCGACCACCAGATCGGGCCGGTGGAAGACGTACGAGAAGCCCTCGCGGAGCTGGCCCTTCGCGCGTGGCAGCGGTTCGCTGCGGTGCAGTGCCCGCCGGTCCAGCAGGGTCAGGGCCAGCAGGAACGCGAGATAGCTGACGGCGTTGGTGAGGATCGCCCAGCCGGCACCGGCCGACGCCATGATGAAGCCCGCGATCCCGGGGCCGATCAGCCGGGCCGCGTTGAACGACGAGCTGTTCAGTCCGATCGCGTTGGTCAGCAGGTCGCGGCCGTGCTCATCGGGTCCGCCGACCAGTTCCGAGACGAACGCCTGGCGGGCGGGCGCGTCGAGCGCCGAACCGATGCCGAAGAGGAACGCGAACAGATAGACGTGCCAGGTCTGTGCCACACCGGTGACGGCGAGCAGACCGAGCAGCAGCGCCGAGACCGCCATCCACGACTGGGTGACGATGAGCATCTTCCGCTTGTCGAAACGGTCGGCCAGCAGGCCGCCCACCGGCGACAGCAGCAGCGCGGGCAGGAACTGCAGCGCCGTGGTGATGCCGACGGCCATGGCCGACCCACCGGAGAGCGACAGGACGAGCCAGTCCTGCGCGACGCGCTGGATCCAGGTACCGATGTTGGAGACGAAGGCCCCGGTGACGTATTTGCGAAAGTTCGGTACTGACAGGGCGGCGAATGTCTGACTTCGCCGCTTCGCCATCGTTGTCGTACCTCCCGGGGTTCCGCTGACGTTCAACGACGACGGTACCCCCGGTATTCCCGGTCGATTCGAGATCGAAGGCGGCAGCTGCTGTGCGCGCTTTCTGCCCACTCTGAGCGACAACTCCTCGGCCCCGGGGCCTCCTCCCGCCCAGCGCCCGCCTCCGACGTCGGTTGTCGCTCAGAGTGGGCAGACGGGAGGTGCTTGAGTCGCGTCGCGGGCCGCCTGCCGGAGGACACCAGACTGTCGGAGGCTGCTGGCAACATCCCGGCATGGGCATCACACTGCGGGGAACAGATCTACGGCACTGGGTCATCGGCGAACTGCGACAGCGATCTCCGACGACGATCTCCGAATTGATCGCAGCAGCGGAAGTCGAGGGATTCTCGTTCGCGGGGCGACCCTCCAAGGCAATCTCCGATGCTCTGCGCTGGGAGCGCCGACGCGGGCGCATCATTCGGAAGCAGCGCGGCGAGTACGCGCTGGGCGTCATGCCGAGGACCAGTGGCCGGCACATTGATCGTCGGCTGGCAGGACTCAGAGCGGTGCAGGTGGCTCTCCATCGCCAAACGGGCGACCGCCCAGCATCTCGCGCCCGTGCGGCATGAGCCAGTTCGCCAGATCCGGCCCCTTCGGCACGATGCCCGAGGGGTTCACGTCGCGGTGCACCTGGTAGTAGTGGCGCTTGATGTGGTCGAAATTGGTGCAGTCGCCGAAGCCGGGTGTCTGGAACAGGTCGCGCGCGTAGGCCCAGAGGATCGGCATCTCGGACAGTTTCTGCCGGTTGCACTTGAAGTGACCGTGGTAGACGGGATCGAAGCGGGCCAGGGTGGTGAACAGCCGGATGTCGGCCTCGGTGATGGTGTCGCCGACCAGGTAGCGCTGCGTCGCGAGGCGTTCGGACAGCCAGTCCAGGCGGTTGAAGAGCCGGTCGTAGGCGGCGTCGTACGACTCCTGCGATCCGGCGAAGCCGCACCGGTACACGCCGTTGTTGACGTCCCGGTACACCAACGCGTTGACCTCGTCGATCTCCTCGCGCAGCTCCTCCGGATACAGCAGTGGGGCGCCGGGGCGGTGATAGTCGACCCACTCGGTCTCGAAGTCGAGGGTGATCCGCGGGAAGTCGTTGGTGACGACGGCCCCGCTGCGCTCGTCGACGATCGCCGGGACCGTGATGCCCTTCTCGTAGCCGGGGATCCGCGCGAAATAGGCGTCTTGCAGGCGCGGGATGCCCAATACCGGATCGACGCCGCCGGGGTCGAGGTCGAAGGTCCACGATCGCTTGTCGTGCGTGGGTCCGCAGACCCCCATCGAGATCGCCCGCTCCAGACCGAGGAGGCGGCGGACGATGATCGCCCGGTTGGCCCACGGGCAGGCGTAGGAGACGACGAGCCGGTAGCGGCCCGGTTCTACCGGATAGCCGTCGCGGCCGTCACGGGTGATCCGGGTTTCGATATAGCGGGTGTCCCGCTCGAACGGCCGCTCCGCCGTGACATAGCTCGCCTGCTGATCGTTGTCTGTCGAGTCCGAGTTCGTCATGAACCCAGTGTTCCATCGACTCAGGCGCCGGCGTTCGGATCGCTCACTTCCAGCGCCTCGGTGTCCTCGCGGCTCACCTCATCGATCGCGTGCTCCAGCGGTTCGCGAACCTCCGCGAGGGCGGCCGCTTCATCGTCGACGGGGCCTTCGAGCGCCCGGGCGAGTTCGGCGGCGACGTCGATGTAGCGCGCCTTGCGCACCTCCGGCTTGTCGATCTCCTCGGCGACGGTCTTGGCGATCACCCGCCGGATCTCGGCGTCGACCTGGGCCAGGTTGCGGATGATCTCGCCGCGCATGTTGCGGGAGGCGACGTCGACGAAGACGTCGCGCGGAGCCGGCGGGTCGACCTCGATGCGCAGTTCCAGGGGCTTGGCGCAGCGGACGGTCAGCGGCAGCGTGATCAGGCCGTCGACGTCGTACCGGATGCGGTCCAGCTTGAGGTCGATCAGCAGCCCGATGGCCAGCGGCAGCCGGACGGTGAAGGTGATCAGCTCGCCGACGTCGCGGGTGATCTCCGGTTCGGCGATCCGCACGTCGGCGATCACCTTGACGACACCCGCGGGTCCGGCGGGCAGCGGCCCCACCTGAAACTCTTCGCCGGCGATCGCGGAAAAGGCGGCCCCGATACGGTCTTCGGTCACCGCGACTTCGAAGAAGTTACGGCCGAACTCTTCGTACGACACATACTCAGGCACCGATATATCCTTACCCATTCCTGGCCGATTGGCGAAACATCGCCGGAACCCGCTGGTCAGCGCCCCGAGCGGTGGGAGGCGTCCGGGATCCGCGGTGGGCACGCGGTGCCCGGGAAGGTCAGCGACTCGAAGTGCCACCATTCGTTGCCGAACGGGCGGCAGAGTCCGTAGCGGTAGCCGTTGCGCTGCAGCCAGGCGGCCCCGGCCCGCGGCGCCACGTCGACGGCCTCGCCGGTGACGTGCGTCGACTCGCCCGGCGGCAGCACCCAGCGGCGTGCCGCGCCCGGGCTGCCGTAGGTCCGCAGCCCGTCGCGCCACAGTCGTTCCTGTTCGGCGCGGCTGCGCTTGCCGGAGTTGATGTACAGGGGCACGCCCGCCGCGTGCGCGTCGTTGGCGGCCAGGGAGTAGCCGACGGCGAGCCGCGGGGTGAGGCCCGCGGTGCCGGGGGCCAGCGGGATGCCGAGCACGTTCGCACCGGCCTTCGGCGGCGCGGCCTCGGCCGCCGACGGTACCGAGACCGCTGTCCCCGCCACCGCCAGCGCCGTGAACAGCGCGAACGCCGCTCGTCGTCCATGAAGCATCGCGCGCATGTGCTGCCCTTTCACCGTCGGCCCGATCCCTCCATCTTGCCAGTGCGGCCGGTCGATACGGTGGACGGGTGAGCACCGATTCCCTTTCTTCCGCTCCGCCCGCACCGGTCCTCGAGTTCGACGCCGTCGACTTCGTGCGGAGCGGCCGGCCGATTCTCCGCGAGGTGTCGTTCACGGTGCGCGCCGGTGAGCACTGGGCGCTGATCGGCCCGAACGGCGCGGGCAAGAGCACCATCCTGAGTATCTGCGGCGCGACCGCGCACCCGACCCGCGGCACGGCGACGGTGCTCGGGCATCGGCTCGGCACCGTCGACCTCCGCGCGCTGAAGCACTCGATCGGCCACGTGAATCCGCGGCACCCGTTGTCGTCGCCGCTGACGGTGTTCGAGGTGGTACTGACCGGGGAGACGGGCAGCAACGACCTGGTCCCCCGCTGGTCGCCCGAACCTGCGGTCCTCGCCCGCGCCGAGGAACTGATCACCGCGCTCGGGCTGCGCCCGATCCGCGACGCGGTGTGGCCGAACCTCTCGCAGGGCGAGCGCGGCCGGGCGCTGATCGCCCGCGCGCTGCTCCCCGACCCGGAGATCCTGCTGCTCGACGAGCCCACCACCGGGCTCGACGTCGCCGCCCGCGAGCGTTTCCTGCGCACGGTCGACGACCTGCACCACACCCACCCGGACCTCGCGACCGTGCTGGTGACGCATCATCTGGAGGAACTACCGGTCAGCACGACGCACGCGATGCTGATCGGCGACGGCCGGCTGCTCGCGGCCGGCGACGCCGCCGACGTCCTCACCACCGAGAACGTCAGCGCCGCCTTCGACTACCCGATCGAGATCTCCCGGCACGACGGCCGCTGGCAGGCCCGCGCGGTCTGATCCCCCGGCCCGGGATCACTCGCGCAGCAGCGCGCGGAGGGTGTCGATGGTGTCGGCGTCGGCGGCGGGTTTGGCGTCGTCGCCGATGCGGTAGCGCTTGACGCGCGCGAACCGCAGCGCCACGCCGCCCGGATAGCGCGTGGAGCGCTGCACGCCGTCGATGGCGATCTCGACCACGACGACCGGGTCGACGTGCAGCACGTAGCCGTCGTCGCCGGTGGCGATGGTCGGGAAGAACTCGGTCTGCCAGCGCAGGGTCTCGTCGGTGAGGCCCTTGAACGTCTTGCCGACCATGACGAAGCCGCCCGGCTCACCGAAGCGCCCGTCGGGGTCGCGCGCCCCGAGGTGCAGGTTCGACAGCCAGCCGGTGCGGCGGCCGGAACCGCGTTCGACGGCGAGCACCACCAGGTCGTAGGTGTAGACCGGCTTCACCTTGATCCAGTGGGCGCCGCGCCGCCCGGCCGCGTAGGGCGCATCGAGCGACTTGACCATCACCCCTTCGTGTCCGGCGGCGAGTGCCTCGTCGAGCAGGTGGCCCGCGCCCTCGCCCGGCGCGGCGAGGCCGCCGCCGATCACCGCGGGACCGGCGATCGAGGCGAGCACCTCGCGCCGGACGCGCAGCGGTTCGTCGATCAGGCTGCGCCCGTCTGCGTAGAGGACGTCGAAGAACGAGACCGAGAGGGCGGCGTCGACGGTGCCGCCGAACCGGCTCATGGTGTCCTGGAACGGCCGCGCCCGGCCGTCGGCGTCGAGCGTCAGCGTCTCCCCGTCGAGGACCAGGTCACCGCCGGGGAAGCCGGCGACCAACTCGACGACCTCCGGGACGCGCTCGGTCACCTCCGCCAGACTGCGCGTGAACGCGCGCACCTCACCGCCGACGCGATGCACTTGCAGGCGGGCGCCGTCGAGCTTGTGCTCGACCGACGCGGGCCCGGTGACCGCGAGGGCCTCCGCCACATCCGGCGCCGACGCGGCCAGCATCGGTGCGACCGGGATGCCGGGTGTCAGGCCGATGGTGCTCAGGTCGTCCCCGGCGAGGGCCCGCGCGGCGGTCGTGCCGAGGTCGCCGGACAGCATGGCGGCGCGGCGCAGGAGGTCCTTGCGCTGCCCGGCGGCCACCGCCGCCGCATCGGTGAGGACCCCGGCGAGCGCGCCGGTCCGGACCTCCCCGGTGATCACCCGGACCAGGAAGTCCTGTTCGCCGGCGGTCGCCCGGCCGAGCAGTCCGCTTAGGGTCTCGCGGCGGACCGTCGTGGATCCGGCGCCGACCGCGCCGGCGAGCCGGGTGAACGCGGCGTCGACGTCGCCGAGCGTCAGCGACGACGCGGCGGCCGGAGCCGGCCGGACGCCGGCCACGCTGCGCCATCCGACACCGAGCCGGCCCTGCACCGGGCTGCCGAGCAGCAGGCCCACGGCGACCGGGATCTCGGCCTCGGCGAGCCGCGACAACAGCCCGGCCAGCACCTCGATCTTCACCGTCCGAGACCGGGTCGCAGCGGTCCGCGCGGCGGCGTCCACGAGCTCCCCGAGCGATGTCGCCACCGGCCCCTCGATCATGACCGCCAGCCTAGTGTGCCCGCCCGGCGGGCTACGGTGAAGCGATGGCTTCCCTCGACAGCGCAGCGCCGCAGCGGGCGGCCGCCACGTCGACCATCGCCGACCTGGACCGACTCATCACGACCTGTGCCGCCTGCCCGCGACTCGTCGACTGGCGGGAGGAGGTGGCCCGCGTCAAGCGGGCCGCGTTCGCCGACGAAACCTATTGGGGCCGAGCGGTTCCCGGCTTCGGCCCGGCCGACGCGTCGATCCTGATCGTCGGGCTGGCGCCGGCCGCGCACGGCGCCAATCGCACCGGCCGGATGTTCACCGGCGACCGCAGCGGCGACTTCCTGTTCGCCGCCATGCACGCCGTCGGCCTGGCGAACCGGGCGACCGCGTGGGCGGCCGACGACGGTCTGGAGTTGCTCGGCGCGCGGATCTCGTCGCCCGTCCGGTGCGCCCCGCCGGAGAACAAGCCCACCCCGGCGGAGCGTCGTACCTGCGCTCCGTTCCTGGCCCGCGAACTGGAACTCCTGGCGCCGACGCTCCGGGTGGCCGTCGTGCTCGGCGCGTTCGGCTGGCAGGCGCTGTTCGCGGTGCTCACCGAATCGGGGTGGACGGTGCCCAGACCCCGGCCCGCCTTCGGGCACGGCGCGCAGGTCACCGTGCATCACCGCGATGGCCGAACACTGACCGTGCTCGGCTGCTTCCACGTCAGTCAGCACAACACCTTCACCGGGCGCCTCACGCCGGGCATGCTCGAGGAGGTGCTGCGGCGCGCCCAGCAGCTCGCCGGACGAGACGAAGGAGAGATACCGATGACCGCGACCCCGATCGTCCGGATCCGCCGGATCTACGACGAGCCCGATCCCGATGACGGCGCGCGTGTGCTGGTCGACCGTCTGTGGCCGCGCGGCGTCAGCAAGGACCGCGCCCATCTCGACGAGTGGTGCAAGACCGTGGCGCCGTCGACCGAATTGCGCAAATGGTACGGGCACGACCCGGCGAAATTCGACGAGTTCCGGGCCCGCTACACCGCCGAGCTGGACGCCGGCGGCGAGCAGTCGGTGGCGCTCGCCCAGCTGCGCAAGTTGGCCGCGGCCGGTCCGTTGACCCTGCTGACCGCCACCAAGGAGCCCGGGATCAGCGAAGCCGCGGTGTTGCGGCGACTCCTCACCGGAGGCACCTCATCGACGGCGTGAAGACCGTGGTGGCGGCGAGCGCCGTCCTGGTCGACGACGACGGCCGCGTCCTGCTGGTCAAGCGCGGGCACGAACCGGAGAAGGGCCACTGGTCGGTGCCCGGTGGCCGTGTGGAACCCGGTGAGACGCCCGCGCAGGCCGCGGTCCGGGAGGTCCGCGAGGAGACCGGTCTGGACGTCCGGGTCGGCGACGAGCTGTGGACGGCCATCGTGCCGTTCGGCGACGACAGCCGGTACGAGGTCCACGACTTCGCCGCCACCGTGCTCGGCGGGGAACTGCGCAGCGGCGACGACGCCGACGACGCCCGCTGGGTGGCGCCGGACCAGCTCGAGACGCTGCCCCTGTCCACCGGACTGCTCGGCTACCTCCGCGGCGCCGGGATCATCCCGCCGGAGGGATGACCGTCAGAGGTCGTCGTCGAGCGTCAGCTGCTCCACGTAGGCGCCCTGCCACACCGTGTCGAACGGGGTGTTCGCGGCGACCCGGCCCTCGATGCCCGCGGTCACGAACTCCTTCGCGAACTCGACGGCGCTCGCCACCGACGCGCCCTTGGCCAGTTCCGCGGTGATCGCGGCGGCGAGAGTGCAGCCCGCACCCGAGACACGCTCGTCGCCGATCTTCGGTGCCGCGAAGACGACCGCCTCCTCGCCGTCGTACAGCACATCGATCGCGTCGGGTCCGGGCAGGTCGACGCCGCCCTTGGCGACCACGTACCGCGGCCCCAGGTCGCCGATCCGCCGCGCCGCCTCCACCAGCTGCTCCGGCGTCTCGATGACGTCCATCCCGGACAGGGTGCGGGCTTCGAACAGGTTCGGGGTGACGACCGTCGCGAGCGGCAGGATCTGCTCGCGCAGGGCGGTGTCGGTGTCCAGCGCGGCGCCGGGCTCCTGGCCCTTGCAGATCAGCACCGGGTCCAGGACGACGTGCCGCCACGACTGGCCGCGCAGCGCCCGCGCGACGACGTCGATCGTGGCCGGAGTGCCGAGCATGCCGACCTTCACCACGTCGAGGTCGTGCGCGGCGGTCGCGGCCTCGATCTGGTCGGCGATCACCTCCGGATCGACCGGTACGAAGCGGTGCCCCCACCCGTTCTTCGGGTCGAAGGAGACGATGCAGGTGACGGTGCCGACGCCGTAGACGCCGAGTTCCTGGAAGGTCTTCAGATCCGCTTGGAGACCGGCGCCGCCGGTCGCTTCGGATCCGGCGATGACATAGGCGAGCTCAACCACGGCTACGAGCGTACTTCCGCCCCGGTGCGCGATGGTGGCGGCGTCTCACGAACCCGGCCAGTAGTGGCTGTCGGGCAGCGCCCGCGCCCCGAAGATCGCCTGACCGACGCGCACACACGTGGCACCCTCGGCGACCGCGACGTCGAAGTCGCCGGACATGCCCATCGACAGTTCACCCGGGCCGATCAGGTCCGGGTCGGTGTCGCGAGCCCGGTCGCGCACCTCGCGCAGCGTGCGGAAGCACTCGCGGACGCGCTCGGTGTCGTCGGTGAACAGCGCCAGGGTCATGAAGCCGCGGACCCGCAGCGTCTCGTAGCGAGGCAGCTCGGCGAGGAACGCGGGCACCTGCGCCGGTTCGAGCCCGTACTTCTGTTCCTCCGCCGAGGTGTTGACCTGGACCAGCACGTCCAGCGCCCGGCCGTGGGCCTGCAGCCGCCGGTCGAGCGCCTGCGCGACCCGCAGGCTGTCCAGCGCCTGGAACTCGGCGGCGAACGCCGCCACGTCCTTAGCCTTGTTGGTCTGCAGGTGCCCGATCACCGACCACGCGACACCCAGATCCGCCAGTTCCTCGGACTTCCGCCGGGCCTCCTGCACCTTGTTCTCGCCCAGCTCGCGGCATCCGGCCTCGACCGCCGCTCGCAACCGCTCCGCGGGCACCGTCTTGGACACCGGCAGCAGCCTCACTTCCGCGGGATCGCGCCCGGCGCCGAGGGCCGCCGCGTCGATCCGCGCCCGGACGGCGGCGAGATTCGCGCGGAACTCCGCCACCGTCGTCGCGGCCGGGTACCTGGCGGACTGCTCGTTCACGTCACGTTCCATGCCCCCATTGTCCGGCGACGACGTAGCGTCGACAGACATGGGACCCCTGGACGAGCTGCCCCCGGACACCTGGAACGACGGCCCCACCCTCGCCGACTTCACGACGTCGGTGTCGACGGCGCTCGGCTTCGGTGACCTGGCGCCGCTCACCGTGCCGGCCGGGCACACGGTAGTCGTGCTGCTGATCGACGGGCTGGGTGAGGTTCTGCTGCAAGAGCATTCGGTGTTCGCACCGACTCTGAGCCGGCACCGGACGACGACTCTGCGGGCGGGCTTCCCGTCGACCACGGCCACCAGTCTCACCAGTCTCGGCACCGGACTGTGCGCCGGCGAGCACGGGATCATCGGCTACAGCTTCGCGCCCCGCGACCTGGAATCGGCCGCGCGGCACACCCTCAACGCACTGCGCTGGACGCTCGACACCGCCGACGGGCCCGACGCATCGCGGCTCTTTCCGCCGGCCGTCGTGCAGCCGATGCCGAGCGCGTTCGACGAACTCGCCCAGGGCGGCGCCGACGTGGTGGCGGTCCTGCCCGGGGCGTTCCGCGGCTCCGGTCTGACGCGCGCCGCGTACGGCAGTCCCGCCGACTACCGCGATGGGTCGTCGCCGGAGGCGGTGCTGGGCCACCTGCGGGATCTGCTCGCCGAGGGCGATCGGGGGCCGCGGCTGATCTACGCGTACGTACCGGAACTCGACGCCGCCGGACACAAATGGGGACCGGGCACACCGGAATGGCGGGAGCGGCTGCGACTGGTCGACTCGCTGGTGCGGGAGGTGATCGCACTGCTCCCGGCCGGGGCGACGCTGGTGGCCACCGGTGACCACGGGATGATCTCGGCGGGCCGGCGGATCGATCTCGACACCGACACCGAGTTCACCGAGGGCACGGTCGCGCTGGGTGGTGAGGCGCGCGTGCGGCACGTCTACGCGGAGCCCGGTGCCGCCCGGGACGTCCTCGCCGCCTGGGCGGCCCTGCTCGACGGCGACGCCCACATCGCCTCCCGCGAGCAGGTGATCGACGAGGGCTGGTTCGGGCCCGCGATGGCGACGCACGTGGCCGACCGGATCGGCGACGTGGTCGCGGTCGGGCGGCGGGACGTGCTGCTGACCAGGAGCCTCGCCGAACCGATCGAGACCCGGATGCCGGGTCACCACGGCGGCTGGACCGCGGCCGAGCTGCTGGTGCCGCTGATCGTCGCCGCCGGTTGACCCGTCCGTCCAGATTCGCCAGCGCCGTCCAGATTCGCTAGCGAGATCCTAGGCTGGAGACCTGCACCGACCGCCGAGGAGCCCCATGCCCGCGAAAACCGCCGTGACCGTCGACTTCACCGCCCCGGTGGAGTCGGTCAACGATCGGACGATCCTGCGCCTGCCCGCAGCGGCAAGCGCCCAGCTGCCGTCCCGCGGCCAGGTGGCGGCGACCGGCACCCTCGACGGCCACGGATTCGGCACCGTCGTCGAGCCCGACGGGAAGAAGGGCCACTGGATCCGGTTGGACCCGCCGCTGCTCGAGGCGGTGGACGCCGCGACGGGCGATACCCTCCGCGTCGAACTCACCCCGACCAAGGACTGGCCGGAACCCGAGATTCCGGACGACTTCCAGGCCGCGCTGGCCGATGCCCCGGACATCGCCGAAATCTGGGCCGCCATCACACCGATGGCGCGCTGGGAATGGGTGCGCTGGATCGGGGCGACGAAGAATCCGGCGACCCGGGAGAAGCGCATCCGCGTCGGGATCGACAAGCTGCGCCACGGCAAACGCCGCCCCTGCTGCTTCGATCTCTCCTCATGCACCGACCCGGCGGTCGCCCGAAGCGGTGTCCTACCGAGCAGCGAGTAGCGCCGGCCGGGCGGCGATCCGCCTACTGCTGCGCGGCCCACTCGGCGACGCGGCGGGCGCTCTCTTCCTCGGAGAGGTCCTCGACGCGGGACATCACGTTCCACCGGATGCCGTACGGATCGAGCAGGGACGCGAACCGGTCGCCGGAGACGAAGTGCATCGCCGGCTCGCGCAGCGTCGCCCCGGCCGCGACCGCTCGCTCGGCCACCGCGTCGGCGTCCTCGCAGTAGAGCGCCAGCGAATAGCAGACGCCGTCGGTGGGCGGCGGCACAAGCTGGTACTCGGGTGACGGGACGCCGAGCTGGAGCCGGCCGTTCCCGAAGTCGAGTTCGGCGTGCGAGATCACGCCGTCGAACTCGGTGGACGCCACCAGCCGCGCCCCGAATACGCGCTGGTAGAAGTCGAGCGCGGCCGCGGTGTCGGGAATCGCCAGGAACGGCGTCAGCGAGGTGAAGCCGTGCGGGACTCCCGCCGTGGTGTGTTCCCCGGTGACGCCGCGGGTGGGGACGGGTACTGATGCGTTCTGGGTTTCCATGCCTCGACCGTACGGCCGCTCCCGGTCACCGGGCTTGTAGATTCGCGACCGTGGCAGATCTCGACGACGGACGCGGTGTCCTCTATCCGGCGCGGTTGCCGTCGCTGCGCCGGCTGATCGCACCGGACGACCTGCGCGACCGGATCCGCTGGTTCTGGATACCCCGCTGGGACCTGCCGGCCGGCGAGGTCTCACGCCAGGAGATACTGCCGTTCCCGGCGTCGAACCTGGTGATCGAACCCGAGGGAGTGGCGCTGGTCGGTCCGGCGACGGGCGTGTCGTACCGGGATCTGACCGGGCGCGGGTGGGCGGTCGGCGCGCTGCTGCGCCCCGCCGGGCTGCTCGCCCTGCGCGACGTCTCCCCCGCCGCCGATCCGGCGGCGCTCCGCGATACCCAGACCCCGTTCCCGGCGGCGGAACTGCACGCCGCCGTGGTCGCCGCGATGCACGACGAGCAGGACGGCCCGTCGCGGGCGGCCGAGGTGTACGCCGACTGGGTACGCGCCGGCCTGGCGAGGCCCGACGACACCGGCCTGCTCGCGAACGCGATGGAGGACCTGATCGCCGGTGACCGCGAGATCATCCGGGTGGACCAGCTCGCCGACCGGATGGGGCTCACGGTGCGGGCCGTGCAACGGCTGGCCCGGCGCGGTTTCGGCGTGCCACCGCTCGCGGTGATCCGCCGCTACCGATTGCAGGAGGCCGCGCAGCGGCTGCGCGACGAGCCCGCGCTGACCATCGCCCGGATCGCCGCCGATCTCGGCTACGCCGATCACGCCCATCTGGCCGCCGACTTCCGCACCGTGCTGAACCTGACGCCCCACGACTACCGGCGCGACGCCCGGTGACGGACTCCGGTCAGCCGCCGCGCAGTTCGCGCTTGAGCAGCTTGCCGCTCTGATTCCGCGGCAGCGAGTCGGCGAAGCGCACGGCCTTGGGCACCTTGAACGGCGCGAGCCGCGCCTTCACGTGCGCGATCAGCTCGTCCTCGGTCACCGCGGCGCCGGCGCGCAGCACGACCACCGCGGTGATCGCTTCGATCCACTTCTCGTCCGGCGTGCCGATCACCGCGACCTCGGCGACCGCGTCGTGCGTGTACACCGCGTCCTCGACCTCGCGCGAGGCCACCAGGATGCCGCCGGTGTTGATCACGTCCTTGATCCGGTCGACCACCGTCAGGTAGCCCGCACCATCGCGGGTCACCAGGTCGCCGGAGTGGAACCAGCCGTCGCGGAACGCCTCCCGGGTGGCGTCCGGGTTGTCCCAGTACCCCAGGCACAGCTGCGGCGACCGGTACAGCACCTCCCCCGGCTCCCCGTCCGCGACGTCCACACCGTCCGCGTCGACCACCCTGGTCTGCACGAACAGCGCCGGGCGCCCGGCCGACGACGGCCGCTCGGCGTGCTCCTCCGGGCGCAGAACGGTGGCCAGCGGGCCGATCTCGGACTGCCCGAAGCAGTTGTAGAAGCCCAGTCCCGGGAAGCGTTCGCGGAGCCGGTTCAGCACGGTGACCGGCATGATCGACGCCCCGTACTGGGCCTTGGTCAGTGATGACAGGTCGCGGGTGTCCAGATCGGGGTGACCGGCGAGCGGCACCCACACCGTCGGCGCCAGGAACAGCGAGCCGATCCGGTCGCGCTCCACCACGCGCAGGATCTCCGCGATGTCCGGCACCGGGAGCAGCGTCACCGTCGCCCCCACCGACAGGTACGGAAGCATGAACACGTGCATGCCGGCCGAGTGGTAGAGCGGCATGCAGATCAGCGGGTTGTCGTCGGCGGCGAGATCGAGTCCGACGATGCACGAGGTGTACTCGTGGATGAGCGCACTGTGCGTCATCATCGCGCCCTTGGGCTTGGACGTGGTGCCCGAGGTGTAGAGCAGCTGCACGATGTCGGTGTCGGCCGCCCCCGGGTCGAGCTCGGGGACGTCGCCGCCGCTCGCCAGAGTGAGCAGCGAGTCGTCGGTGTCGCGCAGCGCGACCACCTGCTCGACGGGCGTCCGCGCCGCGATCGCGTCGAAGGTCTCTCGCAGCGCCGGGTCGACGAGCACGGCCCGCGCGCCGGACTGGACGAGCAGGTAGCTCAGTTCCTCGCCGGTCAGCGCGTAGTTGATCGGCACGTGGATCAGCCCCGCGCGGGCGGCGGCCAGATAGCCGATCACATAGGCGTCGGAGTTGGTGCCGTAGGCGGCAATGCGGTCACCGGCGGTCAGTCCCAGGGCGAGCATCCGCGCGGCGGCGCGGGAGACGGCGTCGTCGAGTGCGGCGTACGTCAGCTCCCGGTCCGCGAAGCGCAGCGCGACCCGGTCGCCGTGCCGGGCGGCGCTCCGCGCGACGATCCCGTCCACGGTGTCCGCCCGGGCCCGGGCGACATCCGGGACGAGCGCGGAAAGTGCTTCTGACATGGTCTTTCCTCCTTACGGTCGAGGACCGTCCGCCCCGGGCACCGGCGCGTCGATCGGCCGGTGAGAAGCGTCCGAAAGTGAGACGTCCACAACGTGCTATGCACCACAACACTAGGTGTCAGTGAGTTGAACCACAGCCACAGAGAGGTAAAACACATGACTGTCACGGACGTCCGCCCGGACACCGAATCCGGCGAAACCACCAAGACCCTCGACGCCCTGGTGATCGGCGCCGGCGTGGCCGGCCTGTACCAGGTCTATCAGCTGAAGAAGCTCGGCCTGAACGTCCACGGCTACGAGGAGGCCTCCGACGTCGGCGGCACCTGGTACTGGAACCGGTACCCGGGCGCCCGCTTCGACTCGGAGGGTTACATCTACCAGTACATGTTCGACGAAGACCTCTACAAGGGCTGGAGCTGGAGCAAGAAGTTCCCGGACCAGTCGGAGATCGAGGACTGGTTCCACTACGCCACCGACAAGCTCGGCGTCCGCGACGACTTCGACTTCAGCACCCGGATCACCAGCGCCGAGTTCGACGAGGTGACCGGCCGCTGGACGGTCACCACCGACCACGGCCAGACCATCGACACGCGGTTCCTGGTGTCGTGCGCGGGCATGCTGTCGGCGCCGCTGACCAGCATGTTCGAGGGCCAGGACACCTTCCTCGGCGAGATCTTCCACACCTCCCGCTGGCCGCGGGACGGCGTCCAGCTGCTCAACAAGCGCGTGGCGGTGATCGGCACCGGCGCGACCGGTATCCAGGTGATCCAGACCATCGCGCCGGACGTGGAACTGCTCAAGGTGTTCGTCCGAACCCCGCAGTTCACCCTGCCGATGAAGAATCCCGACTACACCACGGCCGATGTGCAGGCCTACCACGACAAGTTCGAGCACCTGCGCGACACCGTCAAGACCACCGTGGTCGGCTTCGAGTACGACTACACCACCAAGGAGTGGGCCGAGCGCACCGAGGAGGAGCGCCGCGAGCTGCTGGAAGAGTGCTACAACGACGGCTCGCTGAAGCTGTGGATCGCGTCGTACCTGTCGATGTTCGTCGATCCCGACGTCAGCGCGGCGGTCTCGGACTTCGTGCGCGCCAAGATCGGGGCGCGGCTGCGCGACCCGAAGCTGATCGACCTGCTGGTCCCGAAGCCCGAGGACTTCGGCTTCGGCACCCATCGCGTCCCGCTGGAGCGCGGCTACTACGAGGTGTTCCACCGCCCCAACGTCGAGGCGATCGGCGTGCGGAACAACCCGATCACGCGGATCGTGCCCGAGGGCATCGAGCTCGCGGACGGCACCCTGCACGAGGTGGACGTCATCATCATGGCGACCGGGTTCGACGCCGGCAGCGGCGCACTGTCCCGGCTAGATCCGAAGGGCCGCGGCGGCCGGTCGCTCGCCGACGACTGGAACCGGGAGATCCGGTCGACCATGGGCTTCATGGTGCACGGCTACCCGAACCTGCTGACCACCGGCATCCCGCTCGCGCCGTCGGCCGCCCTGTGCAACATGCCGACCTGCCTCCAGCAGCAGACCGAGTGGATCTCCCGTCTGATCGGTCACATGCAGGAGAACGGTCACCGCGTCGTCGAACCGACGCTGGAAGGCGAGGAGGCCTGGGTGCAGCACCACGACGAGGTGACCCAGGCGACCCTCATCGCCAAGACCGACTCCTGGTACAACGGCGCGAACGTCGAGGGCAAACCGCGCGGCCGCGTCCTGTCGTACCTGGGTGCCGCCGATTTCCGGCAGCGCACCGACGAGAACGCCGACCGGGGCTACCCCGGCTTCCGCTTCGCCTGACCGCCCACGGCCCGCCCGCCGCACGAACGTCTCGATCCGAGACGCCGCCGGCCGCCACCGAGCCACAATGGTGAGCGGGAACACATCCGATCCGCCCGGCGGCCGGGCCCGGCGTCCGCCACGTCATCCCCGAAACATCGACCCCAAGGAGACCCCCAGCAATGGCCATCGACAACCCCTTCTACACGCCCGAATTCCAGGGCGAGTACGACCTGATCAGCATCGGTGAACTGGCCCTCGAGGAAGGCGGGGTGATCCCCGACTGCGAACTGGCCGTCGCCACCTACGGCACCCTCAACGAGGCCAAGGACAACGCGATCCTGATCCCGACCTGGTTCTCCGGAACGCACGTCACCTGGCGGGACGTGTACATCGGCCCGGAGCACGCGCTCAACCCGGAGAAGTACTTCATCATCGTCGTCAACCAGATCGGCAGCGGCCTGTCGACCTCGCCGCACAACGCCGACGGCGCGAACGCCGGGCTATCGATGTCGAAGTTCCCGCACGTCCGGATCGGCGACGACGTGGTGGCGCAGGAGCGCCTGCTGCGCGAGCACTACGGCATCGACACGCTGGCCCTGGTGGTCGGCGGATCGATGGGCGCCCAGCAGACGTACGAGTGGGCGGTGCGATTCCCCGAGAAGGTGCTGCGGGCGGCCCCGATCGCCGGCACCGCGCAGAACACCCCGGACGACTACCTGATCGCCCAGGTGGTCTGCGAACAGATGACGTCCGACCCGGGCTGGAACGGCGGCGAGTACGCGTCGAACGCCGACGTCTTCGACGGCCTCAAGCGCATGTCGCACATCTGGGCCATCAAGGGCCTGTCCAGCGACTTCTGGAAGCTGGAGGTGTACAAGGCACTCGAATTCCAGAACAAGGAGGAGTTCCTGGCGGGCTTCCTGGAGCCGGTCTTCACCGCGATGGACCCCAACGACCTGCTCACCCAGGCCTGGGCGTGGCAGCGCGGCGACGTCGCGCGGCACACCGGTGGCGACCTGGCGGCAGCGCTCGGCCGGATCACCGCCAAGGTCTTCGTCCTGCCGATCGACCTCGATCAGCTGTTCCCGCCGGCCGACTGCCGGGCCGAGGCCGACCTGATCCCGAACGCCGAGTTCCGCGTCATCAACGACGTCCTCGGCCACCTCGGGCTCTTCGGCGTCGCACCGACGTACATGGAGCAGGTGGACGCCCACCTGGGCGAGCTGCTGGCCGCCGAGGTCTGAGTCCGCCCCGAATGGACGACGCCTCGTCCGCTGTCCGTTCGGACAGGGGGCGAGGCGTCCGATCGGACGGGATCGGCGCCCGATCGGCCATCGGCGGCGAGTGCGACCGACATAACTCTCCTTCTGCGCGAACCCTGGAACCGGAGCCGAGGAGGCATTCGACATGACCGCGACCCGTATCGATCGTCGTGAGGCGACCAGCCCGATCGGTCTGCCCAGATACATCGAGCAGTCGTGGCGGCGATCGCGGGAGGCCGGTCTCGCCCCGGACCGGACCATCACGCAGATCGAGTACGTCACCGATCTCGACTTCCAGCGGCGCCTGGTCCAGTGCGCGTCCCCGGTGCTCGATCAGTTGCACACCGACCTGTCGGGCATGCCGCTGAGCATCGCGCTGACCGACGAGCACGCCCGGGTGATGCTGCGCCGCGACGCCGACGGACGGCTCGGCGATCTGCTCGACCGCGCCTGCTTCGCCCCCGGTTTCGACTACTCCGAGGCCTCGGTCGGCACCAACGGCGTCGGCACCGCCATCGAGACGGGGATGCCCGTCTACATCGACGGCACCCAGCACTTCAACGCCGGGATCCGCTGCTTCACCTGCGCGGGCGCCCCCGTCCACGACCCGGTGACCGGTCGGCTGGAGGGCATCATCGACATCAGCTGCCAGACCGGGCACGCCAACCCGATGATGCGGCAGCTCGTGGTGTCGGCGGCCCGCGACATCGAGAGCGCCCTCAGTTCCAGCGGCTCGGCCAAGCAACTCGCCGTGCTCGACGCCTTCGTTGCCGCCTGCCGCCGCCGCACCACCGCGGTCTACTCGCTGAGCTGCGGCGTCTTCATGTCGAACACCGCCGGAACCCCACTGCTCGACCCGATCGACGAGGCCTTCCTCCGCGAGGAAGCGCAGTCGATGCTGGTGCCGTCGCGGCTGCGCCAGTTCACCCTGACCCTGCCGTCCGGGCAGGTGATCGAGGTGAAGCGCACCCTCATCGAGGAGGGCGGCGAGTCGGCCGGAGTGGTCCTCGAGGTGGAACACGCCCCCGCCGCGGTTCGCACCCCGGCGCGCGCCATGAGCGGCCGCGCCCCCGCCCTGCCCGGTTCGGTGGGCGGTTCCCCGCAGTGGTCGCGCTGCCGCGCCCGGGTGTCGCAGCTCGCCGCGGAGGGCACCAACACCCTGCTGATCGGCGAGGACGGCGCCGGTCGTGCCACCCTGGCCCGGGGTGCGCAGCTCAACAAGAATCCGCAGGCGGTCTGTGCGATGGTCGACTGCTCGTCCCCCGCCGTCGTCACCGAGGTGCGCGCGGCGATCGCCTCCAGCGCCCCCAGCGTAGTGCTCCGGCGGATCGACGCCCTCGCCCCGGACGACGACGCCGAGATCGCCGCGCTGGTCTCCGCCGACCAGCACCGCTATCCGGCACGATGGATCGTCGGCACCGCGCGGCCGGGCGGTGACGCGCTCCTGGAATCCGCGCTGGTCCAGTGCTTCGCGATGACCGTCGAGCTCCCCGCGCTCCGGCATCACCCCGACGACATTCCCGAGATCGTCCGCATGCACGCCCACCAACTGGCCCCGAATCGCGCGCCGGCCTTCACCGAAGGTCTGCTGCGCGCGCTCAAGAAGTACCCGTGGCCCGGCAACGTCGCCGAACTGGTGACGGTGCTGCGGCACGCGCTGCGCGTCAACCTGACCGGCCCGCTCACCGAGAACGACCTGCCGCCCTCGGTCCACTCCGCGCCCAAGCGGGTGATGACCTCCCTGGAGACCGCCGAACGGGACACCATCGTCGAGGCCCTGCGCGAATACGGCGGCAACCGGACGAAGGCCGCGCGGGCGCTGGGGATCGCCCGGTCGTCGCTGTACCGCAAGATCGACGTCTACGGCATCCACCTGTAGGCGCGACGACCGGCCGCTCGCCGAGGCACGTGCCCGGTCCACGCACCCGCGCGCCGCGGTTCGGGCACTCTGAGAAGGCATCCATTCATCAGGGAGGACATCATGACCGCAACGGTCAATTGGAAGAAGCTGGCGGGGCGCACCCTGGTCGAGCCGGGCAGCACGGTCGATCTCGCGCGGGACTTCGACACGGGCGACAAGCCGAAGGGCCTGAAGAAGGCCGACGGTCTCGCTCAGCTGGAGGAGGCCAAGACGCAGCTCTTCGCGCTGCAGGACAGGTTCTACGCGCAGGCCGATCGCTCACTGCTGATCGTGCTGCAGGCGATCGACGCGGCGGGCAAGGACAGCACCATCAAGCACGTCATGTCCGGCGTGAATCCGGAGGGCGTGGACGTCCACAGCTTCAAGGCGCCGTCCGCGCAGGACCGCGCCCACGGCTACCTGTGGCGGCACCAGCTGGTGACACCCGAACTCGGCCGCATCGGCATCTTCAACCGGTCGCACTATGAGAACGTGCTGGTCACGCGCGTGCACCCGGAGATGCTGTGGCCGGAGTCGGCGACCCTGCACCGCAAGGGCCTCTGGAAGCGGCGGTACCGGGACATCAACGACTGGGAGCGATACCTGACCGACAACGGCACCACCGTCGTCAAGCTGTTCCTCAACGTCTCCTACGAGGAGCAGGGCCTCCGGTTCCTGGAACGCATCGACCGCCCGGACAAGAACTGGAAGTTCTCGGCCACCGACATGGCCGAGCGCGCTCTGTGGCCGGAGTACCAGAAGGCGTTCAGCGAGATGCTCAGCCGTACGAGCACCGAGTACGCGCCGTGGCATGTGATCCCGGCCGACCACAAGTGGGCGAGCCACCTGTCGACGTTCGCCGTGTTGCTCGAAGCCCTGTCCGGGCTGAACCCGGCGTACCCGGCCGTCTCCGAACAAGAGAGGGCGAGCCTGTCCGGCTACCGGGCCGAGTTGCTCAGGCAGGTGCCGGCTCTCGCCGCGGACGAGGAGGGCTGAGCCGCCGATCGGGCGGGGCCGCAGTCCGGGCGGGGCCGCCGATCAGGAGAAGCGCAGATCCAGGGTCGCCATGCCGAAGATCTTCTTGTCGTTGGCCTTGGCGGTGAGGATCACCGTGCCGCTGCGCGTCTCGGGGTCGAGCGACTTGACCTTGCCGCCGTACGCGATGTCACCGCGGCCGTCGGCCGGCACGATCGCCGGGGCGGACAGGCGCACGGCGAAGCGGCGGACCGCGCCCGGATCACCCGACCACGCGGAGATCACGCCCGCACCCAGGCCCATGGTCAGCATGCCGTGGGCGATCACATCGGGCAGGCCGGCCAGCTTGGCGATGGACTCGTCCCAGTGGATCGGATTGGCGTCGCCGGAGACGCCCGCGTAGTTCACCAGGTCGCCGCGGGAGAGCCCGGTGTGATGCTCGGGCAGCAGGTCGCCCTTGGCCAGTTCGTCGAAGTTCCGCGACCCGACGGCGCGGGTGGCCCCAGCGGTCGAATCGGCGGGCGCCTCCCCTTCCCGGACGGTCTTGACGTAGTCGGCCGCCGCATCCTCCACCGAGAGGATGTCGACGTCGTGCATCATCACCTTGGCGACGGCCGCGGAGATGCCCGGATCCACCTCGTCGGCCGAGACGCCGACGACGGTGGTGTGCATGCGGTGCACGGTCTCCCCGTGCTGGTCGACGAAGGTGTTGGTGATGGTGATCATGTCCTTGCCGGCGATCCGCCGCACGGAGGAGAGCTCGACGTCGGTGCGCAGCACGTCGCCGACGACGATCGGGCGGTACTGCTCGAAGACCTGCTCGGTCTGCACGTAGGTCTCGTAACCGACCACCACTTCTTGCATCAGCTTCTGGTTGGCGGCCATCGCCGGGATCGACGTGAACGTCAGCGGAGCCACCAGGCCCGAGTAGCCGAGGCCGGCCGCGGCCGCCTCGTCCCAGTGCACCGGGTGGTAGTCCTGCACCGCGCGGGCGTACTCGCGAACCTTCTCGCGCCCGACCTGGTACTCGTGCTCCATCACGTAGTAGTGGCCGACGCGCTCGATCAGCGCGGTGTTCTCCGACGTGGTCATCGATTCTCCCAGTTCCCGGGCCGGCCCCCGAAAGGCAGGCAACCTACGAAATCGTAGTACCGGGCGAACTCACGCTCGTCGTCGGCCGTGCCACGATGGCTTCATGACCACACGATCCGGTACCGCGCCGTCGGGCGACATCGAGCTGTATTACGACGAGTTCGGCGACCCCGCCGACCCGCCAGTGCTGCTGATCATGGGACTCGGGGCCCAGATGGTGTTCTGGCGCGAGGAGTTCTGCCGGCTGATCGCCGGCGCGGGCTACCGGGTGATCCGCTTCGACAACCGCGACATCGGCCTCAGCGGCAAACTCGACGGCGCCCGCGTCGGTGGTCCCCCGCTTCCGGTGAAGCTCGGCCGCACGTTCGCCGGTCTCCCGGTGCCCGGGGCGCCGTACCGCCTGCCGGCCATGGCCGACGACGCCCGCGCCGTGCTCGACCACCTCGGCATCGACCGCGCCCACATCGTCGGCGCCTCGATGGGCGGCATGATCACCCAGATCTTCGCGGCCAGGCACGCCGACCGGACGCGAACGGCGACCATCGTGATGTCGAGCAACAACAAGGCCTTCCTGCCGCCGCCCGGCGCCCGGCAGATGAAGGCGCTCATCACGCCCCCGCCCAAGGGGGCCGGCCGCGACGAGATCATCGAGCACACGACGCGGGTGCGCGCCGTCATCGGCAGTCCCGTCTACCCGCAGGATCCCGCGGTGGCCCGCCTGCACTCGGCCGAGTACTTCGACCGCAGTTACTACCCGGCCGGCATGCTGCGCCAGTTCGCGGCCATCCTGGGCACCGGATCGCTCGTCGGCTACAACCGGCGGACCGCCGCGCCCACCCTGGTGCTGCACGGCACGCACGACAAGCTGATGCGGCCGTCCGGCGCCCGCGCAATCACTCGCGAGGTCCCCGGAGCACGACTCGCCATGATCGACGGCATGGCGCACGATCTGCCCGAGCCGCTGTGGGACCGGATCGTCGGTGAGCTCACCGACCACTTCGACACCGCCACCACCTGATTCGTCTCACCCATTTCGCGACAGTCTCATAATTTTCTGCGACAGCCCGGGCGTGTCGTTGTTCATGCCTTGAATCACCGATATATCCGCAGTTCGCCGCCCTTCAGTCTCAGCTGTCTTACTACATTCTGCGACCCTACCCACAGATTCGCGACACTTTTGCGATAGATTCTTCTGCCATGACCATCGACCAGGAGAGCGCCTCCGCGTTCCGGCTCGGGTACGCCCGCACCGGGACCGGATCGCCCGGCCTCGAAGCGCAGATCGACGCCCTGACCGATGCCGGCATCGAGCCCGCGCGGATCTACACCGACAAGACCGAAGCGCACGAGGCGGTGGAACGTCCGGGCTGGACCGCGCTCCTCGACTACGCGCGTCCCGGCGACACCACCGTCATCATCGGTCTCGACCGGCTCGGGCGCACCACGCCCGAGGTGCTGGCCAGTGCCCGCGAACTCACCCGCCGCCGGATCGGGCTGCGCTCCCTGCGCGAGGGCCTGGACACCGCCGATCCCACCGGTTCGACGATCGTCGGCGTGCTGGCCTCGCTGGCCGAGCTCGACGACGAGGCCGCCACGACCCGGCCCGGCACCGGCGGCGGGCGTGTGGACTCGGCGGTCGGGCGCCCACGTGCCCTCGACGACACCCAGGTGGCCGCCGCCGAGCGGATGCGCGTGGCCGGGCTGCGCGTGCCGGAGATCGCCGCGCGGCTGGGCGTCAGCCGGGCGACCGTCTACCGGAGTCTCGCGCAACGGCGGGCACAGCGATGACCGCCCACGACCCCGGCTTCGGGGAACTCGACATCGTCACCGAGTACGGCACGGTCACCCGCCTGCCCACGTCGTTCCCGCTGATCGACCCGGAACTGGACGACTGCCTGGACCCGGACCTGTTTCAGAAGGGCTTCGAGGACTCCCTCGCCGACCTCGACGCGCTGCCCGTTCCGTGGGCCCGGCATTACGCGTCGACGACGCTCGCGCAGGCCCCGGACCCGGATGCCGACGAACCCAGTCACCTGCGGGGCTACCGCGCCGGACTGTACGGCTTCCTGCGCCAGAACCGGAACTGACCGGTCAGGCGTCGGGCAGCGTGAGGATCTCGGCGCCGGTGTCGGTGACGACCAGCGTGTGCTCGAACTGCGCGGTCCATTTGCGGTCGACGGTGACGACGGTCCAGTCGTCGTCCCACTGCTCCCAGTCGAGGGCGCCGAGGTTGATCATCGGCTCGATGGTGAAGACCATGCCCGGCTCGATGACGGTGTCGACCGACGGCTCGTCGTAGTGCAGGACGATCAGACCGTTGTGGAAGGTCTCGCCGATGCCGTGACCGGTGAAGTCGCGGACCACGTGATAGCCGAAGCGGCTCGCGTAGGCCTCGATCACGCGGCCGATCACGTTGAGCTCGCGGCCCGGCTTGACGGCCTTGATGGCGCGCTCGGTGGCGATGCGGGTGCGCTCGACCAGGTCGCGGTGCTCCTGGCTCACGTCACCGGCCAGGAAGGTGGCGTTGGTGTCACCGTGCACGCCGTCGATGTAGGCGGTGACGTCGATGTTCACGATGTCGCCGTCCTGGATGACGGTGGAGTCGGGGATGCCGTGGCAGATCACTTCGTTGAGCGAGGTGCAGCACGACTTGGGGAAGCCGCGGTAGCCGAGCGTCGACGGATAGGCGCCGTGGTCGATCATGTAGTCGTGCGCGATGCGGTCGAGCTGATCGGTCGTCACACCGGGGGCGACGGCACGGCCGGCCTCGGCGAGCGCGTTCGCCGCGATCTTCCCGGCCACCCGCATCTTCTCGATGGTCTCCGGGGTCTGCACCCAGGGCTCGTGGCCCTCCTGCGCCTCCGCCTTCCAGACGTACTCCGGGCGGGCGATCACGTCGGGAACCGGCAGGGTCGGCGAGACCACGCCGGGAGTCAGGGGTGCACGAACCGTCATGGCTCCCCAGTCTACGGACCCGGCCGGGAGGCTCCGATTCGCTCCCCGCCGCGACCGATACAGTGGAAGTGAAGTAAGCCAACCCTTAAGGACACCCCGTGCCGTTTTCCCGCCAGGCGGTGCTGACGCTGGTCGCGCTGGTCGCCCTGCTCACCGCCGGCTGCACGACGGCGCCGATCGACGTCAACGCCGGCCGCGACCCGTCGTCGGCCCACCTGCGCGACGGTGAGCGGATCGCGACGCTGCCGCACGCGGATCCGGTGCCGGTCGAGAACGATCCCGCGGCCGGGCCGCAGGCCGACCGGATCATCGCCCTGGACCGCAACGGCACACTCGGCGCGATCGTCTGGGCGCTGGGCCTCGGATCGCACGCCGTGGGACGCGACCGGTCGACGACGTTCCCGGCCGCGCAGGGGCTGCCCGTGGTGACCGACGCCGGGCATTCGATCAACGTGGAGAAGGTGCTGGCACAGCACCCGACGATCGTGCTCGCGGACCGGACGTCGAGCCCGAACGGGGTGCTGGACCAGCTGCGAGAGGCGCAGATCCACGTCGTCGAGTTCACCGACGAGCGCAGCGTCGCCGGGACCGGCGCGCTGATCACGGCCGTCGCCGGCGCGCTGGGCGCCCCCGAGGCCGGGCAGAAGCTCACCGAGCGGACGCAGCGGGAGATCACGCAGGCGCGCCGGTCGCTCCCCGATCCGACCGGCGACCCGATCATCGCCTTCCTCTACATCCGCGGCGACCGGTTGATCCTGCTCGCCGGGCCGGATTCCGGCGCCGACGACCTGATCGAGAACCTCGGGGCCCGCGACGCCGGGACCGCGGGCGGGCTCACGGCGGCGTTCAGCACCGTCAGCACCGAGTCGCTGCTGCGCATCGATCCCGAGGTGATCCTGGTGATGACGCAGGGCGCCGAGTCCGTCGGCGGCCTGGACAAGGTGGCGCAGCTCCCCGCGGTCGCCGGGACCCGGGCCGGGAAGGCCAAGCGCATCATCGCGATGGACGAGACGCAGATCCTCGCGTTCGGCCCGGACACCGGGCTGATCCTGCAATCCCTCGGAAAGGCGATCTATCGATGAGCGGCCTCCCCGCACCCGCCCATCGGCGCCGCGGCATCTGGGTGATCGCCGGGACACTCGTGCTGCTCGGCGTGGTGGTCGTCGTCTCCGCGGGTACCGGGCAGGTGCACGTCTCCCCCGCCGAGGTCCTGGGCTCCATCGCGCACCACTGGCATCTGGACCTGGGTCCGCTGCCGGCCGACCAGCAGGGCGAGAACGCGCTGTGGGTCTCCCGGTTCCCGCGCATCGTGCTCGGCGTGCTGGTGGGCGCGGCCCTCGGTACCGCGGGCTGCCTGCTGCAGGGTGCCCTGGCCAATCCGCTCGCCGAGCCCGGCATCATCGGTGTCTCCTCGGGGGCCGCGGTGGGCGCGTGCCTGATGTTCGTGGTCAGCGGCGCCAGCGCCAACGGCTGGGCGGTGGCCGGGGTCGCCGCGCTGTTCGGCCTGATCACCACGATCGCCGTGTACGTGCTGTCCATGCGCGACGGCGCGACCTCGGTGGTGATGATCGTGCTCACCGGCATCGCGGTGAACGCCTTCGCCCTCGGCATCATCGCCTACCTCACGACCGTGGCCTCCACCGCCAGCCGCGAACAGATCGTCTTCTGGCAGCTCGGCTCGCTGGCCGGCGCGGTCACCTGGACGCAGGTGCAGGTGGTGGCCCCGCTCGTGGTCGCCGGGGTCGCGGCGTCGGCGGTACTCGTCGACAAGCTCGATCTGCTGGCCCTCGGCGACGTCGGCGCGTCCGCACTCGGCGTCAACGTGGAACTGGTCCGCCGCCAGGTGATCGTGCTGGTGGCGATCCTCACCGCCGCCGCGGTGGCCTTCACCGGCATCGTGATGTTCGTCGGGCTGATCGTGCCGCACGCCATGCGCCTGCTGGTCGGGCCGCGGCACCGGCTGCTGCTGCCGGCGTCCGTCGTCGGCGGCGCCCTGTTCGTCGCGGCGGCCGACCTCGCGGCCCGCACCCTCACCTCGGGCGAACTCCCGCTGGGCATGCTGACCTCGCTGATCGGCGGGCCGGTGTTCTTCCTCCTGCTGCGCCGCAGCGCGAAGACGGGATGGTGACGCCCCATGACCACCAGCGCTCCGACCGCCGGCACCCTCGTCGCCGACGACGTACACGTGGCTCTCGGCGGCCGGCCCGTCCTGCACGGGGTGAGCCTGACCGCCCGGCCGGGTGAACTGCTCGCCCTGGTCGGGCCGAACGGCTGCGGCAAGTCGACGCTGCTGTCGATCCTCGCCGGGATCCGGACGGCCGACGACGGACGGGTGCTGCTCGACGACCGGCCCCTGCACGAGTTCGCGACCCGGGAACTGGCACGCCACCGCACCCTGGTGACCCAGACCAACCGGATCGACACCCCGTTCACCGTGCGCGAGGTGGTGGAACTGGGCCGCTACCCGTGGCTGCGCACCCCGGAGGCGACGCGTTCGGCCGAGCTGATCGCCGCCGCGATCGACGCCTGCGAGATCACCGATCTCATCGACCGGCCCTTCCCGCAGCTGTCCGGCGGCCAGCAGGCCCGGGTGTCCCTGGCCCGGGCACTCGCCCAAGACACGCCGGTCCTGCTGCTCGACGAGCCGACCGCGGCCCTCGACATCGGCCACACCGAGCAGGTCCTGAGGATCCTGCGCGACCGCGCCGCGGCCGGCGTCACCATCGTGCTGGTGGTGCACGACCTGTCGCTGGCCGCGGCCTACGCCGACCGCGTCGCGGTGATGAAGGACGGGCGGCTGCTGGCCGTCGGGCCGGTCGCCGAGACCATGACCGCGCGGCTGCTCGCCGATACCTACGACCACCCGGTGCGCGTCATCACGCACCCGGAGACCGGCGAACTGCTGATCACGCCCGACCGCGGCTGACTACTTCCCCTTCTCCACGAACTGCGCGGCGACGATCGCGCCCGCTCCGGCCAGGAGCAGCAGCACACCGCCGAACAGCGCGAGCCACAGACCGAAACCGGTCGAGATGTGCGGCATCGCCGCGCCGACGTCGATGCCGTACTTGCTGAGGTCGCCGTACTGGCTCACCGACTGCTTGGCGGCGTCCCGCGCGTCGCCGACGTCGGAGATGTCGTTGGCGGTCACGATCACCACGATGAGACCGAACAGCGCCGCCACGCCGCCGGCGATCAGCGGCAGGAACTTCTGCTTGACGGTGAGGAAGAGCGCCGCACCGCCGGCGGCCGCGCCGAGCAGACCCAGGATCAGGGTCCACACGCCGTCGCTGTCGGCGTCGCCGGAGATGCCGAGGTACGACTTGTCGCCCACCGACACCCACGGCAGGAAGCTCGCGATGAACGTCAGCGCGCCGGCGCCGACCACCACCCACAGGGCGATCATGGTGAGCTTGCCGAGGCCCGCACCCAAGGCGGGGCCGGCCGGCGGCTGCGGATGTCCCTGCTGCGGGTACCCCTGCTGCGGGTGTCCCTGCTGCGGCTGCGGGTATCCCTGCGGGGCCTGCGGGTATCCCTGCGGAGCCGGGCCGGGGTAGCCCTGCTGCGGCGGGCCGGGGTACGCCTGCTGCGGCGGACCGGCGTATCCCTGCGGCGGCGGGCCGTATCCGGGCGGCGGCCGGTGGCCGGGAGGCGGCCCCTGGGGCGGCTGCTGGCCGTAGCCCGGCTGGTTCGGGTTCTGGCCGTACGGATTCGGTCCACTCATGTGGGATTCCCCTTCGTCGTTCATGTCGGTGCCGGGCGCCGCGCACCCGGGCGCCGTGCTGACGATAGGCCACCGATCCGGCCGGGGCCAGACCGCCGAGCGGATTTGAGTAGAAACCCCTATGTGCTCAGTAGCCGGGTGGCAGCAAGTTGAAGAAGTCGCGCGTCACGTTGACGGCGTTGGTGGAGTCGCCGCCGAGGACGATCAGTGTCGCGAAGGCGAGGTCGCCGCGGTAGCCGGCGAACCAGGCGTGCGAACCGCCGTCGACCTCCGCCTCGCCGGTCTTGCCGAAGACCGGCCCCGATCCGGCGATCGAGGTCGCGGTGCCCTCGGTGACCACGGCGCGCATCATCGGCCGCAGCTGGTCGTAGACCTTCGCGTCGAGCGTGGGCCGCGGTCCGACCACCTTGGTGGGCCTGCCGTTGATGAGGATCGGCACCGGGGGCCGGCCGGTCGCCGCGGTGGCCGCGACCAGCGCCATGCCCAGTGGCGTCGCCAGGACGGTGCCCTGGCCGAAGCCGTCCTCGGAACGGCGCACCAGGTCCGGCTCGATCGGCACCGAACCCGACTTCGCGTCGATGCCCGCGATGTCGTACTGCGCGCCGAGCCCCATTGCGGCGGCCGCGTGCGGGAGGTCCGAGGGGCCCATCCGGCTCGCCAGCTCGGCGAACGAGGTGTTGCACGAGTTGGCGAAGGCCCGCAGCAGGGGCACCGGACCGAGGGAGAACCGGTCGTAGTTGGGGATCAGGCGCGGCCCGATCTGGATCTCGCCGGGGCACGGCACGATCGTGTCCGGAGCGGCCAGACCGGACGCCATCGCCGCCGACGAGGTGACCATCTTGAACGTCGAGCCCGGCGGGTACGTGCCCATCGTCGCGAGCAGGCCGCCACGGTCGGCGGCCGGATTCTGCGCGATGGCCAGCAGTTTCCCGGTCGAGGCCTGCATCACGACCATCATGGTCTGCTTCCCGACCGCGTCCACCGCCTGCTGGGCGGCGTTCTGCGCGGTGCGCGAGAGCGTCAGGGAGACGGCCGGCGCCGGCGTCGCCGGATGGTCGGTCAACACGTCGGCGACCAGACCGTTCGGATTGAGCACCGACACCCGCCAGCCGGAGGTGCCGCCGACGTCGTCGGCGACCCGCGTCTTCACCTGGTCGAGCACCGCGGTCGCGAAGTTCGGGTCCCGGGCCTGCAGGATCGCTTCTTCCTGTGTGACGACCCCGGGCACGGCCAGTCGGTCGCGCAGCCGGTCGAAGTCGGCGCCGGGGATCCGCCCGATCGGCAGCGGATCGTTCGAGGCGGTGGCCTTCTCGGCGATGCCCTGCGCGGTCAGGCCGGGGATCAGCGGTCCGAGGACCGTGGTCAGGCGGCTCGCCGAGTCGATCACCGAGCCGTGTTCGGCGGCCTGCTTCGCGTCGAACGAGATCGCGACGACGGTCCCGGTGCCCATCACCTCGCTGCCGTCGGATTCGTTCACCGCGGCGCGGGGCGGGGCGAAGGTGGCCAGCGACAGCCGCTGGTCGGCGCCCAGCTCGGGATGGATGTCGGTCGACGCCCACCGCACCGCCCAGCCGGTGTCGCTGCGGCCCATGGTGAGCGTCGCCGGATAGCTCCACTCCCGCCGCCCGGGGAGCTTCCACGTGTAGGTGACGTCGACGTCGGCGATGTCCCGGTCCAGGCGCACCCGGCCGGCGCGGGCGGACATGCTCTCCGCGTCCAGGCCGCTCCACGCGGACGCGAGCGCGCTCTCGGCGCGCGCCGGATCGGTGGTCAGCTTCGCCGCGGCCGCGTAGTCGCGCGCGGAGAAGTCGTGGAGAAAGCGGTCGGCGACGCCGCGCGGGCCGTCGTCGTCGGTGGCGCAGGCGAGCAGCGTCGACAGCAGTGCGAGGGTGAGCACCCCGATCACCGCGCGCAAGAGTCTCATCGACACCCGATCCTAGAGGGCGCCGGGGATCAATCGATGAGCACCGTCGCGAAGGTGCCGACCTGTTCGAAGCCGACGCGCCGATAGGTCTCGCGCGCGGCGGTGTTGTAGCCGTTCACGTACAGGCTCGCGACGCGGCCCTGGCGGGCGAGCGCCGCGACGACGGTGGCGGTACCGGCCGCACCGTATCCGCGCCCGCGGAACTCCGGGTCCACCCACACGCCCTGGATCTGCCCGACACCGCGGGACATCGACCCGATCTCGGCCTTGAACACCACGCGCGGGCCGTCGAACCGGGCGTACACCCGGCGGGCCGAGATCAGCGAGGCCAGGCGCCGCCGGTACGACCGGCCCTCGTCGCCGCCGCGCGGATCCACACCGACCTCGCCGATGAACATCTCCACGGCCGCCGGGAAGTAGACGTCGAGGTCGTCGAGCGTCACCAGCCGGACCTGGCGGTCGATCGGGCACGACGGCGCCTCGTCGAGCGCCAGCAGCGGCTGGCAGTCGCGGATCTCGCGGGGCGTGCCCCAGTTCGCGGCGACCCGGTCCCACAGGCCGAGCGCGAGCGGCTGCGGGCCGACGACGGACGTGCACTGCCGGGGGACCGACAGCGCGCGCTCGGCGAAGGTGTCGAGCTGGGTGCCGGTGGCCGCGGTCGGCATCAGATTGGCCCCGGAGAAGCACAGCGAGTCCTCCGGGCGCGACGCGGTCCACAATTCCCCGCCCAGGAAGCGGGGCGCCAGGCCGAAGGCCTCGACGCGGGCCGCGATCATGCAGTTGACCACCGGGTCGGCCGCGAGCGCCCGGGCGACGGCCGCGGCATCGCGGGAGCCGAGCGGCCGGTCACGCAGCAGTCCGAGCATGCTCACCTCCTCGTCTCGCCGCGGTCGGCGCCTCCGGCGGCGTCAGCTGACCGTCACCACCGGGGCACCGCTTCCAGTCTCCCCCGTCTCCTCGGCGATCCGCATCGCTTCTTCGATCAAGGTCTCCACGATCAGCGCCTCGGGCACGGTCTTGATCACCTCGCCCTTGACGAAGATCTGGCCCTTGCCGTTGCCGGAAGCCACCCCGAGGTCGGCCTCGCGGGCCTCACCGGGACCGTTGACCACGCAGCCCATCACCGCCACCCGCAGCGGCACCTCCATACCCTCCAGGCCGGCGGTCACCTCGTTGGCCAGCTTGTAGACGTCCACCTGGGCGCGGCCGCACGACGGGCACGAGACGATCTCGAGTTTGCGGGGACGCAGGTTGAGCGACTGCAGGATCGCATCGCCGACCTTGATCTCCTCGGCCGGCGGCGCCGACAGCGAGACGCGGATGGTGTCGCCGATGCCATCCGACAGCAGGGCGCCGAACGCCACCGCCGACTTGATGGTCCCCTGGAACGACGGCCCGGCCTCGGTGACGCCGAGATGCAGCGGGTAGTCGCACTGGGCGGCCAGCTGCCGGTACGCCTCGACCATGATCACCGGATCGTTGTGCTTGACCGAGATCTTGATGTCGCCGAAGCCGTGCTCCTCGAACAGGCTCGCCTCCCACAGCGCCGACTCGACGAGCGCCTCCGGGGTGGCCTTGCCGTACTTCTTGAGCAGGCGCGGATCCAGGGAACCCGCGTTCACGCCGATACGGATCGGGATACCGGCCTCGCCGGCCGCCTTGGCGACCTCCTTGACGCGGCCGTCGAACTCCTTGATGTTGCCGGGGTTCACGCGGACCGCGGCGCAGCCGGCGTCGATCGCGGCGAAGATGTACTTGGGCTGGAAGTGGATATCGGCGATCACCGGGATCTGCGAATGCCGGGCGATCTCGGCGAGCGCATCGGCGTCCTCCTGCCGCGGGCAGGCCACCCGGACGATGTCGCAGCCCGATGCGGTGAGCTGCGCGATCTGCTGCAGCGTCGCGTTGACGTCGTGCGTCTTGGTGGTGCACATCGACTGCACGGAGATCGGCGAGTCGCTGCCGACGCCCACCTTGCCAACCATGAATTGGCGGGTCGCGCGCCGCGGCGCAAGGACTGCGGGCACGGCGGGCATTCCTAGTCCGATCGCTTCGGCCACGTGGGCATCACTCCTCAAAGAATCGCGGCGCACGATCCCGGCGCCGTCACCGGTCGATGATACGCGCGCCGACGACCTCCCCGCGCCTTCCGCAGGCCGAGAACGATCCGGAAGCGCCAGTCACGCGGTGAACTTCTCGACCTTGCGTTCGCGGCCGGGTTGGTGAATCCATGCTCAAGACGACTCAGATCCGGAAGACCGGGACGCTTCCCGAATGTATGTCACCCCGAATGCTCTCACCTGCCGGTATTCTTGGCGCGCACTACCGAAGTCGAACCAGCCACCTTCTTCCTTCTGAAAGATGTCGAGGCCACGGCCGAGGTTGATTCGCCATCCGTTATCCGTGCGGATCCAACGATCGTGACCGCCAGGATCTTTAGCCACCTCGACCTTGATGCCCTGCTGAGCGGCCCCTTGGATGATCTGGCCGAGCATCTGCAACTGCTTCTTCTGATATCCGACGTCGGCTTCGAGCACGGTGAATAGTCTGAACGTCACCTCATCGGCGGGGTCTTTGGCCGAAGCGATCAGAGCCAACAACTCGACGAGATTCCGGCCCTGATGGCCCATCCGGATGTACGGGTCGTGCAACTCGATCTCGGTTGCGCCTCGCAGGTACGGCAAGAAGAGAGTGTCATACGATATTCCGCGCTGATTCTCGACGAAATCCCGGTGCCCCTGGAAGAGTGCCTCCTCAGTCGGAACTGACGCCGCGCGTGTCTCCGGACCGGTCGCGCCCGGCGTGGGGTCGGGCCGATCGACGGACTCCTCGTCACTGCGCTCGGCGCCGGGACGGCCACGATGGTAGTACCCGGGGTACTCGTCTTCCTCCAAGGTAGTGACTGCTGTCCAGTCACCCGCGAGTGATCGGTAGCCGAAGTTCACCGCAGCCATGGTGTCGTCCATGCGCAGAATCTGGTCCTTGACTCGCTTGCGGCCTTCGATCGCGAAGCGCAATATCTCCTCGACCTCCTCGGCCGTGGCTTGTTCGTGCGGGTAGAGCAGCTTCATCAGGCCAGAGAAAGTCTTGTGGATTCCGTCACGGTCGCGGGTGGAGATGTCGGAGCCGAGGGTGAAGTGCTGCTGGTAGCGGTCGGAGTAGTCGAGGTTTCGCATCGATTTGAGAACTTCGGCGATGTAGTCGACGACGAAACCGTATCCGCTGGAGAACATCTCACCGCGGATCGTGTCGACTTCCCAGCCCGGAATGTAGAAGTGCAGCCTATCGAGGTAGGCCGAGTCGTGGTAGCTCTCGGGGAGCTCGTCGAAGAGGTCCGAGTGTTTGAGCATGTACGGCACGGTGTGCGAGGTGTTGCCGACGAACACCATCGATGCCTCCGCACCCAGTGTCTCGACGCCACGGGAGAACGACTTGTTCGCCATGTAGTTCTTCATGATGTCGACCAGCGCCTTGTCGGTGCGCTTCTTCTTACCGGCGAACTCATCGAACGCGACGACATCCCAGTAGCCGAGGAGCCCGATCTTCCCGTTAGCGTTGTTCACGAACAGTTTCGGCACGGTGATCTCTCCGCCGGAGATCAGCATGCCGTGGGGTGAGAACTCCGAGTAGATGTGCGACTTGCCGGTTCCCTTCGGTCCGAGCTCGACGAGGTTGTAGTTGCGTTCAACGAACGGGATCAACCGAGTCAGCTGAAGCAGCTTCGCGCGTCGCCCGAACATCTCCGGGTTGAATCCGATCGACTGGATCAGCAGGTCGGTCCACTCGTCGGTGGTGAACGCGGCCCGGCCGCCGAGGTAGCCTTCGTAGTCGAAATTCGACATCTGAATCGGCTGCAATCGCCCCAGAATCCAGGGCACCACGCGGGAGTCGTCACTATGGAAGTATTCAATGTCACACAAACACCACACGCCACCCACCAGAAGTTTCTGATTCGCGTTCACCGTGTTCGGCTCCACGAGTACCCCGTTGATGCCGAGATTCGCGAATGATGCCTGATAGACGTCGTCCTTCTCGTTCAGCGTCACACTGACTCGGTCGATGATCCGGAAGCGACCCTTCTCCCGGATCTTCGACTTCACCAGTTCCGATTCATTGCGATGCACGTAGTGTTCGGCGAGGATCCGGCGCACCTTCTCGATGCCCTCCTGGATCGTCGCCTCATCGTCGGTCGCGGCGAACTGCCCGAGCAAGTACTCCAACACGTACGACGGAACGATCGCGTTGCCTTTGACCGCCTTGACCAGATCCTTGCGCACCACCGCTCCCGGAAAGTGCGTGTTAATCTTGCGGTCGAGCACAGTGGGCTGCGCCACGGCGCTTACCGCGCCGTCGTCAGGCGCCTGCTCGGTGAGTGCCGCTTCGGTCAGGTCGAGTTGGTCGCTCATCAGAAATCCCATCCGTCATCGCTCGCGAAGGCCCGCTTGATCGTGTACGGGGCCGTCTTGTACTTCTTCCACTGGTCGGTGCCCTCGATCGGCTCAGAGAGCCGGAACTCGACGCTGTGGTTGTTGGCCTCGTCCGCCGCCTTACCGAGAAGCAGTGTGACACTTTGGAATCGGTCGCGTCCTGCATCACTACTCGAATCGAAGATCATCTCCTGCTCATCGGAGATCAACGTGTCTCCGAAGTAGAGGCCGGCACGCAGGCGCCTCGCCGGCTTATGCGGCTCCACCTTGGCCGACTGGTACAGTTTGACGACGATCTGCCCGGTCGTGATTCTGTCCGACTCGGGGTGGATGTCGACATTCACACGCTCGACCGTGTCGCTGCGACTCTTGTTGATCTGGACCACCGGCACCACGATCTCCTGCAGCGACGCTCCGCCGTGCACGAACTGATATCCGGCTCCGGGCTGCACGATCCGCTGGATCGAGTTCGGGATCTGCACTTCCAGATCACTCGACAGTCCCACTTGGTCGGGCCGGAATGTGGTGAAGGCAGGGTCCGGCTTCAACCCTCGCCCCAATACGTAGCGCCGCTTGGACGCCACGATCTGTTCGCCCTGCGGCGTCGCCGTGAGGTTGAACTGCTCGGCCAACTTGGACCGCTGGTAGAGGAACCCGTGGTCGGCCGTGACGAGGATGTTCGTCGCGTTCGCACTCGCGAGCTTCTTGACGATGTCGATCAGCTCGCGGATCGCCTCTGCTGCCGCCGTGAATGTTCGGGCCTCGGAGACGGCTTTGTCGCCGGTCGCGTCGACCGTGTCGTGATACACGTAGAGCACCTGATTCGACGAATACAGCTCACGGCGATCGGTCGGCTTCATCTCGAGAAAATCTCGCGCCTGGATCGCCGCACCGCCCACCGTGCTGAGGACTCTACTGCGGTTTGCGGTGCCATCGGATCTCTGCCCGTCGACCAGTACCGGATCGCCGTCCGGTGAATGTGCCAGCGTGGTGTGCGGGAGCAGTGCCGCCATCCCGAGTTGGGTGTACGACGGCAGCACGCCGAGCATCGCGTCGATGGACGCGGAGAACTTGTTCTCACCACGGATTCTGTTGCTCAGTTCGTCGGCTACCTCGTAGCGGAGTGCGTCGGAGACGACCACGACGGCTTTCTTGCGGCCGGTGAGGATGGGAGCGATGTAGTGGCTGTAGAACGACGTTTGCGAGGTCAGACCTAAGCTGCTCCACTGCGCGACCGCACCGACCTGCTGCTGCCACGCCACCCCGAGTGGCGCGACGAAATCGGTGACATAGGCCCTCTCGATCAGATCGGCCAGCTCGTCGATCGGTTGCTTGAACTCCGCGGTCATGTACGCGTGGGTGAACTGTCGATAGCGCTGGTCGATGCGGAACCACTCGTCGCGATACCGTGTCAAACCCTCGTCGAAGTCAGTGATCTGGAGCTCAGCCTTCCTGATCGCCGGAAGCAGCTCGGCCGCAGCGCTGAGCGCCTCGTACAGGGTCGAGTAGTCGTCGAACCAGAAACTGTCGCGGCGCCGGGCACTGATCGCATCGACGATATCGCGGTACGGCATCGTCTTGGTGCTGATCCCGGCCACCAGCCGTCGGATCACCTCGCGCTCGCTGGCCTCGAAGAGGTCCGTGTCTCGCAGGGTATCCCAATCGATCTCACCGACGCCGTCGGCGTAGTCGAGGTTGCGTTCGGCGGTACGGGCAAGCGATTTCATCGCGCTACTGCTGCGCTTGGAATCACGGAAGCCGCGGAAGTCGAGCGCCAGGTTCCGGACCTTGTTCGACTCCACGACGTCGAATCCGCCAACGGCGCTCTGGAACATCCAGAGCACCAGGCCCGCGAATGTCTGTGCCTGCGAGGTGAACCCGTAGATTCCGGAGGCGCCGGCCCAATAGAAGTCCGCGAGGCCATGATGGGCGAGCGCGTCGAATCCGGACGTGTCGTCGTCAGCGTGCTGTATCAGTAGCGTTCGGGTGAGCTCGGAGAAGCTATGCTCTCTCTGACCGAGGAGCACGGCGCACATCTGCGCCTGCACCACCGTCAAGTCGTCGCCGGCCAGTGGCAGCGCCTTGAGTCTGGCCACCAACTTCGCGTCGTCGAAGAACGATGGGTGTCGGGCGATCAATTCGTCGGAACCCAGTGCCGTGAGTCCCAGATCGGCCCGCACCAACGCGTTGCGATCGGCGGTGAATACCGGACCGTAGGCCAACTCGATGTCGAGCAACCAGTTTCCGACGCCCTCGGGCACCTTGTCCGAGCGGTAGATCAGGAACTTCGCCCCCGGCTCTTCGCGCAGCACCTGGTGTTTGATCGCGAACTCGTTGTCAGCGACCCGCAGTACTGCCACGTTGTCCGGCGCGAGCGTGTCCAGCTCAGCTGCGTAACCACCCTCAGGGTCGTGCCAGACGACGATGCGTGTGGAGTCGAAACGATTCGCGAGGTGGTCGGTGATCGTGGGCGTCTTACTCATTCGTTGTCCTCGTCGTCACGGGCCGGACCGAGTGCACGACGCGCGACTCGTTCTTGCGCAGCCCGGTAGATTTGCGAGATCCGCCGCTGCAGCTCCTCTTTGGGCGGCAGAGTGGTCCAGTACTCGGCCACGACGATGCCGTCCTTGTGCATCTCCAGTAGTTCGATCTGTTCCCGAGAAGTCTCGGTGCACAGGATCAGACCCAGAGGCGCTTCTTCATCGCTGCGGCGCTCATACCGGTCGAGCCACTTCAGGTAGAGTTTCATCTGCCCTTCGTGCGCGGGCGTGAACTGCCCGACCTTGAGTTCCACGGCGATCAGGCGGTGCAGTGGGCGCGAATAGAACAACAGGTCGAGACGGAAGTCATCGTTATCGATCGTCATCCGCTTCTGACGAGCGACAAAGGTCCACCCGTTGCCAACCTCAAGGAGGAACGCCTCCATATCGCGAATGAGCGCGGCTTCGAGATCGCGCTCGGCGTAGGAGTCCGCGAGCCCTAAGAAGTCGAGAAAGTACGGATCACTGAAAGTATCCAGTGGTACCGCTGATCCGCCGGGGGTCTGCGCGTTGGCGATCTCGCGACGTTCAAATCCTTGTCGCCCGATCAAGTCCCGCAGAGCGCGAACGCTTAGTCGAGCCTCGAGCGCCTGGCGAATGTAGAATTCCCTCGCCTCATCCGAGTACACAGGCAGAAGCACCTTGAAGTGACTCCAACTCAATTGTTGCCCCAGCGTGGCCACAATCCTGCGATCGGGGAAGGACTGCGAGAACCGGACCATCCGGTAGAGACTCGACTTGTCAAAGCCTCGTCCGTAGCGCTTCGTCAATTGTGGCGACAGCCTGGCCACAATCTCCTCTGCGTACCCGGCACGCTGCTGGCCGAGCACTTCGGAATCGATGAGGTGACCGATCTGCCAGTTCATCATCGTCAGGACCGAGTTCGCTTGCGCGGCGACCGTCGTGCGAGCCTGCTCGATCAGCTCGGACACTCGATCGAACAGATCCCCGGACTCACCCCGCTGTTCCAGCTCAGTCATGCCACCGCTCGCAGTCACTCATCAGCGGCGTCCAACCCTGGGATCTTCTTCACGGCCGGGTAGAACTTCGGGTAGTTCACTTTCACGCCGTCATCGAGGTCGATCTCAACCTGCTGGGTGGCGAGCGGGTAAAGCACGTCGTGCTCATAGTCGCGCAGCTCGGCCAGCACTTTCCGCAGCCGGTCGGCTTCCTTCTGATCCTTCGCCGACGCTCCGCCGGCAGCCGCTGCTTCTGCCCGTTCGAGAGCCTTCTGCAGCTTGTTCTCATATTCCCGCAGGTACTCGTTGAGCACGGTCGAGACCGTGGACGGCGTGTAGCGATGCAGGTAGATCAACGCATTGAACGAGCCCTTGGGGCTGGAGAACATCCAGTAGATCGGGCGCTTCTTGTAGCGCTTCACGTGATCGTCGTAGAACTTCGACCTACCCGACTTGGTGATGAAGTAGTCGCGCAGCGTCTTGACACCCAGCGACTCCTCCACGAACCGCAGGTTCGCCTCGAAGTGCTCCGCGCCGAACGCGACCTTCAAGAACGTGCGGAAGCCTTCGACGATGTCGTCCTCGAACCAGCCGTCGTCGACGAACGGGATCACGTTGTCGACGTCCGGCACGAACGTGGGAGAGGGAATCCGCGCAAAGTAGTCCTCTAGCGTCGCGCCTTGATCGGCGAGGATCAGTCCAGGCTCGTCGAGACTGTAGCGACCGAACATGCAGCCGACGGCATACGAGACGAGATCGACGATGGCCGACTCCGTGAACAGAGTGTCGCGCTCCGCAGGCGTCTTGTTCGGCCACCGGAACGCGGAGTTGTTGGTGAGGGACACTCGTTCGAGCGGAACATGCGAAGGCACTTCGTCTTCGAGTCCATAAAGCCGAGCGACGGCCTCGTTGTTCTCGATCTCCAACTGCTGCTGAGCGCGCGAGCGGGCCGCCCACTCATCTCGATGCTGCGCAACAGTCTGTTCAAGCGTCTTCAACAGGGTTCCTTACGAGGGTTGACGAGGCATCGGCTGGCACCGCCATCGGGCGCGAGGGTAGCCATTGGGGTAGCCGAAGTGATTCTCCCCAGACTACTGGCAGAGTCCGACGGTCTTCGCAGACACGGCGAGCGCCGCTCGAGTTCTCTCGTCATCGGTGTGCAGGTACGACTGCGTACTCAGCACCGATGAATGCCCGAGCACGGCTTTGATCGTGGTCTCGTCGATCCCGTTCGCCAGTAGCAGTGTGGCCGCCGTATGACGCGCCTCGTACAGGAGCGGCCTTCGACTACTGCCATCCGGGAGAGTGACCGTCACGTCTGCCTTCTCGGCGATCTCGTACCATTCGCGGCGGTCCAGTTCGGCAGATCTGGGGCGGCCGTCGTCGCGCGGCCAGACGAGCCCACATGGAGACGATGGCGCGCAGTCTTCCCAGGCTCTCAGTGATTCAGTGAGCCACGGCACCAGCGGGATGACGCGGCTCCCCGCGCGGGTCTTCGGCCGGACCAGGTGGTAGGCACCGTGGATCTGCCTGGATTCGAAGCCGCGGGGAACCCGGAACCCACTCTCGGGTCGCCTGGACTCGACATATGGCAGCGCTTTGAGCTGCCAGGCAAGTGTCATCGTCTCGGCGTCAAGGTCCACCATGTCCCACGTCAGCCCCAGCGCTTCGGCTGGCCGCAGACCTTCCACGAGCGCCGCCACCCATCGTGAAGCGTCTGGGCGTTGAGTCGCCACACCGAGGATTCTCACGGCCGCCGCAACACTCAGCGATTGTCTTGGAGAGCGCCCTGCACCCGGGCTGCCAGCCTCTCGGACGTTCTGCGGGACCCGATATCCCTCGGCGACCGCGTCGGAGAGGATCTTGCCAAGGACCGCGTATGTGCGCTGCATCGTCGAGAGCGCGAGACCAGCATCTTCCTGCGCCGCCGTCACCTTCCGGACATCAGCGGGCACGAGGGCATCAAGGCGCAGGTGCCCGATAGTCGGCACAATCCAGCGATTCACTCCAGACCGGTCCGAGACATACGTGCCAGGCCGGACGACGCGCTGTCGCTCTTCGAGCCACCGGTCGGCCCATCGCTTGACCGTCGTGCTGCCGAAGGCCGGGGCGATGTGGCCTTCGGCGGCAATCCGCTGGTGCGCCTCCGCGAGCCGCTTTCGAACTTCAGCCTCCGTGCGCGCCTTCATCGTGATCCGACGCCGCCCGCCGCGTACCGTCCACCCAGCCTCGATCGAGGCGACCCATTGCCCTCGCGAGTTCTGGTAGACCGACCCCGTTCCCTTGTTGCGCTGCTTGAGTCTCGACATGGATCCACGGTAGGGGCTCGGCCGCGCCCGCGGTGGGGGTAGCCATCGGGGTAGCCATCCGGAGGGTCACAGAAGTACAGGGACGAGACGTTGCACGTCTGCACGCTCGCCGAAACGAGTTCTTGTGAGCCCGCCGCACGCACAGTTCATGAAGGACCAGTACACGGACGTCAAGCAGGACCTCTACGGGGCTTTCGTTGTCCGTGGGATCGAGCTCGCCGACAGGCGTGGACTGCTTGCCGTCGTCATCGGCGACACCTGGATGTCCATCAAGTCGTTCGAGTCATTGAGGCTGCGTCTGCTTGACGGCCACGCCTTCGGCTCGTTCGTCCATCTGAGAGACGTGTCCAATCACCCCGACATCTTCGGCGCCAATGCCGCATTTGTACTGTCGATGGCCAACGCACGAAGGCGGCGCGCGCCGTTCATCCGCCTCACGCCCCTCGGATCAGAACGCAAGGAGCGGGATTTGCACACCGCGCTCCTGGAGCGAACGCAGGATGCCGGCTTCCACCTCGCATCGGGTGAGGACTTCGCGGGTATCCCGGGCTCTCCGATCGTCTACTGGCTTAGTGAAAACTTGCGTCGGGTCTTCGCAACTTACGACAGCGTCGGAGACCGTTTCGACGCGATTGCGGGCATTTCAACAGGGGATAACGTACGATTCTTCCGGTTCTGGCACGAAGTATCGGTGCTCCGAATCGGCGGAGACTCGGAGATTGCACCGTGGGCGCCGCACCACAAGGGTGGGGCGAGCCGCAAGTGGGCGGGAAACGTAGAGCACGTGCTGCAGTATTCCGAGTCATCGGTGAAGCAAATGACGCTGCTCCCGGGATTCCGTCATGACGGAAACGCCGACTACTTCAAACCTCACGTTGGGTGGTCGGCACTAACCTCGATCTTTCATCCGGTGCCTATCCCTGCCTGAGCGGTTCGGATTGATTGCGGCAGGGCTGATTTTGCGGTTCGGGTACGACAGGCTGGCCGGTTGCCGCCGGATCACGGCCGGGTTTCACGGGCCCGGAGGGTGTCTTTCAGGTCGTTCGGATACGTCAGGACACGCTGGTCACGTGCTGTTCGGGTAGCCGTCGAGACGATCGAGCCCGGCGATCAGCAGACCGGTGTACTTGGCACGGGCATCGAACCGCAGCCGTCGCTGACGGGCGTGCCGAGCGATCCGAGCCGCGATCGCGAACAACCGAAGACGCAATGTCTTCAACTCCCACGTGCGGGCATCAGTGCTGGTCAACGCCAGCATCTGCATCCACGCGTTCAGATCGATCGCCAACGCTACGATCGAGGTCCACACCTGGTTCTGCGCGAACGAGAACAACGGAAGGTTCAACAGCCCGCAGTCTTTGCCCTGCCGGATCCGATCCTCGCACCGGGCGCGTCGGCGGTGCCGTAGTTCCAGATCAGCCAGCTGCCCGCGCGTGGTATTCGTGGCGAACGCGGTCAATCGCCACCCGTTGCGGTCAGTGATCCGCAGCTGTGCACCGGGATGGGGTTTCTCCCGCCGCACGATCACCCGCATCCCCGGCGGCCACCCCGACAGGTCGATCACTCCGGTCAACTCGGCGACGTCGGCGCCGTCTCGCTGCTCGCGGTCGCTGTTGTAGGCCGGAGTCCATGCCTTCTTCGGGAGTCGGTCGATGATCTCACCCAACCGGGCATCGAGACCGAATCCGACCGAGTACGAGACTCGCTGTTTGTGCAGGTAGTCGAGGAAGTCGTGAGTGGCGCCGGCCGAGTCGGTACGGATCAGGATCTTGCGGCCGGGACGCGGTGGTAGGTCGGGGATCTGCGCCAACGACTGCTGGGTGGTGGTGATGTGGTCGGTGGCGGTGTTCGATCCGGCATTGCCTGGTCGTAGCAGGATCGTTCCGGCTTCTCCGGTCGCGCCGGGCCCGTGGTCGATGAACGCGGTCATCGGATGAAAACCGTAGCCGCCCTTGTAGTTTCCCGCCGCTGACTGCTTGTCCGAGTGTGCGGTGACCAGGGTTGCGTCGAGGTCGATGACCAGTGGGTTCTTCGCCGAAATCCCGTGGTTCGGAGCAGCAGGACCGGCCAACGCCCACACCCGTGCCCGGGTCGCTGCTCGAGCCGCAGCG